>NZHK01000013.1 GCA_002691285.1 Fidelibacterota bacterium | reverse complement strand
CAATAACCGTAGTAAGTATCATGTCAAATTCTTGCCAGATGCCAATTAAAATTAATGCAGGCATTGTAAAAATTATTCCTGCAGCAAGTGATTCCCCTGCTGAAGCAGCAGTTTGAATTTGGTTTGCTTCTAAAATAGATCCAGGATTAGAATTTTTAAAAAAAATACCTACATACCTAAGAGTAAGCATTCCAATTACTGCAGCTGGTATGGAAGCAGAAACCGTCATGCCTGCTTTTAGTCCTAGATAGACATTTGCAGAACCCATTACAATTGAAAGTGCTATCCCTATTAAAATAACTCGTAGATTAAGCTCAGGAATACTATTTGTATTATTTGACATTATTTTCTCAAAGATTGTGAACGTAAGATAATGCCTAAGTTATTCTAATAAAATGCAAAGACCTATTTTTTTTAAAAGGTCTATCTTTGTAATTTTCACTGTTAGGGGTGCTACTTTAATCCAGACGAAGTGGCTGAGAATAAACCCTTTAACCTGATCTGGATAATACCAGCGTAGGGAGTTAATCTTGAAGCATATTTTTATTTTATTTCCTTTCTTTATTACTACTTATCTCTTTTCACAAATAAACGGAACGATTCTTGAGGAGAGCACATTACTACCGATTTCAAATGTCAATATATCAACAAATACCTATGGGACGGTTTCAAATGATAATGGAACATTTTTAATCAAAGGAGTTGAAGGATCAGTGATTACATTTTCTCATATAGGGTACGAAGACAAAAAAGAAAGTGCAAAAAACGATATGGTAGTTTATCTAACCAAAGATGTATTGAAATTAAAGGAAATAACTGTTAAATCAGGACTAATTAATGAGTCTTTTTCAGAATCAACACATAGCTTAACTGTAATACAACAAAACAATATTAGAGATTCAGGAGCAGATCATCTCAATGAAATTGTGGAACGAATATCAAATCTTAATTGGGCTGGAGGAACAAGTAGGCCTAGATATTTTCAAATTAGAGGAGTAGGAGAAAGAAGCCAATATTTCGGAGAAGGATCTCCTAACTTTTCCATTGGTTACGCATTAGATGATATTGATTTAAGTGGATTGGGTATGCTGGGTCATCTCTTTGATCTAAACCAAATAGAAGTTTTCAAAGGTCCGCAATCCTCTATTTTTGGTAGCAACGCAATTGGTGGACTAATATCATTGAGATCAAATAAGCCTAGCAATAAAAACATTTATAGATATTCACTTACAGTAGGAAATGATGGGAAAAAAGGAGTTAATGGGCTTATTAATTTTAAGATAATACAAAATTTACTGCTTCGCATTAGTTCTAGCTACAATTATTCAAACGGGTTTAGAAAAAATAATTACCTTAATGTGGATAATTCAAATAAGAAAGATGAAATATTCGTTAGGGCAAAATTACTGTTTGCACCATCTAAGCATTTTAGTTTACTTGGAACAGTTATTTCATCTGATCTTAATAATGGATATGATGTATGGGCACCGGATAATAATGATCAGTTTTTAACTTATTCTGATTCTGAAGGAGAAGATAGTCAAAATACGAATGCTGGCTCTTTGAAATTAAACTATCAGTTTTCTAATAACTTTTTTTTAAAAGTAATATCTTCATTTTCGGCAACTAAGCAAGTTCACTCATATGATGGAGATTGGGCGAATGATGAATATTGGCTCATTGAACATGGTTTTGATCCAGATATTGAAGGATGGTCGTACTCTTTTTATGATTCCAATAGAAGAAAAAGAAACAATTTTTCGCAAGAAATTAGGCTCTCAAATCAACAATATACCTTTGGGGGATATTTCAATAAATTTAATGAAAAAGACCAAGCTCAGGGTTATCTTTTTGGTGGTCTAGCAGACGAAGCGGAAAGCGAATATGAATTTCAAAAATTAGCAGCGTACTTTCAATCTTTTTTCAAAATAAGTGAAGCTGTTAAACTAGATTTTAGCCTTAGATTAGAAGACTATTTTTATGAATACAGAGGAAGAGCAATAGACAATTATTATTACACTAATATTCCGACAGTAAATTTTATTCAAACTAAGGAAGATCGAAACCCAATGCTTGGCTTCAGAATAGCATTATCTTATAAACATAGGATTCTTAAAAATTTGTTTTTATCCTATGCTCGGGGTTATAAAGCAGGTGGTGCTAATCAAGAGCCTTTTTTAGATGTCATCAACCGTCCGTATGGGCCTGAGTTTATTGATAACTTTGAATTCGGATTCAAGACTGTTAAAGAAAAATACATGATATCTTTCAATGGATTTTATGGCCTTAGAACGGATCAACAAGTTTCTGTTTCTAGTCAGCAAGACCTAGGTAATCCAAATAGTTTTTACTTCTACACAGCCAACTCTGGTAGGGGGTTTTTAAAAGGATTTGAAACTGAAATACGGTATAGATTTTTGCCTTCTTTTGAAACAATTTCCTCAATAGGTTTTTTGGATACCTACGTAGAAGAATTTTCTTACCAAACATCTAATGGAATTTCATACGGAGGTGATAGAGAATCTGCTATGGCTCCTCAATTAACATGCTCTTTTGGATTTCGTTATGATTTAGGCGATATTTTTCTTGCTTCAAATACCTCTTATAAATCTAGCTACTATTTCTCGGATAGTCACAATAACAAATCAGAAGCATATTCTCTTACTAACATTACTTTGGGACAATCGTTTCAAAGATTTAATATCACGTTATGGTTAAGGAATGTCTTTAACGAAAAGTATAATACACGAGGGTTTTACTTTGGTCTGATTCCTCCAAATTATCCAGAACAATTATGGAAAAGTTATGGTGACCCAAGACATTTTGGTGTTACTATCGACTATAATGTTAATTAATACTCTGGTGCTCATACCATAAATTTTGACTAAATTTTAGCTTTAGAGACTTTAACATAAAATGTTTAATCAAATAACAGAAAAATTTCAAAGTATTCTTCGAAATGTTCGAGGACTTGGAATTATTACAGATGATAATATAAAATCTACTATACGTGATGTACGTAAAGCCTTTATTGATGCGGATGTTAATTTTAAAGTTATTAAATCTTTTATTTCTAAAATTGAAACGCAGGCGCAAGGCACTAAAGTTTTTAAATCTGTAAAGCCCGGAGAGCAATTCATTAAAATGATTCACGATGAATTAATATCTTTATTTGGAAATAAATCAAATGGTCTTTTATTAGGAAAAAAGCCATCTGTTATTCTTCTTGCAGGTCTACAAGGTGTTGGTAAGACTACAACTGCAGGCAAATTAGCTTATTATCTTCAAGGTTTAGGAAAATCTGTTTTGTTGGTTGCCGCGGATTTTTATAGACCAGCAGCAGTTAAGCAGCTTCAAAAGATAGGCAAGCAAATTAATGTGCCAGTTTTTACAGAAAATGGAATAGACCCAATATCTTTGTCTAAAAAAGCGGTTTTATTCGCTAATCAAATGAAAATTGACGTTGTTATAATTGATACTGCCGGTCGTCTTCATCTTGATGAAAAAATGATGTTAGAAATACAGGAAATAAAAAAATCTGTTAATCCAGATGAAATTCTTTATGTTGCTGATGGAATGTCTGGACAAGATGCTGTAAAGTCAGCTACTGTGTTTCACGAGGCCATACCATTAACTGGAAATCTTTTAACCAAAATGGATGGTGATTCTAGAGGTGGTGCAGCTTTATCAATAAGCAGTATTACTGATGTTCCAATTAAGTTTATAGGTACCTCTGAAAAAATTGATGGTTTAGAAGTTTTCAATGCCAAAAGAATGGCTGACCGTATTTTAGGATTTGGAGATATTTTATCTTTGGTTGAAAAAGCTAAAAATGCCATTGATGACAAAAAAGCAACTGAACTTAATAAAAAAATACGATTAAACAGATTTGATTTAGATGATTTTAAAATACAAATTCAACAAATAAAAAAAATTGGTCCAATGAGTAGTATTCTGGATATGATGCCCGGGAAAAATTCAAAAGTTTTGAAAAATTTTAAAATGGATGATAGACAATTAATTTGGACTGAAGCAATTATTAATTCTATGAATAAAATCGAAAGAAAAACTCCAAATATTATTGATGGTAGTCGTAGATTAAGAATCGCAAAAGGAAGCGGTCGTCCTGTGCAGGAAGTAAATGCCCTTTTGAAACAATTTACTCAAATGAAAAAGATGATGAAGAAAATAAATAAATTTAATAAATTTAGTCTGCCTTCATTTTAAAAACTGTAATCTTAAGGAGATATATATTGGCTACAAAAATTAGGTTAAAACGTATTGGAAGAAGGAATAGACCTTTTTATAGAATGGTTGTAATGGACTCAAGAAGTCGTAGAGATGGAGCAGCAATTGAGGAGCTTGGTTGGTATAACCCAATTGACGTAGAACATTCCTTTTCATTGAATGAAGAAAGAATTATTCATTGGTTAAAAGATGGAGCACAAACTACTGATGCTGCCCATAAATTGCTAAGAAGAGCGGGCATAGCTCATAAGTGGCATTTAATAAACCAAGGATTAAATGATTCTCAGCTAGAGAAAGAAATGCAAAAATGGAATTTAAATCATGAAGAAGTTCTTAAAGCCCGCTCTAATAAAAAAGAAAAAGCAGATGCTGGCACTAATAAAAATGAAAAGGTTAATGTTCCCTCTGATGAGGAAGAATAAGAATATCATATTAATTACTAATTAGAAAATGGAGGACGCTATGTTAGAATTTATCGAGCAAGCAATTAAACTTTTGGTAGATAAACCAGATGAAGTTAAAGTAGATATTGTTGAAACAGAACAAAGACTGATTTACGAATTAACTGTTGGAGAAGGTGACTATGGTAAAGTCATTGGGAAAAGCGGTAGAAATATATCAGCTCTGCGTACTCTTGTTTTTGCTATTAATGCTAAACAAGGTGGAAAAAGAGCTAGATTAGACGTTATCGATTAATTTGGATAAAATATTCCATCCAATTGCAAAGGTTACAAAAACTTCTGGCCTTAAGGGTGATGTGTGTTTAAAACCCTTGTCAAGATATTTTGAAAAGTATATCAATAAAAATAAATTAATGATAGGATCCTCGATTGATCGATCGAATAAAATCAGTGTTGAAATGATTAATGGAATCGGTAAAAAACGAAAATTTAAATTTTCAGGTTTTGATTCGTTAGATTCTGCTAAAAAAATTATTGGTAAAACAATATTTGTTCAGACTTCAAAAGATTCAGAAATTAATTGGATTAGTAGGAATATTTTAAATTACAAAGTTATAGATGAATCAGGAAATTTAGTTGGTCACATTATTGATGTGATGTGGCTTCCTAGTCATGATGCCTACATTATTGAAAAAGAATCAAAAGAGTATATAATTCCAATTGTCCCAGAAATTATTAAACAAGTAGATTATGAAAATAGGAATATTATTATAAAAGTTATGGATGGATTGTTTAATTGAATCAATTTGCTATTATAACTCCCGTTCCAGATATTATTGATACTTTTGTGCAAAATAGTATACTAAAAAAGATTATAGAAAGAAAAGTGATTCAATTAAAAATTGTTAATCTCAGGGATTACGGTTTAGGTAAGCATAAGCAAATTGATGACGCTCCTTTTGGAGGGGGAGGAGGAATGGTTTTTAAACCAGAACCGCTTTTTGATGCAATTGATGCATCTTTTAGCTGGATGGTTTCTAAAAATAATATTAGGGTTATTTATCCTTCTCCAGTAGGTGAAGAGTGGAATCAAAATGCAGCTGAAAAGTTGAGTAGAAATAGTAATATTATATTAATTTGTGGGCATTATAAAGGCATTGATGAAAGGGTTATTGATGAGTATGTTACAGATCAATTTTCTGTGGGAGACTTTATAATGACAAGTGGTGAGATACCTGCTTTAATAATATTGGATAGTGTATCGAGATTAATTCCAGGTGCTTTGAACAACCTAAAATCAGTATTGAATGATTCATTTTCACATCAATTATTAGATCATCCACATTATACGAACCCAAGAAAGTTTAGAAATAGAAGTGTCCCAGAAGTGTTGCTAAATGGAAATCATAGACACATTGATCAATGGAGGCAAGAACATAGAGAAAGTCGCACAATAAAATTTAGACCTGATCTTTGGGAAAAATACCAAAAAATTAAAGAATCGGAGAGTAAAAATGGATAAAATTCATGAAGTAAATAAGAAATATATGAAATCAGATATCCCAGATTTTAATTCTGGAGACACTGTCGCTGTAGATGTTAAAGTAAGAGAAGGCAATAAGGAAAGAGTTCAAAGGTTTGAAGGTATCGTAATCGCAAGACATAGAAAGAATGGTTTAGATGGAACATTTACAGTAAGGAAAGTAACTAATGGTGTTGGTGTTGAGAGGATTTTTCCAGTTCAATCACCATTGATTAAATCGATAAATGTTACTCGTCGTGGAAAAGTTCGTCGATCAAAGCTTAATTATTTAAAGAATGTGAAAGGTGCAAAAGCAGCTAGAATTGAAGAAAAAAGATAATTTTCATTTTTTATAATAAAGCCTCTTTTTAAATATTTTATATGGGGCTTTTTTTATAATTTTAAAGGGAAAATCATTTTATTACAAGAATATAAAATAGGAAGTAATAAAAGTTAATTTAGATAAATAGGAAAAATCCTATAATTTTATCATAAACAATTTTAGTCTAGCTATGAAAAAGACAGTTCCTAAAGATATCCCTTCAGTCAATAAGGTAATCATTGACATAAAAAAAGATTCTAAAATTCATGAGTCTTACCTAAAAAAAATTGTTCAAGATGAAATAGAGTTGTATCGAAGAAAAATCAAAAATGGTGAATTAAATAAAACATCTGCAGCTCTATTAGATGAGATTAAGTATAAAGTTTTAGCTAGAACTTCACACAACTTAGTTAATGTAATAAATGGAACTGGTATAGTTCTTCACACTGGGTTTGGAAGAGCTCCTTTTAATTCGAAAAATTTAAAAAAAATTGCGAAAAAAATGGAGGGGTATGTAAATCTTGAGTTTAATCTAAATGATGGGAAAAGAGGAGATAGACAGGAGCATGTTCGTGCAATCCTCTCTTCTGTATGCGAAAGCGAATCTTCACTAGTAGTAAATAACAATGCTGCTGCTGTTATGCTTGCAATTAATGGCATTGCTAAAGGCGGAGAAGTGATAGTGTCTAGAGGTGAATTAGTTGAAATTGGAGGTTTATTTCGCATTCCTGACATAATTCATGCTAGTGGTGCTATTTTAAAAGAAGTAGGGACTACTAATAGGACTCATAGTAAAGATTATATAAATGCTATAAATAAGAATACAAAACTTATACTTACTGTTCATACTAGTAATTATATAGTTAAAGGTTTTACCAAATCAGTTAGATTAGCTGAACTCGTTTCAATGGGAGATAATTACAACCTTCCTGTTATGGTAGATTGGGGTAGTGGATCATTATTAAAGAATATCTCTAAAAATACTTCCTTGGATATACCTATCAATCAACTTATGAAAGATAAGCCAGATATTGTTACATTCTCCGGAGATAAATTAATTGGGGGTCCTCAATCAGGTATAATTGTGGGTAAAGGAAAAATTATAAAAGCTTTACAGAAGAATACATTATATCGCCCTTTTCGTCCAGATAAATTAACCATTGGACTTCTTGAAGACACATTAAGAAGTTATAGATCTACATCATTCACAAAAGATAACCTCAGTTTGAATATGCTTAATACTTCGAGAAAGACACTAAAAAAACGTGGTGAAAAAGTGATAATGCTCATTCAAAAAAACATAATCAGAGACTTAGATATATCTCTTGTCCCTTCTTTAGTCGAAGCGGGAAGTGGATCTCTGCCAGAAGAGAATATTAAAAGTATGGCTTTAATCTTTAATCCTAAATTTATAAAATGTTCTATGCTAGCTAGAAAATTGAGGCTTGGGGAAATTCCAGTTGTTGGGTTTATTAAAGAAAATAGATTTTATATTGACCTCAAAGCAATTCTGCCAAGCCAATTAATGAAGTTATCTCAAGCTATAAATTCTATTTAATATGGCTCAGATTGTTATTGGTACAGCAGGTCATATTGACCATGGTAAAACATCATTAGTCAAATCTTTAACTGGAACTGAAACAGATTCCTTATCAGAGGAAAAAAAACGTGGTATGACTATTGATTTGGGTTTTGCCTATCTCAATGATAATGTTACCATAATAGATGTGCCTGGGCATGAAAAATTTATCAGGAATATGGCGGCAGGAGCTGCAAATATTCATTATGGATTAATTGTAGTTGCAGCAGATGACGGCATAATGCCTCAGACTATTGAACATATTGATATTTTAAATATTTTAGGCGTAAAAAAGGGATGGGTAGCGATTACTAAAGTGGATGTTATTAATGACAAAGAATGGATAGATTTAATTGAATTAGAAATTTCTGAACATCTATCAAATTATAATTTTGAAATTTTTTCCTGTAATAGAATAAATAATATTTCTGGAGATGGAGTAAATCTTTTAAAACAAAATATCCTTTCCTATACAGAAAGTGATAAACTAAATGAATCTTTAAAATATTTTAGAATGAATGTAGACAGATCTTTCATAAAAAAAGGTTTTGGTACAATTGTCACAGGTACTGTAGCTGAGGGGCGAGCAGCTGTTGGAGATTTAGTTGAGGTCTTACCAAATAGTGTTTGTACCAAAATAAGAGGGTTACAATCTCATGGTAAAAATATTCAGCATGTTTTTAAAGGGGATAGAGCTGCTGTTAATTTATTAAACATGAAATTGAAAGATTTTCATCGAGGAAGTGTGATTGCTACTCCCAAAACTATAAAGAATACAAAAAAGATAGTTGCAAAAATAAATATGATTAAGAATACAAAATGGGTTCTAAAACATAATCAACGTCTAAGATTACATTTTGGTACTGATGAAATCCTTGGCAGAATATTCTTCAAAAATCAAAAAAAAATCGAAAAAAATCAAAAAGGGAACTGTGTACTTTTTTTAGAGTCAGAAATACCAGCCTCTTTAGATGATAAGTTTGTAATACGTTCATATTCTCCTATAAATACTATTGGGGGAGGTTTAGTACTCGATCCTTTTATGGATGATTATTATCTAGGCAAATATAATTTCATACATAATATACCTCTTAATCCAAAAGAAAGGTTCTTTTTTTTAGTAGATGGAACATGGGAAAAGCCTAAAACTTCTAAAGAATGGAAAAAGATTTTTATAAAGTATCATGATAAAATTGATAATTGGTTTGAACAGCTAGGCCTTCAAAAATCTGAATCAGATAAAATATTTACTTTGGATAGTATCGAAAGAGGGAAAATAAAAATGAAAATATTTTTCAAAAACCTTCATTCTAGAAATTCTTTGCGAAATGGAGTGCCAATTGAAACAATATGCTCATCTATAGATTGGCCTCATGATTTTGTAAAAATCATTTTAAATTTATTAATTACTGAAAAACATGTAGAAAAATCCGATGGATTTTATTCTTTAATATCTTCGTCTAGTCTGCCTTTGACAAAATTACAAATTGAGCAAATTAATTCAGTCGAAAACCTCATTAAAAAATCTGGTTTAGTTCCAGTTGAGAAAAAGGCTATACAAAATATAAAACATTATAAACCCTCCCAATTGTTAGAAATCATTTATTTTTTAAAATCAAAAAGCAAAATTATAGATCTAGGTAACAACTTTTTTATCCATCATGACTATTTAATAGTTATGTTAAACTATTTGAAAAAATATTTTACTAATTCAGTGGAGTTGAGTATAAGTGATTTTAAAAAAATATCTGGGCTTACTAGAAAAACAGCAATCCCAGTTTTAGAATTCTTAGATAAAAAGAAATATACAATTCGGAATAATAATGTTCGAATTATAGGACAAAATTTATATGAGTAAGACAGTCGTAGCTGACACACCTGTAATGAAACAATTTTTAGATATTAAATCAAAATATAATGATACAATTATACTTTTTAGGATGGGTGATTTTTATGAGACTTTTTTAGATGATGCTGTTGTGACTTCGCAAGTATTAGGTATTGTTCTTACAAAAAGAGCAAATGGAAAAGCAGCCGATGTTAATCTAGCAGGATTTCCCTATCATTCTTTAGATAATTATCTGCCTAAATTAGTTAAGGCGGGATATCGTGTAGCAATTTGTGAACAAATAGAAGATCCTAAAACAACAAAAGGAATAGTTAAACGTGACGTTGTTGAAGTCGTCACGCCTGGAACACTTACAGCAGACAAAACTTTAACTGATAAGTCAAATAGATACATTGGGTCTATGTTTTTTAAGAACAATAGTATTGGTGTTGCATTCTTAGATTCTTCTACAG
Source organism: Fidelibacterota bacterium (assembly GCA_002691285.1). Taxonomy (GTDB): domain Bacteria; phylum Fidelibacterota; class Marinisomatia; order Marinisomatales; family UBA1611. Next base: position 17,698 of record NZHK01000013.1, on the reverse strand, counting down.
GAGAATTTCATATAGGGCAATGCGAAAAGGAAAACATTAACAACTTTCTTTTAAAATTTAGTCCACAAGAAGTAGTATTACCAAAAACAGTTGTTTATTCAGATTCATTATGGTATCGAGAGTACAAACCTTTTATAACCCAGATAGACGATTGGTTATTTGATTTTGAAAATGCATATAGGGTACTTGTTTCTCATTTTAAAATCAAATCATTAAAAAATTTTGGATGTGATGAAATGCATTATGGTATCTCAGCAGCAGGCGCTTTAGCAAATCATATTAATAAGAACCTAGCAACTTCAATTAATCATATTTCAAAATTATCTCCTATTGTTGAAGAAGGTCTTATGGTTTTGGATTCATTTACTATTAAAAATTTGGAATTATTTCATTCCTTGTCATCCCAAGGAACTCACGGCACACTTATTGATTGTATTGATAAGACAAAAACATCAGGCGGAGGAAGACTTTTACGAAAAAATTTATTAAGCCCATTATTAGATACAAAGTTACTTAAAAATAGATTGGATACTGTTGAAGCATTTGTTGAAGACCCCTTCATTTTAAAAAGTATAAGAAATGATCTTCAAAAAACTGCAGATATTCAAAGAATATTAGGTAAAATAAATAAAGATAAAGCTTCACCGAGGGATTTATATTTTTTGGGAGACACATTAGAAAAAATTCCAATTTGGAAAAAGATTTTAAAAAGTTCAAAAAATAGTAATCTAAAAATTTTTTCTAATACTTTTTTAGATACTTCTAAATTATTTAAAAATATTAAATATGTAATTTCCAAAAACACCCCGGCTCTTTTAACCAACGGAAATGTAATTAATAAGGGTGTGAATACTGAACTTGATGAATTAAGAGAAGTCGTTTTAAATGGAAAAAAATGGCTTGAATCTTTTCAAACGTCTTTGAGAAAAGATTTAGGTATCCCAAAATTAAAAATAGGGTACAATAAGATATTCGGTTTCTATATCGAAGTTACTAACTCGCACCAGGAAAAAATTCCTAATTCATTTATTAGGAAACAAACTTTAACAAGTTCGGAAAGGTATATCACAGAAGAATTAAAAGAGTATGAAAAGAAGGTTTTAAACGCTGAGCAGAATATATATAATATTGAATCAAAAATATTTAATGATATTTGCATTGAGATTATGAATCATATAATCAAGTTACAAAAGAATGCCTCTACGATAAATTATCTTGATTTTTATTCATCTCTTGCATTTTTAGCAGTTAAGAATAATTATGCAAAACCTACCTTATCAAATAATTCAATTCTAGATATTTTTGACGGAAGACATCCAGTTGTTGAGAAGTTGTTGCCAATAACTGAAAAATTTATTCCTAATAATACTTGCATTGATTCAAATAATAATCAAATCCATTTACTTACCGGGCCAAATATGGCAGGAAAATCAACCTATTTAAGGCAAATTGGATTGATTGTTATAATGGCTCAAATAGGCAGCTTTGTCCCAGCCTCAAAAGTAAATATGGGCATAGTTGATCGCTTATTTACCAGAGTGGGCGCAAGCGATAATCTGGCTGGAGGCGAGAGTACATTTTTAGTAGAAATGATTGAGGCTTCAAATATTCTAAATAATGCGACAAAAAATAGTTTGATTTTGTTGGATGAAATTGGAAGAGGGACATCAACTTATGATGGTTTGTCTTTAGCTTGGGCTATTACTGAGTATATTCATAATACACCCAACTTAAGAGCTAGGACAGTCTTCGCAACGCATTATCATGAGCTGACAGATCTAGAACATAAATTGGAAAGATTAGAAAATCATTATGTTCAAGTAAAAGAATATAAAGAAAAAATAGTTTTTCTTCGTTCGATAGCTAGAGGCATTGGTAATAGAAGTTATGGTATACATGTTGCGAAAATGGCTGGATTACCAAATGTTGTAATCGATAGAGCAAATCAAATACTAAATAGTTATATGATAAACTCGGCTGAAAGGAAAAATAAAGTTTCTCATGAAATGAAAAAAGTATTAATTAAGGATCTTGAGTTAACTAAAAGTATTTTAAAAGAAATAGATCTTATTGATATAAATAATACTACTCCCATGCAAGCGCTCGAAATACTAATCAGATTAAAGAAAAGAAATGGTTTATAAATTTCTAGTTTCTATCCTTACCTCGTGTTATTTATTTGGGAATATGAATTGGACAAATTATGGATGGGAGTTATTTGATTATATTTCTGAAGCAAGGACCGCATCACTTGGAAATGCAACTGTAGCTTATGATTTCAATTATCCCTCTTCAGCACTAAGTAATCCCTACTTTCCAATATTTTCTACACGAAAAATTTCTTTAACTCATCAATCTCGCTTCGCCGGATTAATTAACAGTGAGCTTGTAAGTTTTCAGATAAAAAACAAGGAAAGATTAATTAATTTAAATTTCATTTTAGAGGGTGTAAGTAATATACCTGATACTAGATCAGCGCTTATAGATTGGGGGTATGATGGACAATATGGTACTAATGATTCAGGAGAATCAAATGGTATGATTGACGAAGGAGAGCGTCTAGATCCTAATAAAATTACCTTTTTTAGTCAAAGAAGATTTGGATTATATGGGACTTCAAATTTTTATTTAAGGAAAATTCCTTTTGGTATCGGTTTTAAGATTTTATCTAGTTCTTTAGGAGATCACAATGCAATTGGGGTTGGATTAGATTTTGGTTTTTATAAAAGCATCAAAAATTCAAATATGGGTTTTGTTATTAAAAACATTCCTGCTTCAGGAATGCTATGGAGCAATGGCACTATTGAAGGAACTTCTCCATCATTTGAAGTAGGTTATCATCAATCTGTTAATATACTTAAAGACAAATCTCTAAGCTTAAATCCAATGTCTAGCATAATATTTAGTACTTCGGAAAGGCATTTAAATTCACTTATTTATAATGGAAAATTATCAATAGATATTTTGCTTGGATTGGAAACAATTTATAAAGAAAAATTAATGCTAAGACTAGGGCAAAATTCTCTGTATCAGTTGGCCGGAGGAGTAGGAGTAAATTGGGAAAATCTGATTATTGATTATGCCTTTTTACCTTCATCAATAAATGGTATTTTTGCAAATCATCATTTAATTTCTATATCAATTTATCTAGACTGGCTTATCGCAAGGATAAAAGAAGACAAAAAATAAATTTTTTACTAAAAAAATTTATTTCAATAAATGATTATTTATCAAAATATATAAACATCTGGGCTAAAACAAAATATGATTAAAAGTATGACAGGTTTTGGAGTTGGTGCTATCTCAACTGGATCAGATAGATACAATATTGAGATTAGATCAGTTAATGCTAGGTTTTTAGATATAAAATTTAAAGGAATTCAACTTGATTTATTAGTTGAGGATGAAATAAGAAACCTGATAAAAAATAAATTACATCGTGGAACTATTTACATTCGAATTGAATCGGATGTGAAAAACAAAAATAAAGTTATTTTTGATCAAGAAAAATATGAATTATTAAAAGCTATTTTAAGAGATATTAATGTCAAATATGGTCAGCCTTTGAATATTAGTGATATTATTTCTTCAAATGACTTATTAAAGTTGAATGAGCCAAAAACTCCTAATAAAAAAGAAATAATAAAAAATGTTGAAATAGCTTTGAAACAGTTAGATAGAATGAGGGAAACTGAAGGAACTAAAATTTTAGAAGATATAATGGCAAGAATAAATCAAATCACAACAACATTGGGTCTTCTTGAAAAAAAGGTTCATTCATATAAAAATGAAAAACACAATATGCTTAGATCTAAGATTAAAGATTTATTAGTGGGCCAAGATCTTGATGAATCTAGATTGATACAGGAAGTAGCTTATTATTCGGAAAAAATGGATGTTACCGAAGAAATTGTTCGTTGCAAAAGTCACTTTACTCAACTTCTTTCATATTTGGATGTAAATGAACCGGTTGGTAAAAGAATTAATTTTTTATTACAAGAGATTGGAAGAGAAATAAATACTATTGGTTCAAAGAGTCCTCAAGCTGATCTGACAATCGATATTGTTGAAATAAAAGATGAATTAGAAAAGATTCGTGAGCAAATACAAAATATTCTTTAATGAAAAATTTAATTATTATTTCTGCACCTTCTGGCGCAGGTAAAACAACATTATGTAGGTCTATACAGGCACAAGTATCTCAAATTAAATGGTCTGTATCATTTACTACAAGAAAAAAAAGAAAAATGGAAAAAAATGGTGTTGATTACCAGTTTATATCGGAATCAACTTTTAAAAAACTTATTGATAATTCTTTCTTTGCAGAATGGGAAAAAGTGCATGGATTTTATTATGGAACCTCAAAAGATTCGATAAATAATATTATTAAGAAAGATGAAATTCTATTACTTGAAATGGATGTAAAGGGTGCACTATCAATCAAAAAGTTGTATCCTAGTAAAACCTTTTCTATTTTTATAACACCTCCTAGCATTGATCATTTAAGAAAAAGGTTACAAAAACGTGGCACAGATTCTAAATATAGAATTAATATTAGACTTCAAAGATTTAAAGAAGAAATGAAATATGTTAGTAGATTTGATTTTAACTTACTAAATGATGATTTAGCAAAGGCTAAAAATCAACTTTTGGATATCATTCTGAAAATTAAAAAAGGAGATAATAATGGGTTTAAAGACAATACCATTTCGTGACATAGAGCATCAAGCAGAAAACATGTATGAAGCTGTAGTTGCTATGTCCGGACAAGCAAAAGAAGAGCTTAATGAAAGAATAGTAAATAAGGCAATAAAAGATCATCAAGAATCTGAATTAGACGTTTTTGATGAATTAGAAGAAACTACTATTGAAGACTATGAAGAAAAGGAAAAAGTGACTACTATTGCTATTGAAAAATTTCTTACAGGCGATGTGAAATGGAGTAAGCCGTATTGAAATGATCAATGAATAATTTTTCTTTAATAAGTAATTATTTAAAAGTATATAAAAAACTATTTTCAGATGAAATAATTATTCCAAAAAAAGTTGTACTTGAAAATAAACAAAGTAACTTTATAAATGAAAAAGACTCACTGATTCTTTATGAGTGCATTATCAATAATTGTGAGAAATGCCATCCTACAGATTCAAAAAGTAATTTTTATTTTGGATCTGGAGACTCAAATGCAAACTTATTAATCGTAGATGAAGCTCCAGCTTTAGATACTAATCACCAGGGGTTACCTTTTCTTGGAAAAGCAGGTAAGCTTTTAGATAAAATTTTACTAGCTGTTGATTTAAGTCGGACTAAAGATACATTTATTGTAAATATATTAAGATGCAAACTTCCAAAAAATCGTGATCCATTGCCGTCTGAAATTGAAAAGTATATCCCATATCTTAATCGACAAATCAAAATCATTCAACCAAAATTAATTTTAGCATTAGGAAAAGTCGCAGGAAAATCTTTAATTGGAAAAGATATATCTGTTCAAGAAATGAGAGATAAAATCTTTGATTATAATGGAATACCATTAAAAATTACTTATCATCCAGAAACTTTATTGAGAAACCAAAATTTAAAAAAATTGGCTTGGGATGATTTTAAATGGGTAAAAAATCAAATGGAAAATTAATGGAAGAAAAAATTAAAAATTTGAATCAAGTTCCTTATTCTGAAGAAGCTGAATTAGCAGTACTTGGTTCAATGCTCTCCTCAAAAGAAGCAGTTAGTAAATCAATACAATGGTTAACATCAGATTTTTTTTATAAAGAGTCTCATAGCAAAATTTTTTCAGTCATGATTGATCTTTTTGAAAAAGGGGATCCTGTTGATACTGTTTCGGTGATTGAAATTTTAAAACAAAAAAAAGATTTAGAAAACGTTGGAGGTACCTATTTTATAACCGGTTTGGTTGATGTTGTTCCTACTGCTGCTCATGTAGAGCAATATTCAAAAATTGTGATGGAAAAAGCATTGTTAAGAAATTTAATAACTTTATCTCATCATATTGCAAAAGAAGCATATGATGCACATAAAGAAGTATCCGATATATTAGATAATGTAGAGCAATCTATTTTTAGCATCACTCAAAATCGTCTGAAAGGTGGATTTACTCAAATCAATCCTATTTTACTTGAAGCTCTAGAAAAATTAGAACAAACTCGTTCAAAAGGAGGAACGGTTATTGGTGTCCCATCTGGTTTATTAGATTTAGATGAAATAACTTCAGGTTTTCAAGATGGAGATTTAATAATTGTCGCCGGTCGTCCTGGTATGGGGAAAACATCTCTAGCTTTATCAATGCTTAGAAACGCTGCATTAGATTACAATATAGGAGTCGGGATGTTTAGCCTTGAAATGTCAAATTCTCAACTTGCAATGAGACTTTTATGCTCAGAGGCGAGAGTTGATAGTCACTTTGTTAGAACGGGAAAATTGCCACCAAAATTATGGAAAAACTTAGGAATTTCAGCAGGCGAACTAGAAGAAGCCCCAATTTTTCTTGATGATACTCCCGCTTTGACAGTGCTAGAGTTAAGAGCAAAAGCCAGGCGCCTTAAAGCGGAAAAAAATGTAGGAATGATTGTAGTTGATTATTTACAACTGATGCAAGGACCTAAAAGTATTGAAAGTAGACAGCAGGAAATATCAGTCATTTCTAGATCATTGAAGGCACTTGCAAAAGAATTAGATATCCCAATTATAGCTTTATCTCAGTTATCTAGAGCGGTTGAGCAAAGGGCAGATCGTAAACCTCAATTATCAGACTTAAGAGAAAGTGGAGCAATTGAGCAGGATGCTGATGTTGTAATATTTTTATATAGGCCTTGGATTTACAGTCAAGATGATGATGATGATGGCAAGGCTGAAATTATTATATCCAAACAAAGAAATGGACCTACCGGGACTGTGAGGGCATCGTTTATTAATAAGTATGCAAAATTTGAAAATTATTCTGAAGATCAAATGCCATTTTAATGCAAAATCCAATTGCTAAGTTAGTTCCACAATATTTTGGTGAATACCCTAAGCCATTCCAAAAATTATATGATAGTGTATCCCTTGGTCCGGACCAAAATAAAGAAGAAGTCAAATCTGTTTTGTGGAAAGCGTATGAATTTGGTAACAGGCATCACGAAGGACAAAAGCGATTATCAGGAGAACCATATTTTTCACATTGTATTGAAGTCGCCAATACTCTTGCAAAATGGAATATGGATACCACGACAATTATCGCAGGTTTATTACATGATACACTTGAAGATACTGATGCTACTTTAGAGGATATAACATCCACTTTTGGGCAAGAACTTGGTTCTTTAGTTAATGGTTTAACAAAATTAAAAGATATTAAATATCTAACACGTAAAGAAAAGCAAGTAAGTAATTTTATGAAAATGTTATTGTCCGTTGCTCAAGATTTAAGAGTAATTATAATAAAATTTGCTGATAGACTGCATAATATGGAAACTATAGATCATATGCCTCAAATAAAAAAACATAGAATTGCTATTGAAACACGTGATATTTATATACCGCTTGCTCACAGAATGGGAATGTCCGCTGTAAAATCTCAATTAGAAGATTTAGTATTTAAAGTATTGAAATCTGAACAATTTCATGATATAAAATCCAAAGTAAAATCAAGTAAAAAGCAGAGGTTTAAATTTGTTAATGGGGTAATTGAACCTATAAAACTAGAATTAAATAAATATGAAATTTCACCAAATATTTATGGGCGTGCAAAATCGTATGCATCTATCTATAATAAAATGCTAACTAGGAATAAATCTTTTGATGAAATTTATGATCTTTATGCCCTTCGAATTATAGTTCAAAAGCCCGAGCAATGCTATTTAGCGCTGGGACTAGTACATAATTTATATCTCCCCGTTCAGGATCGATTTAAGGATTTTATTGCTACTCCAAAAACAAATGGATATCAATCAATTCACACTACAGTCATTGGACCTAAAGGTAAAATGGTAGAAATACAAATTAGAACCGATTCAATGGAAGAGACAGCAGAAATTGGAGTGGCAGCACATTGGGTTTATAAAGATAGTAAATCTTCTGATATAGATAATAATGTGAGATGGCTGAGGGAACTCCTTGAAATCTTGAAAGATGAATCATCTAATCCAAAAGAATTCATGGAATTATTGAAGATTGATCTTTATGACGAAGAAATTTTTGCATTTACTCCATTAGGCGACCTCATAAGGCTTCCTTCCGGATCGACAACCGTTGATTTTGCTTTTCAAGTACATACCCAAGTTGGTATGCAATGTATGGGAGCAAAAATTAATCATTTAGTTGTTCCTTTGAACACGAAAATTAAAAACGGAGATATTGTTGAAATACTTACAAGTAAAAAACAAAATCCCAGCATAGGTTGGCAAAAGTTTGTTGTTACCACAAAGGCTCGTAATGAGATCAATAGATTTATTAGAAAAGAGATGGATGAAAACAGTATTAAATTAGGAGAGGAAATGTTAATAAAGACTTTAAGAAGGATGAAGTCAACCTCTCTAATATCTGAATTTAAAGATAACTATTCAAAATTTGGTTATGCAGATGTGAATTCAATGTTAAAAGCAATTGGAACTGGAATCCTTACGGTTAGGGATATTTTTAATAAATTAAGACCTAAAGAAGATAAAGTGAATATTGATGCTATGAAATCTTCTAAAAGTTTTTATAATTTTCGTAGAGGGGAAGTTGTTTTAGATGGAATTGAAAACTTATTAGTTAACTTTGGTAAGTGTTGCAGTCCAATTCCTGGTGATGATTTAATAGGTTTTGTTACAAGGGGCCGTGGAGTAACAGTCCATCAAAGTTCTTGTAAAAGCTTGCCGATTTTGAATAATGAATCAGATCGGTTGCTACCAGTGCATTGGAATGTTAAATCTTCAGAAAGCTTCAATGTTGGTCTAAAAGTAACAGGGCTTGACTACAAAGGATGGTTGAAAGATGTTTCAGAATGTATATCCAAGGAAAATGTAAATATTTCGAGTGTTGATATCAAAGCAATAGATTCAATAGCAGAGGCAAATATAATTGTACAAGTAAAAAACAACAGGCAATTAAATCGCTTAATGCGAAAAATAACTAAACTTAAAAATATAGATTACGTTGAAAGGGTGGGGAGATAATGAAAATAAAAACCTATACGAAAAAAGATATTGCTAATGAATTTTCTCGGCGCCAAAATCAAAGTGTTAGAAAATCTATTGAGCATACAGATACCTTCTTTAATATTTTAAGAGATATTTTAATTGAAGATAATCCCTATACCAGGGTTGAAATTAGAAATTTTGGCGTTCTTGAATCAAAACCTACTAAAGCAAAACCTAGAGCTAGAAATCCTGTTACTAATGAAGAAATTTATGTACCAGCTCACAAAAAAACTCGTTTTAAACCAGGGAAATTAATAAAAGAATATCTTAGAAAACCCATATAAAATATGGGTAGAATTTTAGGAGTTGATTATGGTGAAAGCAGAATCGGTCTTGCTCTATCGGATAATACTAAAAGTATAGCTTTCCCATTTAAAACTATAAAAAATAAAAATATTGATTTTTTGTTAAAATTTTTTAGAAAATTAAATTCTGAAAAAAATATTGAGTCAATGGTGATTGGTTTACCATTGGGAATGAACGGAAAAGACACCCTGCAAACAAAAAATGTTCGTATTTTTTCAAAGTCTATAGGTATCCTGGGACTCCCGATATTTTTTCAAGATGAGAGGTTAACCTCAATAAGTGCAAAAAAATTTCTTATAAAACAAAATATAAAAACAGGTCACAATAAAGATAAAATTGATGAAATAGCAGCTACTATTTTTCTTCAACAATTTTTAGATATGAACAATTAGATTGAAATGAATTTTTTAGAAAGACCTTCATGGCAATTAGCTTGTTTATCTGGTGTTTTAGTTGGCATTTCTTATTTACCGATAAAACTTGGTTTTTGTATTTATTTTGGATTTATTCCTATCCTTCACTCATGGATTATTAATAATTCAAAATCAAATTTCATATCAGGTTTGATTTTTGGGATCATATACAATTTAATATCAAATTATTGGATTGGTACTAATTCAGGTGCAGAATTTTATGTTGTTATATTATCTTTAATATTTGCTGTTTTTTATCTTTCTTTATTCTGGGCATTTTCTGGATATATCTACGGTTTAATTAAAACATCTAGAAATGCTTACTTGATTTTGCCACTTTTAATCGTGGTTTTAGAATGGGTTCGTAGTTTTGGCCCTCTTGGTTTTACATGGGGAAACCTTGCACTGACACAATCAGAATATCCATTTATGTTACAATTTCTAGATTTTACTGGAACTTACTTTCTAACATTTATAATTATAACATTGAATTTGATGATTTACCTTTATGTAAATGGCAACAAGTTTTTAAAAGAAAATATTCGTTTAATTATTTCCATTTTAATTATTATACCAATATTTGGTTTTTATAGGATGAACAATATTTTACCTACGAGTAAAAGTATTGATATCGCCATCATTCAGCCAAATATTGATCCAAATAAAAAATGGGATTATAATTTGAGAAAACAAACAATGACTTTTATGGATTCTCTTTATCAAGATGCAATTAATTTGGGTCCCGATTTAATCATTTTCCCTGAAACAGCACTTCCGTCATATCTAAGGATAGAAAACCGTATTAGGAAAAAGTTACAACGAAAAGTTAATCAATCGGGAATACCAATAATTATTGGAACTGTAGATAGGGAATTAGATTCTAATGGAACTAAGTCATACTTTAATAGTACAATGTATTTAAGTCCTCAAAAGGATTATTTAATGTATGATAAAATTCATCTTGTTCCGTTCGCTGAGTATGATTTAATACCTAATTTTTTTTCTCCATTAGCTAATCTAAATCTAAATATGAATAGAGGTATATTTAAAAAAGGGAGTAACTATGTAAGTTTTAGATTAAATGATTTAATTTTTTCAGACTTAATTTGTTATGAATCTAGTTTTCCTAGATATGCTCGAAAATTTGTTGAAAATGGAGCAGACTTTTTAATAATTCAAGCTAATGATGGATGGCTTGGAACATCAGCTGGTCCCTTTCAACACTTTGCACAAGCTCAGTTAAGAGCTATAGAAAATAGAATCCCAATTGTGCGAGGAGGAAATACTGGAATATCTGGATTTATTTTACCTAATGGTAAAGTTATGACAAAAACCTCATTAGGCAAACAAGTTATAATAAAAGAAAGTCTACCAATATATAATGCGGGTACATTCTATACATCTTACGGTGATGTTTTTGCCGTTATTTCTTTAGTAATCTTTTTATTCATAGGACCAGTCAATTGCTTAAAAAAATAATTTTTATAATAATTTTTCTTTCAAACATGAATCATTTAGGCGCCAAAAATAAGACTATTCATCCAGCAGTTAAATCAGCATTAATGCCGGGCTGGGGTGAGTCATCGCTATTAAAATCATCTCAATCACGATTTTTTAACCTAATAGAATTGACTTTATGGTCAACATGCCTAGGGTTCTATAAATTTTCGAATCATCAAAAGCTACAATATCAATCATATGCTGCAAAATACGCAGGTACCAATCAGAAAAATAAAAGCCACAAGTATTGGGTTGATATTGGCAACTATATGAGTTTGGAAAGTCATAATGCTGAACATTTAAGATGGCGTCAAATAGATGATATTTACGAATATGAGTATGGCTGGAATTGGAAATCCCAAAAACATATGAAAAAGTTTGAAGAAATGCGAATACGAAGTGACAAATTATCAAAATATGGAGAATATACGATTGGTATAATAACCCTAAACCATATTATTTCAGCCATTAATTCACTATATTTATCTAGATTGAATGAAAGCGTTAAAGTTTATCCATTGATTGAAAAGAACGAGGTTAAAATTCAATTAAGATATGATTTTTAGTACGTATAATGAGGTATAAAATCACAATACAGTACGATGGTTCATATTTTTCTGGATGGCAGCTTCAAAAAAATCAAGACACTGTCCAAGGATTATTAGAAAAAATGTTAAAAAAAATAAGTAAAGCATCTAATAGAATTATTGTTTTCGGATCAAGTAGAACTGATACTGGAGTTCATGCTTTTGGTCAAGTTGCTCATGTAGACTTAAGCATAAAATTAAATAATCAAAAAATTAAAGATGCACTGAATGGAAACTTGCCATGGTATTGTGTAGTATCTGAGGTAGAAAAAGTTAAATTATGTTTTCATGCCAGATTTAATGCTACAAGTAGGGAATATATTTATCAGTGTTATACAGGTAAATCATTTTTGTTTAACAACCAATCTTGGATTTTACCCAGGCTGGATATAAAATTGCTTAACAAATTATCTGAGAATTTACTTGGGAATTTAGATTTTTTATCTTTTAGTAAATTTAGAAAAGATTTAAAAAATACAAATTGTAATATTTTTAGCGCTTATTGGAAAAAAGATGATGATATGTATTCTTTCCATATTAAGGCAAACAGGTATTTACATCATATGATAAGATATATAGTTGGTTCTATGATAGGAGTCTATCAAAATAGGATGTCTGAAGAGGAATTTATTTTGTTAATTAAATATCCAAGAAAGAACGTGCTAATATTTAAAGCTCCACCGCAAGGATTAATTCTCAATAGAGTTAATTATGATTAAGGTTTATATATTATTTTTACTATTTAATTTTTTTGCAATTACCTATTCAAATAGTATTTCTGAATCTAGAGAAACAGCGATAACGCGTGCAATTAAGTTAGTTGGGCCTGCTGTTGCAAGTATAAATGTAGAACAACATACTCCATCTGTCTCTTTTGACCCATTTTTTGGATTAATATATCCAAAGGATATCTATCCTATGAAAAATTCCGGAAGTGGAGTAGTTATTAGCCCAGATGGATTTTTGATAACAAATTATCATGTTGTTGAGGATGCTGATAAAATAACATCAACGTTATCAGGTGGAGATGAATTTGATGCTGAAATAATTGGTTTTGACCAGACTTCTGACCTCGCGTTATTAAAATTAGACGGATCTAATTTCCCATTTGCTAGATTAGGCGACTCTGATAATTTGATTATTGGTGAATGGGTCATTGCTTTGGGAAATCCTTTTGAGTTATTTACAATAAGTAACAATCCTTCTGCAAGTGTTGGAATTGTTAGTGGATTGAATATGGATTTTGGCATGCAAAAATCAGGTAAAGTATTACAAAATATGATTCAAACAGATGCAGCTATAAACCCAGGTAACTCGGGAGGACCTTTGATTGATGCAAATGGTAGGGTAATTGGTATAAACACTTTTATATTTACCGATTATGACGACCATTTCCGAGGTTCTGTGGGTATAGGATTTGCTATTCCGATCAATATTGCAAGAAAGGTAGCGGAAGAATTAAGGATTAATGGTGAGGTAGATCGAGGCTACTCAACGGGTCTTGTGGTACAGACAGTAACTAGGAGTATTTCTAGGTATCTTGGTCTACCAGAGGATAACGGAGTGGTAATTGTGAATGTGGCAAAAAAGAGTTCTGCAGAAAAGGCAGGGCTAGAGCCTGGAGATTTCATAATTAGGGTGAATAACATGAATATTGAAAAGCCTAGTGATATTCGAAAAATAATTCTTGAAAATGATCTTCGTTCAGGGGATGTTCTAAAACTAGAAATTTATAGAGATGGCAAATTGAAAAATAAAAAGATGAAATTGGGGAAGTTTATTAAATAATTTTACTTATATACCTGTGGACCTTAATTTTAATAATTATAATTTCTCTTTAAAGTTTAATTTGAAATTAATTTAAATCATCGTGAATTATTAAAATTTTAGTTCTACATTTATATATAATCAAAATAAAAATATGGCCAAAAAACATCAAAGATTTATTCCGAATATTCTTACACTAACCAATATGTTTTTAGGATTTATTGCGATTGGATTAATACTTCAAAATGATCCTTTAAAGGCTGGGACTCTGATTATAATTGCTGGATTATTGGATGCCTTTGATGGAAAAATTGCGCGTTTGTTAGGTATCGAATCACAATTTGGTGTTGAATTTGATTCCATGGCAGATACTATATCCTTTTGCGTTGTTCCTGCTATTTTAATTCATACTTTTTATGTAGAGGGTCTTCATCCTCTATTGGGTTCAGCAGTCTCTTTTTTGCCTTTAATGTGTGGTACTATAAGGCTTGCTAAGTTTAATATTGGTCAGGAAAAAGGAATTGTTAAGAGTTATACTATTGGTTTAACAACACCGATATCTACTATAACTTTATTTTCATATTTAATGTTTAATTCTGAAGTTTATGGAAATTATGGCGATCCAAGGACTTCAATAATTCTTTTATCATTAGTTTGTTTTTTAATGATAAGTCCAATACATTTTATTAAATTTCCTCTTCTATCCTTCAAGTCAGGGAAAACAAATTCCATTATATTAATCGTCTTTATTCTATGTGCAATAGGTATAATATGGTTTAGAGGATTGTTATTGTTTCCTATTACAATTCTTTTTATAAGCTGGAACATATTATTTTGGTTGTTGCATATAAATAAAAAACAAGCTGAAATAAAAAATTAAAAAATATGAAAAATCGAGATATTTCCCTTATAGCAATAGGATTATTGATTGGTGCAATTATCGGTGGCGTAATAGGAAATCTTATGGCTTGGATGCTTCCTGAAGGGGTCGTGAAAGATTTTTTTCTAACTAGCTTTAATATAGATATCGGTAGTAGTGTTGGGAATCAAAATGGAGTTATTATTATTGATTTAAAAATTATAACATTAAAGTTTGGATTAGCTTTATCACTTAATTTTACTAGTGTGATAGGGATAGCGACTTCTTACTACATTCTTAGGTTTTTTCGATAAAATTTCAATAAAAACTAATGTATTAATTTGTAAATTATAATATGTTTAATTTAGGTACTGGAGAACTGCTTATAATTTTTCTTGTTATTTTACTTCTTTTTGGAGCTAAAAGACTTCCTGAACTTGCAAGGGGCCTTGGCAAAGGCATAAATGAGTTTAAAGATGCTGTGGAAACTGGTAAAAAAGAAATTTTAGATGCGGAAAAAGGAACTGAAAACAAAAATAAATCTTAATCGAAATAATTAATTTATTTCAATTTTTTTAGTTTTCTTTGATTTTTAGAAACTAATTACGATTTCTTTTGTTTAAAGCATTTATATGCATGATTTTAGGATTCATTCTTAACTAGAAATGGAGATACACAGTCCATTCTACCTATTATTCTTGATTACCATACCGTTTCTTGTATTTTGGTACCAAAAAAAAGGGAAGAAGAATGAAGCCATATTCTTGATTTCCTCAAAGCAGTTTTTATCAGAAAGAATTATTAATTCTGGAAGAAAAAAAAATATTCTTCTGAGATCAGGTCATTTATTAACCTTGATTCTTATTATAATTGGTTTATCACGTCCTCAGCTTGTCGATAAAATTAAAGAGACTTCAGTTGAAGTCGTTGACATGATATTAGTTCTTGATATCAGTTCAAGTATGTTAGCAGATGATTTTCAACCAAATCGTTTAGAAGCCGTAAAAAAAACAGCAATCAATTTTATTAATTCAAGGAAAAGTGATCGAATAGGAATTATTGTTTTCGCAGGAGAATCCTTCATTCAGTGTCCATTAACTGTTGATAAATCAGTACTAAAATCTTTGATTGATGAAATTAATATTGTATCAAAAGAATATGATGGAACTGCTATTGGGATGGCTATAGCAAATGCTACAAATCGTTTGAGAAAAAGTCTAGTTAAAAGTAAAGTGATGGTTCTATTATCCGATGGGAGTAATAATTCTGGTGAAATTGATCCCAGAACATCTGCTGAATTAGCATCACAATATGATATAAAGATTTATACTATTGGTGCAGGTACTAATCAAGCTTTTACAAGAATACCTGGGAGAGGTTTGATAAAAAATGAAATCGATGAAGAAACTTTAATGTTTATTGCAAATAAGACTGGAGGAAAATTTTTCAGGGCAACAGATATCAAGGCATTAGAAAGCATATATAACGAAATAGATACTTTAGAACGTTCTGAAATTGAAGTGAAGGAATATTCCAATTATACTGAAATCTATATATGGATTTTATTGCCTGCGTTGATATTAGGTCTTTTCATAGAAATCTATAAGAGATTTATTTTAAGGAGTATGTTTTAATGTCTTTTCGTCATGATTGGGTTCTGTTTTTGTTGGCAATCCAATTATTGTTTTGGATATTTTTATATTTTAAAAAAGATAATCAAAGGAGTGTTTTGTCCAATACTAATGATGAGGTCTATAACTTTCTAGTAAGTAAAGTAAATTTAAATTCTGTAATAATAAAAAACAGATTGGTTTTTTTAGGCCTTTTTTTTCTAACTATTGCAGCTTCTGGTCCTCAGATTGGTACGAGGGTTCGGCCGGTGGAAAGAAAGGGTGTTGACTTAGTAATAGTACTTGACACTTCCAAAAGTATGGATGCTAATGATGTTACTCCATCAAGGCTTTCTAAGGCAAAATTTGAATTAAATAAATTAATAAAAACTCTTAATGGAGATAGGGTTTCAATAATAGTTTTTGCTGGGTCTAGTCACCTATATCTTCCATTAACTACTGATTATGAAGCAGCATTACTATTTTTAAATGAAATAGAAACTGACATGATCCCGAACCAAGGAACATCATTAAGTTCGGCGTTGAATACTGCACTTACGGCTTTTACAGAGGAACTTGGAAAATTCAAAGTAGTTCTCCTTGTTACAGATGGAGAAGATCATGAAGGAGAAGCAATAGGTGTAGCAAAAAAAGCTGCTATGGATGGTATGATTATAAATACAGTTGCTGTTGGATCTGATGAGGGAGGTCTTATTCCAATTGAATCAAATAATAAATATAAACTTGATAAAAAAGGAAGGTTAGTTACTTCAAAGGTAGACCAAGTTATCTTAAAAGATATTGCTCAAGCTGGTAACGGATCATTCTATTGGTTCTCAAATAATAGGGATTCTTACACTGATATAAAAAGTGGTATTAATAAGATGGAAAAAAAAATAATTTCAACACATGAATTTTCTGATTATGATGACCGCTATCAATTGATTGGCTTAATTAGTTTCATATTTATTTTAATATCCTTTATTTATCCAACAAAAGAAAAAAACTAAAATGTTTAAGTTTATTGTTCTCTTCGTATCAATGCAATTTTATTATTCTCAAGATAAGGGATTATCTTTATTTGAAAAAAAAGATTATAAACAATCTTTAGAATACTACTTAAACGTTTTAAATGTAAGGGAAAATGATATTTCTGCAAAATTTGGGGCTGGTATATCTGCATTTAAAAATCAAGATATTGAAACTGGTATGAAATTCTTACAAGAAGTTTCAAACTCTAAAGATGAAATATTATCAAGCAGAGCGCATTTTAATCTTGCCAATATTTACAAAGACGAAAAAAAGTTAGAAGAAAGCCTCTATCATTACAAAAAAGCTATTGAATTGAATTCAACAGATAGAGATTCAAAAATAAACTATGAATTATTAAAAAAAATGCTTGAACAAGAAGATCAAAGAAGTCAAAGCAATTCAGGTGATGAGGGTGATGATAACCAAGAAGATCAAGGAAGT
>NZHK01000012.1 GCA_002691285.1 Fidelibacterota bacterium | reverse complement strand
TTTATTGCCGAAGTGGTGGAATTGGTAGACACGCATGCTTGAGGGGCATGTGGGGTAATTCCCGTGCCGGTTCGAGTCCGGCCTTCGGTACTAGTATAAGAAGCTCTGTTTTACGGAGCTTTTTATTTTTTTCAATAAGTTGATCTAATCATTCCATTCATTTAGATTCACGGGTTTACCATTTGCAAACTAATGTTAAAAAAGATAATTATATTCCTCTGCTTTTATTTCTCGACAAATATTTATGGGCAAGATTTAACTATATTTTTCCTTAAAGATGGTTCCATCTTGCAGGGGAAGATTGTTAATGAGAATCAAAACCGAATTTTTCTAAAAACAGATCAAGGAACAATAAAAATTATTCCTTCTGATGTTCTCGGTAGGGAAGACACTGCAAGAAAAGGTGATCTTACTTATTTCTCTGATCGCCTTGATCAGTTAAACAGTAATGTTCGATATCTTACTGGGCAAGTAAATCATTTAAAAGATTCTCTTAGTTTTTCTATTGGAGATTTAAATAATTTATTTTTAAATATTGAAGCAATTCAAAATGAATTTGAAATTGAGCTATTGAGGCTCCAATCAAAAACAAGACAACATAATCAGAACTTAGAGTATAATAAGGATGATCTAATCAATAACCGTGTTAAGATTGCAGAACATAATCAAAAGATTGGTGGATTAAGTGATACTTTAAGAACTTTAGACAATCTTGTAAAAAAAATGAATGAAAAACTTAATTCAAATATGGATAAATCCTATCTGCTTTCCGGGAATTTGGTAACAACTAAGAACGAGATAAAAGACCTCTACATTGATCAAGAAAAAAGTCAAAATCAAATTGACATGATGGCTGGAGCTCTTGCAAATAATATTCAGGAAGTTATACAAGTACAGGGTAGGTTCAGCGATGTAGAAAATGGTGTGAAAGAAAACTCTACTTCAATTAAGGATTTAAATCGAGCACTTATTATTCAAAAAGAGGACCTAGTTCTTCTCGTAAATTCGAATTACAACTCTGTTAATGATAAAATAGTTAAACTCAACGATGAGTTAGAAGTTCTTAAACAGAAAATTGATTCTTTAGACAAAAAAAGTGAAACTGAAAGAGACAACTTATTGCAAAACCTTAATGATTTGAAAAGCAAATTAGAAATATTGAATGAAAAAGTTTTATCATATAATCGACAAAATAAATTAGCTGAAGAAAAACTACTTCTCCTGGATGAAAATATTTCTGCTGTTAATAAAAAATTGATTAAAATGGAAAGCTCTGCTAAAAAGCTATCTAATGAAATCATAGAGATTGAATTAAAATTAGATGCAAATACAAATGCTAATGAGCAAAAGTAATACATTTTGTTTTAGTTTTATTGCTAAAATTAGTATCCTATATTTGTTTCATAATTAAAATAACATACATTGTAAAGGAAAAAAGATGCCTTTAATATATTTCTTTTTTGTTGGAATATTATTTTCTCAAAGCACCGATAAACTTTTAAAGAATGGAAATTCTGAATTGGAGAATGGTAACCTAATCTTAGCTGAAGATCTATTTAATAAGGCTCTTAAAATAGATCCTTCCTTTGCTCCTGCTTTGAAAAGCTTATCAAAACTATATTTACATAAGGGAAATTTGAAAAAGGCAAATGAATATTCAATAGAGGCTGTACAAAAAGATGAAGACTTTAGGGAGTGGTCTAATGTTATTGCAAAAATATCAGAAAATATTCAAAACGGTAATCGTAATGTCCAACAAGGTTTATTTGAAGAAGCAATTAAAAATTATGAAATAATTTCAAAAGATCACCCTTATTTCCCTGATGCTGAATTTTACAAAGGATTAACCCGATTTAGGCAAAAAGATATCGAAGGTGCGGCTGAATACTTTAAAAAAACTCTTGATATTTATTCTGACCATAAAAAAGCTAGAAAAGGTTTAGATAATGTTACTAAACAGTTTTTAAATGCAGGCAACAAATCTTACAAAAGAGGAGATGTATCTAAGGCTACAGGTTATTATGAAAAAGCCCTAGAGTTTGATTCAAATTTTTACCTTGCTTACTTTCAACTTGGAGTATTGCAAAAAAAACAAGGCCAATCAAAAAAAGCGATAGAGTCATTGCAAAAAGTATTAGAAATTAAACCTGATCATGATAAGACATGGTTTACATTGGGAACTGCCTACGAATCTGATGGAAATAATCAGGAGGCTATTATCCATTATAATAAGGCAATAGAAATAAATCCTGGTTATACAAAAGCTTATGGAAATTTAGGGAAATTATACACTGATATTGGTAATTATAGTGAAGCTGAAGATAAATTGAAAACTGTTATTCAAATAGATCCCGACTATGCAGATGGTTTGATGAGATTAGGTATTTTATATCTAGAGCAAGAAAGGTATGAAGAGGCTATTGAAAACTTAAGCTACTCAACAAAAATTGATAAAAAAGATTTTAATAAATTTTTCAACTTAGCATCTGCTTATAACAATATAAAGGAATGGGATAAAGCTATCATAGCAGCTCAATCTTGTATTGACATTAAAAAAAGGTTTGGAGGAGGGTGGTTGGAATTAGGTATAGCTGAAATGGGTAAAAAAAATAAAACCCGTGCCAAAAGGTATTTTGAAGAAGCTAGAAAAGATAGAGATTGGCGTAAAATGGCTGAGCGCAAAATAGATGAAATAAATAATCCAGCTAAATACGAAAAATAACTAATTGATTATGTCTGAAAATTTAATTAAAGGAGTTGTTTTTGATCTAGACAATACTCTTTTAGATTTTATGAAGATGAAGGAGTTTGCAGTTAAAGCTGCAATTAAGGGCATGATAGAGGCTGGATTACTTCTTGATGAAGACCAAGCATATAAAGAAATCGTTGGTATATATGAAGAATTTGGATGGGAGAATCAAAAAGTTTTTGATGTTTTTATTGATAAGCAAATAGGATATATTGAGCATAAATATCTTGCAGCGGGGATTGTAGCCTATAGACGAGCTAGAGAAGCAAACTTAATGGCATATCCCAATGTTCATAAAACATTAATGTCTTTAGCAAAACTTGGTATTAAACTAGGAGTTGTGTCCGATGCTCCTAGCCGTGAAGCTTGGATGAGGATCTACTATCTTAACCTTTATCATTATTTTGATGTAGTTATTACATTTGATGATAGCGGTGAGAGAAAGCCTTCATCAAAACCGTTCCAATTATGCTTAAAAACTTTAAATCTTGAACCAGCAGAAACTATTATGGTTGGTGATTGGCCAGAGCGTGATGTAGTAGGTGCCAAAAAAATTGGTATGAGAACTGCTTTTGCTCGATATGGTGATACATTTGGGACAATTAATTCTGGAGCAGATTGGGATTTAAATGATATAAATCAATTGGTCTTAATTGTTAATGAAACTAATGGAATTGCCTAATTTTTTTATAGGGACTGATATTGTTGAAGTCGATAGAATAAATAAACTGCTTTTAAGATCTGGTGAATTGTTTAAAAATAGGGTTTTTACCTCCCTTGAACAAAAGTATTGTGATAGCAAATCATCACCGAGTATACATTATGCTGGAAGATTTGCTGCAAAAGAATCGATTATAAAGGCAGTCAAATCATCAGGATATAAAAATCCAATTCCTTTTAAAGATATCGAAATTCTACCTTCTAATTCAGGAGTCCCAATAGTAGATCTTCACTTTAAATTAGAATGTGAGTGTAGAGTATCTATTTCCCATACCGAATCTCATGCTACAGCAACTGCTCTGTATATTCAAAAATGAAATTATTGACAATTGCGCAAGCCAAAAGGCTAGATGGAATAGGATTAAAAAAACACATTACGACTGGCCAGTCTTTAATGAAAAATGCGGGACGCTGTGTTTCTGATTTTGCAATATCTTTATTGCAAAAAGAAAAAAATCCAGAAATATTAGTAATATGTGGAAAGGGTAATAATGGGGGTGATGGATTTGCAGCGGCATCAATTCTTAAGGATAATAATTATAATGTAAACATTCATACTTTAGTATCTGAAAAGGAAATTAGTGGAGAAGGTTTGAAGTATTTCCTTGAATGTAAAAAAAAAGGTGTTTTGATTTCTTTCAGTTTAGAAATTCAAAACAGCAGTTTTCCTCATTTAATTATAGATGGTCTCTTTGGTACCGGATTAATTAGGGATATTAGTCCGAAAATATTTAAATATATACAATGGGTAAATCAATCTAATTCAAAAGTCTTAGCAATTGATATTCCAAGTGGGCTCAATGGGGATACAGGTGAAGTTTGCTCTATTGCAGTTAAAGCAGATAAGACGATTACATTTGGTTATCCCAAACTAGGAATGATATTAAAAAAAGGGCCTAAATACTGTGGCCAAATAATTAAAAAAGATATAGGATTTCCAGAAATCTCTGATACTAGATTAGGTGGAATTAGCTGGACAAAATTCTCAGAAGAAAAATGTAAAGAAATTTTAATAAAACCGGAATTGGATAATCATAAGTATACATCCGGAAAAGTTTTAATAATTGCAGGGTCTAAAGGAATGACTGGCGCAGCAATATTGTCAACTAGTGCAGCATTACGTAGTGGTGCTGGATTAACGATCACTACAACTCCATCTTCATTAAACTATATCTATGAAACAAATTTAATTGAAGGGATAACCTTTTCTCTCCCTGATGAAGATAGAGGGCATCTGGATATTTCGCATTACGATTCTATAATGGAGAAAGTTGAATGGGCTGATTCTGTCCTCATTGGTCCAGGATTAGGAAGGAGCAAATCAACCCAATTATTAATAAAAAAACTTGTAAAATTTATTGCTAAACCTCTAATCTTAGATGCGGATGGACTTTTCCCTTATATTGATTCCTTAAATAAATTGTCTAGTAAAAAAACCCCTTTAATTATTACGCCACACTTTGGAGAGTTTTCCCGTTTAATTAATATTGCAGTAGAAGATATTATTTCAAATTTCCCTACAATTATAGAAGATACTTTAAAAGTGTTTAATCATACTTTGTTGATAAAACAAGTACCAATGTGTATAATGAAAAATAATAAAGCAGTTGTAAATATTACTGGGAACTCTGGTTTAGCCACAGCGGGAACAGGGGATATATTATCAGGAATTTTGGCTAGCTTTTTATCAAGTGGGCTAAATAGTTTTGATGCAGCTACATTAGGAGCCTTTGTTCAAGGAAAGTCATCTGATAAATTACTATCTTCAAAAGGGCATAGAGGTCAGATTGCTTCAGATCTTTTAGACACTATTCCATCTGTTATTTCTAAATATGAGTTATCCTAAAGTTCAATTTTTCTTATATCTTTTTTTAATCTTAATTGGATCATCGATACCTGGAAAATCTGTTCCAACTGTTTTTGTTTTTACATGGGATAAATTATTACATGTAATAGAGTATTTTCTATTAGGAGTATTAGGATACAGAGCATATGAGGATAAGCATAAATATAATACAATCATTATATCTATCTTTGGAATCTTTTTTGGATGCATTGATGAAATATGGCAATCATTTATTCCTGGAAGATATCCTAGTTATTATGATGTTATCGCTGATGGTATTGGTGTAATTTTAGGAGTGATTACCATCTGTATGATCAAGAAACAATTTAAATGATTAAGTCTTTATATATTAAAGATTATGCAATTATCAATGAGGTGTCTATTGATTTTAAGCCAGGTTTAACTGTAATTACAGGAGAAACAGGATCAGGTAAATCTATTTTATTAAAGGCCTTAGCATCATCTCTGGGAGCAAAAGTAAATAAGCAAATGGTGCGAAGTAATGCAGAGCGTGCGGTTGTTGTATCAAAATTTTCTGATTTTGAACTAAGAAGGATAATCTCTAAAAAAGGCAGGTCTCAGTATTACCAAAATGATGCTCCAATTTCATTGTCAAAAGTGACCAGTCAAATTGGCTCATTGATTGATTTTCACGGCCAGCATGATCAACAGTTGATTTTAAACAATAACAGCCATATTGATTATCTTGACCAGTATTGCCAACATCAAAATGAAATTGTGAAATTAATCGATCTTCACCAGGAACTAGTTGAACTTAGAGTAAATCTTGTAAAAATGAAAAAAGCAAGTAAAGAAAAAAAAGATCGATTGAGCTTACTCGAGTTCCAAGCCAATGAGATTGATGCTATTAATCCAACTCAGGATGAAGATTCTGCAAATCAGAAAAAATTTAAAAAATTAAATAATATTCAAAAAATAAAAGAAATTCTAAAAAGTAGTGAGTATGCATTGACTGTTTCTGAACCAAGTATTGAGGAACAAGTCAATAGGATACAAAATGATTTGATTTCAATATTAGATTTTGATCCTAACCTTAGAAAAATTTCTGATTTATTAAAAGAGGCAATGATTCATTTGGAAGAGGCTACCTCTGAAATATCCTCCCAAGTTATAAATTTGGATTTTGATGAACAAGAGGTCAACTTTTTAGGTGAAAGAATTCATGCGTATGATCTTTTAAAAAGGAAATATGGTGGTAGTACCGAGTCAGTGATTGATTATAGAAAGGATATACAGAATGAAATAGATTCTCTAACAACTATTGATAAAACAAAAAGTACAATTTTAGATGATATTAAAGACAAGGAGGTTAAGTTTTCAAAATTAGCAATTAAAATTCACAATAAACGCAAACTTAAATCTAAGATGTTATCAAAATTAATTGAGGAAAAAATGTCAGAATTAAATATGCCAAACTCAAAATTTGATATAAAAGTTGAGCAAAAAGAAAAAAGAGATGCTTTTGTTAAATTTGGTAATAAATTTTATGAAAATAATTCTAAAGGTATTGATACTGTTGAGTTTTTTATTTCTACAAATCCGGGAGAGGATGTTAAGCCACTTTCTTATGTAGCTTCAGGTGGTGAGGTTTCGAGGATTATGCTAGCAATAAAAACTGTTTTTCAAAATCTGGATCCTGTAAAAACTCTTATTTTCGATGAAATTGATACAGGCATATCTGGCATGGCTGCTAAAAAAGTTTCAAATCATTTATTAGACCTTTCTAAAACCAAACAAGTTATCTGCATTACTCATTTATCTCAAATAGCCTTCAATGCAGATAATCATTTACATATTTCAAAATATACAGATAGTGGAAGTACTTTAGTTAAAGTACAGTATCTCGATGAAAATGAAAGATCAAAAGTAATTAAATCTTTATTCCATGGAAAACAGGTAGGTATTACGTAATGGATAAAATTATCATTGAGGGGCAGCAGAGACTTTCGGGATCAGTAGATATAAGTGGTGCCAAAAACGCTGTTTTGCCAATAATGACAGCAGCATTAATCGCAGATGGGGAAACCAAAATATCAAAGGTACCCAACTTAAGAGATACAAGGACTATGATAAAATTATTAGAAATCATTGGTGCTAAATGCTCATTTTCAGACAATATCTTAAAAATTAATACAAAATCAGTAAACAATCCAGAAGCCCCTTATGATTTAGTAAAAACAATGCGGGCATCATTTTATGTTTTAGGCCCTCTCATAGCGAGATTTGGACATGTAAAAGTTTCTTTGCCTGGCGGCTGTGCTTGGGGACCGAGACCTGTTGATTATCATTTGAAAGGTCTTGAAAAATTAGGGGCTAAAGTAACACTGAAAAGCGGATATATCCTTGCTGAGGCTGATCAGTTAATAGGATCAGAAATTAATTTTGAATATCCATCAGTAGGTGCAACAGGAAACATTCTTATGGCATCTGTTTTAGCAAAAGGTACTACGATTATCAATAATGCTGCAAAAGAACCGGAGATTGTTCAACTTTGTCAATTCTTGATTAAAATGGGAGCTTCAATAGAAGGTGTTGGAACAACTAAACTAATTGTAGAGGGAGTATCCTCTTTAAATTCAACGAACATCGAAGTCATTCCTGATAGAATTGAGGCAGGTACTTTTTTAATTGCAGGAGCATTGTTAGGTAAATTAAAGCTTGTTAATGTGATTCCTACTCATCTGGATTCTTTGATTTCAAAGCTAAAAGAGGTTGGATGTAATCTAGAGACTACAAAAAATTCTATTACTATTCATCCAGCCGATCGATTAAATGCGGTAGATATGACAACTGATGTATTCCCAGGGTTTGCAACAGACCTTCAAGCTCAATGGGTAGCACTTATGTCAACCGCGAAGGGATCTTCTATCGTAACAGATACTGTTTATCATGATAGATTTAGTCATGTTCCTGAGTTAAATCGGTTTGGGGCAAATATAAATGTTAAAAAAAATACGGCATTTGTTAGAGGAGTGAGAAGCTTAGTTGGTGCTCCTGTTATGTCAACTGATATTCGTGCCAGTGCATCTTTGATAATAGCTGGTCTTATTGCAAAAGGAAAAACAGAGATTAGCAGGATTTATCATATTGATCGTGGATATGAAAAAATTGAAGAAAAATTTAGATCCTTAGGTGCTAAAAT
>NZHK01000011.1 GCA_002691285.1 Fidelibacterota bacterium | reverse complement strand
GAGCAACTTTACTTAGATGAAAATTTATTGTTTGTATCTAGAACATCTTATGATGAAAACTTGTCAGCTAGTTACGGTTCGGGTAAAGTAGATATTAATACTGGAGATATTGAAATTGTTACCTATGGCTTAGGAACAGCTTGTCGAGCAGATATTTTTAAATTTAAAGACGTTGTCCATAGGGCCACCTCCGAAGGTGCTGTCCCTCTAGATGCAGACCTTAATTTAAATATGGCTGCAAAAGTAGGAGACCTTAGTGGAGTTTATTCTGGAAAAGTACTTAATGGTGAATTAATATTAGGGACAACTGACTACAGTGCTCCAGATACAGTTTTTCTTTTTAATAGTTCAAACGAATTGTTACAAACTTTTGAAGTAAATATTTTACCTGGAGACTTTGCAGTTTATAATAACTAATCTTGGAATTTCCAGTTAATTGAAAAATCAATTTGTCTACCCATGTCAGGCATCGATGGATGAAATGAAAAAAAATTATCTTTATCGGATTGTATTGATGATAAGATAATTTCAGATAAATTAGTCCAACGAAACTCAAATATAACTGTAGAAACTTTTGCTCTAAGAGCAGAGTTAACCAAATAAATTGGTAGCAGTGGCCCATGATCATTTTCATTAATGATCATGGGAACCATCTCAATAGGATTGATCATCGAATAATTTACTCTATTAAAAAAATATTTGATTTCTGAATCTATTTCTATGCCCATAAAATTATTAAATAGTGAAAAATCTGATTGAAACTTTAATCCAATCTCATTCCCATTACCCCCAGAGTAATAATTTTTAGTATCCATCACATTGTAATGAATTGAAGCATCTAAACCAAAGTTAATTTTTCGGGTATATATGAAATTTATATTACTGTATTTATTTTGCATTGATAACGATTCCGTTTCAAGTTTTTGTTCATCATTGATTACTGACATTACTAGAGAAAAACTATTATTTAAACCATCCCATAAAAGAGACCCTCGATTAATATACTTTTTATAAAAATTAGTATTTTTGTAAAGTTCAGTATTATAGATATAATAAGGATGAACAGGAATAGAACGAGCCGTATTTGATAAAGTAATATTCAAAGATTTAATTTTTTTTTGAAAGATTAGACTATAATCATATAAGAATTGGTACTCATCTTTTGTTAAACTAGTAGATAAATTCAAATTGCTCCATTTCAAATTTGAATAAAAGTTGACCCACTTAGTGTAAACTGTTGAATCTAAAATAGTAGCCCTGTCATTTTTACTAAAACCTAACAAAATAGGAATTTGATTTACTGAAGATGTTAGCTCTGCTTTATAAACAGATCTTACCAAAAATCGAGAATTTTTATAAAAAGATAGACTATGAATACTTTTATATCTTTGCAAGAATTGATCCATTGAAAGTTCAAGAGAAAATGATCCAAGAAATTTTTTCCAAAAATAATTTAATGAAGTAATACGATTATCAAATAATCCATTTTGTTCTAAGTCTGGAAATCCAGATAAAGTATTGAAATGCCCAACAGTTAATCCTGTATTTAAATCAGTATTAAAAGATTTTAATGATAATGTGTATGATTGTTGCTGGGGTTGCGGTGTATTTGAATAATATTGATTGATATTGCCAACATAGGATCTTTTAAAACCAAATAACTCTAGGGTTCTATTTTTTTCAATATAATCTATCTCAATAGAGAATTTATCTAGCCCATAATCACCTTGTTGA
This sequence comes from Fidelibacterota bacterium, assembly GCA_002691285.1. Classification (GTDB taxonomy): domain Bacteria; phylum Fidelibacterota; class Marinisomatia; order Marinisomatales; family UBA1611. Next base: position 16,644 of record NZHK01000011.1, on the reverse strand, counting down.
TATTCTATACTTGAAACAACCTCCGATGAATCAAAAGAAATTTCATTATTAGAATCATTTTGAAATCCTTCTTCAATCTTTTCTCCATACATTGGAGGAAAAATTGCCCAACTACCATCGAAAAATAAATTATTTGATTTCCAATCTTCACCCCATATTATCCTACCATTATGATTCAAGAAACCAAACTGATATCCTAAGTCAAATGGTACGTATTGTATGCTACTTGTAAACACTACATTGGAAAAAGAAAATATTATAAAACTGAGTAATTTTTTCACAATTTCATAGATTTTTTCAACATTAAGAAGATTTATTTTTTAAGAATAGGCAATCGAAAATGATTATGAATACTTGTAAAATCAGTCTCTTCATTATCATTTAAAATTATTCTTTCCATTAAATTCATATTTGAATTCATTTTATAAATATAATGGACTAATAAGGCTTCAGGGAATGATGGCCTATAGGATGTTTTACGCTGGAAATTATTCTCATATGATAATAATATATGTTCTAACATTATTTTTAAATCTTCAGGAAAATTTTTAATCTTTTTAATTGCATTGTTTAAAATATCTCTTGAAATAACAGACTGCCCTAGCAAATTTCCTTCCTTTGAATAGTCAAATACATAGCCAGACTTTATTTGTTTTAATACTCCAATTTTAATTAATAACACTCCTCCAACTACTAATTCTTTATCTAAATTATAAAAAGGAGATATTTTTTTTGCTAACTGGGCCATACTTAAAGCTTGCTCTAGAAATCCAGATCGAAAATTATAACTTGATTTAATGGAACCCGGATGTACCAAAATTCTTTTCTTATTCGATTTATAAATTAAAAAAATTAGCCTTTGCAGTTCTTTTCTTTTTATCTCCTTAACAATAGAAATAAGATTTTTCCACATTTTATGTGGGTCCTTTTTTGAGCTAGGAACAATTTTTGCTGGATTAAAACCATATCGGCCATAATATTGAATAGTTGCTTTATTAATTTTCCTTACAACAAGCTGCAAATTCTCTATGTAATGCTCAACATATCCTGAAATTGCAACTGCATCTCCTTTTTCAAATTTTGAATTTAATTCGGATATATTATCCCAAATTTTTGCATTGATATTCCCTGTTATATCACTTAATTCTAAGTCAATATATAAATCACCACTCTTTTTATAGCGTATATGTTTTTCAACGCAAATATAAAAACCTTGTACTTGAGCCCCCTCAATAAACCTATCAATCGAAGTAAGTTTTTTCATAAAATATTTATAACTTTTAAAATGAATGAACTTGAATATACTTTAGAAAAAATCTCATATTCAAAAAAAGAAGATTGCAGAATAATAGAATCTGTTTTAAATGGATGGTTCCAAAATCCTAAAACACTTAATCTCGTTTCCCCAAACTTAACCTATCCATTTAAATTTAAAGATTGGGTATCAAAACACTATTTTAAAAGCTCAAAACCAATAACCTCGATTGTAATAAAAAGCAAAAATTGGATAGTTGGGCATATTAGTTACCGCATAGAAACAAATAAAATCCATTTATTTCATTTGATAATTGATAAAAAATTTAGAGGGCTGGGTTTGGCTAAATTACTGATAGGTAAAGTGGAGAGAGATTGTTTTGTTAAACAAAAAGGTTATATAACATTAAATGTTTTAAAGAAGAATGAAGAAGCCATAAATCTTTATAAAAAACTAGGTTATTCTACTTTTAACAACAAAAACTCTAAGACAATTGTAATGAAAAAAAAATATACCCGTCCTTAATTACTTTTTTATTGGCTTTACAAACAATTGATGAGTGTGCCTTATAACTTTATACCCATGCTTTTTTGCAATTTTATCCTGAAGGTTTTCTAAATCTTCATCAAAAAATTCAATAATTTTTCCAGTATCTAGACATATCATGTGATCATGATGATCTTTAGATGTTTTAGCCTCATATCTAATTCTTCCATCTCCGACATCTAACTTCCTTATAAACTTATTTTTTGCTAAAACATCAAGAGTTCGATAAACAGTTGCTCTAGAAACACTTACCTTCTTTAATTTGATATTTTCATAGATTTTATCAGCATCATGGTGATCGTTGCTATTTTCAAGTTCATTCCATACTGCTTTTCGTTGCTTTGTAAATCTGAGACCTTCATCCTGGAGAACCTTTTTTATCCTTGATATTATATCTACTTTCATCGTACTAAATTTAATTCACTTTCGTGAGATTAGCATATCTTACTATAAGTTTCTTTTTGGTACCATCTTTAAAAACCACACCAACTCTTTGATTCTCACCTGTACCACTTAAAACCATTATTTTACCAAGTCCAAAAATAGCATGCTCTACCATATCCCCTACTTTAAAATCATCAAAAGTTGTAACTGTTCTACGAACTTTTAATTTTGCCTGTCTTTTTAACTTTCCTCCAACTATTCTCCTAGTCAAAGCAGATTGAAAATCAACACGCTCTAGGTATTCAGTTGGAATTTCAGAAATAAAACGACTAGGTAAACCTATAATATTTTCACCTCCTAATCTTCTTCTATTAGTCGCATAAAGTAAAAATACTTTATGCCTTGCTCTTGTCAAAGCAACATAAAAAAGGCGTCGTTCCTCTTCTAATTCTTCTTGATTATCAAATGTACCAAATAGAGGAAAAAGGCCATCATCTAAGCCAGAGACAAAAACAACTGGGAACTCTAGCCCTTTTGAGGAATGCGCAGTCATTAAGGTGACTCGATTTTCTGAGTCATTCCAATTATCAATATCAGTTAATAAGGAAACTTCTTCTAGAAAGTCACTCAAGTTGCTATCTGGATTGACCATACTAAATTCATCAATACTATTAAGCAACTCTAAAATATTTTCATATCGATCTTTATTTTCAACTTCTTGTGATTTTTTATAATATTTTACAATTCCAGATTCTTCAATTAGGCTCCGACTTAATTCGCTCGCATTAAGTTTCTTTTGTAATCCATTATACTTCTTTATAAGATTATAGAAGTTAATTAAAGAGTCAGACTGTTTGCCTCTAATTGCGAGTTGTTTAGAATTTTTTAATACTTCAAATAAACTAATATTGTCTTCTTCAGATTTTGCTACGCATTTATCCATTGTTTTCATACCAATACCCCTTGGAGGGAAATTAATAATCCTTCTCAACGAAATAGTGTCCAACAAATTTATAACTAACTTTAGATAACCTAATGCATCCTTAACTTCCTTCCTATCATAAAAGCGAACACTTCCTACCAAATTATAAGGAATGCCTGTCCTTCTCAAGCTATCTTCAAGAGACCTAGATTGAGCATTGGTTCTGTATAAAATAGAAAAATGACTAAAATTTCTCTTATGCAGCTTTATTTCTTTCTCCAGAGCAGAAATAATTGCATCTGCTTCTTCCAATTCATCTCTTGTTTCAATTAGTACCAAGGGGTCTCCATCTCCATTACTTGCAATTAAATTTTTCTCTGCTCTTTTTTCATTATGACTTACTACTGCTGTTGCAGCATCTAATATTTGCTGAGTAGATCTATAATTTTTTTCAAGAGTAAAAGTTTTGCAACTTGGGAAGATTTTCTCGAAGTTTAGTATATTAGCAATATCTGCGCCCCTCCAACCATAAATTGATTGATCATCATCTCCTACAACACAAATGTTTTTATGGTTTTCTGCGATCTTGGATAAAAAGCAAAATTGAGGTTTGTTAGTGTCTTGATATTCATCAACTAAAATATATTTCCAGAGATTTTGATATTTTTTAAGAATTTTTGGATGATCATTAAAAATCTGTAGCGGGAAAAGCAATAAATCATCAAAGTCTAGGGCATCATTTCCTCTTAACATCTTTTGGTAAAGGTTATAAATATCCACCAGTTTTTTATCAAAAATTGTTCGAGCTTTTTTCAACTGTTCTTCAGGCGTAATCATTTTATTTTTCAAAAAACTTATTTGATTTCTTGCCTGATTTGGTTTGATGATGTCTTTAGAAATATTTAAAACCTTTAAAACAATTTTATACAAATCTAATTGGTCTTGTACGTCATAAATCGCGAATTGTGGATTTAAACCAATATTTTTAGCTTCATTTCTAATTAAACGTGCACAAATTGAATGAAAAGTACCTATTGAAATTCCTAGTTTTTCAGTCTTTAATAATGACATAACCCTAGTTTTCATTTCTTTAGCTGCTTTATTGGTAAATGTAACTGATAATATGTTTTCTGGCTTGAATTTTTCTATTTCAATTAAACGATGAATTTTTTCAGTTAAAACTTTTGTTTTCCCGCTTCCAGCACCAGCAAAAATTAAAACCGGACCTTTATTTGTTTCAACTGCCTGACGTTGTATTTTATTCAGTTTTATTTTCATTGTTTTCTGCTTTCCCTTTTAAGTTTTCGTCTTATTTTCTGAAATTTTCTTTTTGCCTTATCATGATCCCTTTTATTTGTAGAAAATGTATGATATCCATCACCCCTAGCAACAAAAAATAAAAAATCATTTTCTTCAGGAAATAAGGCTGCTAATAATGAATGTTTTCCTGGGCAATTAATAGGTCCGGGGGGTAATCCTTTATTTAAATAAGTATTATAAGGAGATTTTATTTTCAAATCCTTATTTAATAGACGTCTCGGTGGCTCATTTATAATAAATTGTATTGTAGGATCCGCTTGCAGCTTCATATTTATATTTAATCTATTATGATAGACTGCGGAAATTTTTGGTCTCTCATTATTAAAAATAGCTTCTCCCTCAATAATAGAAGCAAGAGTAACAACTTCATGTTTTGATAAATTAATTTGCTTTGCCCTAATCTCGTATGTTCTATTCCAAAACATTTTATGTTGCTTGACTAAATGAGATAGCACATTTGATGGCGTTTCACCTTTAAAAAAAAGATATGTATCTGGGAAAAAATATCCCTCTAAAGAACTTACATCCAAACCATTTTTAAGAATAAAATCTTTATCATTAGCTAATTGAATTACCTCAGTGCTGTCAAAACTCATTATATCAGATAAATAACTCGCTATTTGTTTAGTATTCCATCCTTCAAGTATCCTAACTTTTATTACCTCTGGAGATTCATTTACTAATTGATTAATTATTTCATAATTTGTATCAGCATTTATTAAATGAAAAGTTCCTATTGGAAGTTCTTTTTCTTTACCCATTGCTAATGCAGCAAGTTCAAACATGCGCTTGTTATTTATTATATTTTTTTTATATAAGAGGTCCGATATTTTACTTAATGTAAACCCAGGTTTAATGGATACAGTTACATAATTTTGCTTGTTATTTTGAGGATAGAACAAAATAGCGCAATATGAAAAAATGGCAAAGGCTACTATTAAGCAACCACAGATGATTACTAGATGATTTTTGGCAAGTTTTTTTCCCATTTTTGGGCGCAAAATATAGTTATAATCTCTTAAATATTTTATAATTTTGTTTTTTTATTATTTATAAAAAAGCCCTTTTGGTAAAATTTAATAATCTGTAATATTATATCTTGTATGACTATAGATCTTAAAAAAGAACAACTAAAAGAAAAGTCTAATGTGAAAGTCTCTCAATCCCGGGGTTTATCAAAATTAAATTATCTAATATTTACTTTTGGTCTTATTTCAATTTTTTTTGGATATATAATAATGGCAACAGGCGAAGTAAATAGTTTTCAAAGTTTAACATTAGCACCTATTTTTCTTTTTTTAGGATATATTATATTAATTCCTATTTCTCTAATTATTGAGAAATAAGAAAGCTATTTTTAATCACGGGATCGTAGTTCAGTTGGTTAGAACGCCGGCCTGTCAAGCCGGAGGTCGCGAGTTCAAGTCTCGTCGGTCCCGCTCTGAGAAGTAATACCAAACCTCTCTCAATAAAAGCCTCGATTTAATTCGAGGCTTTTTTGTTTCAATTATAATCAAACATATTCACATATACTTTAAAAATGGACACAAAAATAATGGACACAAAATATATAATTCACTTTTTCAACCTCCCTCCTCTTTTCCAACTTACATCAAGGGGGTGGCCCCTTTGCGTAATAATAGAAGCCCAAATATTAACCTCATTTTAGGGGGTTGTGTGTGAGGGTTGTGGTTCATTTTAAAGCTAAATAATTACGGGGATGTGTAGGGGGGATGTGTTCTATAAATGGCTTATAAATAAAGCACGGGTGTAATCCTAGTGTGTAATACTTTTACCCTTTATATAGATGGGTTGTTTGTGTGCTACTATGTATATTTTGAATTAATTTATTTTAATTAAGTATTTAAAACTTCTTATAATGAATTTAACATTTATTGATTGGTTTATAATTTCAATTGTTCTAATTGCAATGGTCTATTCTGTAAGTTTCGCAAAGGGACTTATGAGGAGCGTCGCTGATTTTTTATCTGCTGGAAGAACCGCAGGAAGATACTTGATAAGCGTTTCTCAAGGAGCAGCTGGGCTAGGAGCCATATCAATTATATCGTTCTTAGAAGTAGGTTACATAACTGGTTTTTCTTTTCAATGGTGGGGTCTAAGTCAAGGTATAATCGTTTTGGCTATTACGGCATCAGGTTGGGTCATTTATAGGTTTAGACAAACAAGAAGCCTGACTTTAGCTCAGTTTTTTGAGAAAAGATATAGCAAAAATTTTAGAATTTTCGCAGGCATGGTTGCTTTTGTATGTGGCATCATTAATTTTGGTATTTTCCCTGCCGTAGGTGCACAATTTTTTATTAGTTATTGTGGTTTTTCTGATTTCTATTTTGGGATTCCTACTTTTCCCTTAGTAATGATTATATTAATAAGTATCGCATTATATTTTGTGTATACTGGAGGGCAAATAGCTGTAATCATTGCTGATTTTTTTCAAGGAGTATTCCTAATTGCAGTTCTGTTTATTATTACAATTTTCTTGTATAAGAATGTTAGTTGGGATCAAGTTTCTCATTCTTTAAAAAACACACCCATTAAGTTAGCTAAGGATGAAATTGAGCAATTGGAGGAAACGGATTCATTTAAACTCCTATCTGAAAAACAAAAATCGGAGCAAATTGAAGAGATAAATGCTAAATATGAAAATTCATCTTTAATCAATCCATTTAAAACCAGTAAAGTAGAAGATTTCAACTTAACTTACTTTTTAATTGGACTAATTGGCATGTTTTATGGACAACTAAGTTGGCAAGGACATCAGGCGTACAACTCTTCTGCTAAGAGCGCACATGAAGCGAAGATGGCTGCTGTGCTAGGAGATATTAGAGGGAAACCTCAAGGATTATTTATTTTTTTGGTTCCTGTTCTAACTTATGTTTTCATGAATCATCCTGATTATCAATCAGTAGCAGATTCTGTCAATAATACCTTAAGTACTCTAAAAACAGATACATTAAAAAGTCAAATGAGAGCGCCTATTGTCCTTTCTGAAGTCTTACCTGTAGGTTTGTTGGGAGCTTTTGCAGCTCTTATGCTAGCAGCATTTATAAGTACACATGATACATACCTACACTCTTGGGGTTCTATTTTTGTTCAAGATGTGTTAATGCCATTTAGAGCAACGCCATTTAATAAAGATGAGCACTTAAAAGCTTTAAGATATTCGATTTTCGGTGTTGCTGTTTTTATTTTTATTTTCAGTTTAGTCTTTGATCAAAATCAAGAAATTGCTCTTTATTTTGCTGTAACATTTGCAATATTTGCTGGAGGGGTGGGTGCAGTCATAATTGGAGGTTTGTATTGGGACAGGGGTACTACAGAGGGAGCTTGGGCAGCTATGATTGTAGGCGCCTCAGTTGCTGTTACTGGGACTATAGTTCCTCAAGTTTCGGATTCATGGCTCATCGATAGTGAAAATATGAGTTGGTTAAGAAATTTCATTTTAAAATTGAAAGAAATTAATGGTATTAAATTTTACGGAATAAGCATGGCCTCCGCCTCATGCTCATACATTATAGTTTCTTTGATAACATTTAAAGAAAAAATGAATATGGATAAACTTTTAAATCGAGGAAATTATAGTATTAATGGAGAGGTGGAATTTGTAAAAAAGAATGTTAAAACCATCTGGAGAGTTTTCGGTATTGGGAATGAGTTTACAATTGAAGATAAAATAATCTACCTTGTAAGTTATGTTTGGAATATTCTTTTCACATTAGTTTTTATTCTAGGTACGATTTATAATTTATCAAATGACGTAATTGATGAGTCGTGGATGGTTTATTGGAAATATCAAGTTTATATTAACATAGTATTCTCATTTATCATTATTATATGGTTTACTGTAGGTGGTTTTATTGATATAAAAAAAATGTTTTCATCGTTAGCTTCTAGCGAGCGCGATCATAATGATTCTGGCTGGGTTGAAAATTAGTAACATTTTTTTTTAGTACAACGACGCCTGCACCTATACAACTGAGCCCTTGGAACACATCTAAGGCTTTTTATTTTTATAAAACTATATTTAATCATATCTATCAATTGTTTATAAAAAAGAGGACACAAAATATCTAATCCATTTTTTCAATCTCCCTCCTCTTCCCCAACTTACATCAAGGGGGTGTCCCTTTACGTAATAATAGGAGCTCAAATACCGACCTCATTTTTAGAGGGATGTGTATAGGGGATGTGTTTTATAAATAGCCTTTAAATAAAGCACGGGTGTAATCCTAGTGTGTAATACTTTTTGCCCTATATACATGGCTTTCTTGCTTATGGTTTGATGCTTAGATTTATTTAATGCTCAAAGTAATATTTATTTGCATATTTTTATTTAATTTGTCTTATAGCTCGGATAATGATGAAATGATGATATGTGATCGCTGCCATTCACATAATGATTATTTGAATGATGTCCCCATCCTAAATGCTCTTAAGTATGGTTATAAAAGTATTGAAGTGGATATTGTTTTAGATAACAATCAATTATACGTAGCGCATTACTGGTGGACTAAAAAGAAAGATGTTTTTATAAATAATACATATTTAGATACCTTATATAAAATATTCATCAATAATGAAGGATCAATTTATAAAAATAATAATCCATTAATTTTACTTGTTGATATAAAATCTTCTCCAAATGAGACATATGAAGTTTTTAATAGATTATTAAATAATTATAAGCCCATGCTCAGTTATGTAATTAACGATTCATTTGTCCAAGGAGCAGTTACTATTATACTCTCTGGAAAAAGGCCAGTAATTGAGCATTTAAAAAAATCTACTAAAAGATACGTTTTTATAGATGGTAGAACGTCAGATCTTGGGAAAAGTATTTCTAAAAATGTGATGCCTATAATAAGTATCAACTGGAAAAAGGAATTTAATTGGAGAGGATACCAAGAATTTCCTGTGAAGGAAGAAGAACATCTTTTAGAATTAATAAAAAAAGTTCATAGCGAAAGAAAAATGATAAGGTTTTGGGGTTCTCCTGACAATATTAAGTCTTGGGAATTACTATATCTTAATGATGTTGATTTAATTAACACAGATAAAGTAGCAGAGCTTTACAATTATATTATTACAAATAAATAAGAAAGGAGGTCTAAGATTATTGTAACTCCGTAAATTAATAATAATCTTTATTCATTATGCCCCACATTCGTGGGGTTTTTTGTTTGTGGGATGATGGTTAGATTAATTTATTTACTTATTGCTATTTTATTTTACCTTAATTATTATTTATCTTTACTTAACTATTATTAATTAATCACCATTTACAAATGCGCAGATATATAGTCTTACTTTTAATTACTGGAACCGTTTGGGCTCAAACTGGATTGGATAAATTAGTTTTGAAAAATGGCACTGAATATTTAGGGGAATATTCGAGGAAAGACTTCAAATTATATACATATAATCTTGATTATATAGACCAAGAGGTAATATACTTTAAACCATTAGAGGCATTTGCTTTTCAGCCAGTAACCGTGGATGCAATCAAAGTGTTACAATTGAGAGATGGCACACTTCTTTATAACACTGAAGGAAAAATAACGGAAAAAAAACTATTCTGGACATTCGTAATTGCTTTATTCGGTATATTTTTATACAGCAGTCACTCTAATTCTTCTAGCGGTTCCGGAGGCGGTGGGAAAGTGTTTTTGGGAGATGGACCACCGATTTAAAAAAATATGTTCGTGAGGTTTTTTGTTTGCGGGATGATGGGTAGATTTATTTATGCCTCAAATCGGAAGAGTCTTAATTATATTTGGAATTGTTATGCTTACTGTGGGATGTTTTTTAGTTTTCTTCAGTGATAAAATAAAATGGTTTGGTAATCTGCCTTTAGATTTTAGCTATAAAAGTGATTCTACACGATTTTATGCTCCTATTGGGAGTATGATATTATTGAGTGCAATTTTATCCATAGTTGCGAATATATTTTATAGATTCTTTAAGCAATGATTAAACACCTCACATTAATACTATTCATTGGATTGGATTTTTGGAATTGCGAAGATGCAGATTTACCTAATGCTTGCTATGATATGTATGCGCCAGTTTGCGGTTCTGATGGAGTTACTTATGATAATGATTGTTAGGCCGAAAATGCAGGTGCTGCAGAATGGACTGAAGGTGAGTGTGAATGAAAAAAACTAAAATTAGGCTCAGCAATCGTTAGGTTTTTTGTTTGTTGAGTATTTTTTTACATAAAATTACTTATCGTCTTAGTTGCTTATCAATATAGATTAATATGTTTGGACAAAACGATGATTGAATTTTAGATCATATTTTAAAAAAATTAATGAGAAATCAATGGAAAATATATTAGTTGCATTTTTAAATTTTATAAGATGAATTACAGACCCGTTTTAGCTTTATCCATAATTTTAGTAGGGATACTGATTTCTATATCCGTAGCATTTCTAGATTTATTAGGTCCCAATGTACCACTACCTAGAAAAAGTATATCTGAAATATTAAAAACATCTGATAATTCAACTTTACTTTTGGCTAAAGAAAACATAAGTGCTAAATCTACAAGAAATTCAGCTGAGCTGTTTTTAAATCAAGAAAACCTAGTACATGGGTATTCTAAATTAATTTTTAATAAAAATTTATCAGATCCTGAAAACGGTGAGTTTACTTTTTTTACCGCAGTCTGTTATGGAAGCTCAGGAAATGATTGCAATTATCTTAATACATATCTGAGATCTTATGATTATGGAGATACATGGAAAATTGGATTTTTAGAGTAAAGAACTAATCTATAATACGTAAGATATTTGTATATCCAACCATTCTGCCTACTTTGCAAAAGTATTAGTTCTAAAAATAAATAAGGTAAAAGTGACTATTTGTTCATTCTATTATTACTCCCAGACTATTCTATTAGTTATTTACTATAATAATATTTACTTATAAGCAATATAAAGAGTACATATTCCTAACGAAAGAGGAATAGCTTTAATATTCTTAAAGCCTATTGAATCTAATAAAGAAATAAATTCTGAACGTGTTGGAAAATTCATAATAGAATCGGCTAAGTATTCATAAGCAGCTGGGTTTGCGGTGAAACGTTTAGCTATTTTTGGTAAAAGACTATTTAAGTAGAAGCTGTATATGTTTTTAAAAAAGCCAGGATCTGGAGTTGTAAGCTCCAGAATAAGTATTTGACCATCGGGAAAAACAACTCTTTTCATTTCAGTTAAGGCTTTAACTTTATCCGGAATATTTCTAATCCCAAATGCCATAGCTGTTACATCAAAGGTATTATCTTCATAATTAATATCAGTAGCATCACCCCATTTTAGATCCACACGATCTTTTAAGTTTTGATCTTTAATTTTTACATTGCCGTAATCAATCATATTCTGAACAAAATCAAGCCCTGTTGCTTTTATTTCAGGATGCATGTTTACAGCATCAATGGCTAAATCTCCAGTACCCGTTGCAATATCCAAAAATTTAAACGATTTAAAAAATCGCATTTTCTCTACAGTTTTTTTTCGCCAAAATAAATCTTGTCTTAAAGATAAAAACCGATTCAAAAAGTCATACTTGTTTGTTATCGATGAAAAAATGTCCATAACAATTTCAACTTTTTGTGCTTGATTCATTTGGTTTACAGGCGGATAATCATTTGTCGGTTTTTTATTCATATACTATTTAGTGAAGGATGTAAATATTTTTTCCCCAATTATTTAACTTTTTAAGATTGTAAATATTAAGATAAGATTCAAATACGTGTCATCTTTTTTAAAAGATGATATTTAGTTTTACATAATAAAAGTATAGATAAAAACATCCACTAATTATTCTATTAAATAAATCTTAAAATAGTGAAAAAATCAAGGAAAGATCTAACTATTAAAGGGATTTTAACGATTGACGCAAAAGCGTCATAATTAAATATACTATTTATATGATGAGTCCAACACTTCCGATATATCCAAGAGTGAATCCATTAATGGATTTACATTAATTATAGAAAAAAATAGCTAGAGAGATTATTGTTTTCTTTAAGATTACACTTATGCAGTTCCAAGGATGCTTTGAATATTTCTAAGCACTTGATCTATCTCTTCCATAACGTTTTTAGCTTCACCACCTACGGAAGTAACTTCACTTGGAATATTTTTTAATATCCCCGATGCAGCCTTGATAGCCTTAAGAGCTTTCGGTGCACCCTTAAATCCCAAACTTTTGGCTTCAGCAGGTAGTTCACCTGCACTGGATAATAGTGTTTGAGCTTGATTACCAATCACTTTCAAATCATTAGGAATCGGCTTCAACTTTGCTGCACCTTGCTTGATACCAGATTGTAATGTATTCAGCTTGATGGAAAGAAATTTTGCCGGACTATCAGGGATTTGTTTATTTGTAACAGCATTAGAAGATGCACTTGCACCTTTCGCTAGTTGAGACTTTGCCCAGCCAACTGCACCATTTGGATGGCTTCCAATTTCTTCAAGTATTTTGTTACTTTCTGCAATATCTTCAGAGACATCTTTAAGCTTATCCTTTAATGCTATTACTTTATCATTCAAATCAAAAGTTGAATCTACAAATTTATCAATCTTTGCATTTCCACTAGGTGCTGGTTTACGAATGACACTAACAGAGCTACCTTTTAAAGACTTCTTACCTTTCGATTTTTTTGTTTTTTTTTCTTTTTTTGCTTTTGAACGATTTTCACTAGAGGCACCTAATGTATCTTGAATATTAAAAGCCGCATCTAAGCCACCATAAATCACTAAACTTCCCCATATTATTATATATGTGGTATACATAATTTTCTCCTATATGTTTTTTAAAATTCCAAAGTATAATTAATTCTATAAAAACTTTTTTTTGTCAACCTCAAAATTAAATTTGTTTCTTGCATGGATTCTTCATTATATTTTTTAAAGTTCCAGACTTAGGCTTTGCTAAAGTATCTTTTTTAGATTTTTTATTTAAAACTTTTGAAAGACTACCTGATTGTTGGGGCACAGCATCTATAAAAGGGACAAATAAATATAACAGGCTTAATATTATTAAATAGTGTTTCAAGTTACTGATCTACTATTCTATAAATTAATATTTTTCATATATCCTTAAAAATTGATTTCCATTTACATCAACAGACATAATCAAGTTTGTGCCATCTAAAGTGTACGGCATCGGATAACTACTATTTATCAGAAAGTTTGTGTTTTTATCGTTATCGTAACCCACTCCCCAGTGGCCAATAGTACCTTCATCGCTAAATGTTCTATCATTTAAAATCGAGAGAATACTCCCGGCTCCATTGTAATCTTCATCACCAGAAATTGGATTAATAGTACCAAGATAATTCCAATCACCAACCAATAATTTCTCTTCATTTGTAAGAGGAATATTTCCAGAATTCGTCTTTTGAATTTGCTGATCAGATAACCGTGCAGCAAATGCAATTGCATTCGTTTTTGCTACTTCAGCTTCAGCTTCAGCAACTACAATAGATTCCTGTGCTTTTAGCTGATCTAGTTTTACAATTTCAGTGTCTCTTTTAATTTGCTCTATAGCAACTTTAGATTCTTCTGCCATTGCCGATGCTTCTGCGGCACGAGCATTCATTTCAGCTTCATCAACCCCATATTTTGCAACCATTACATCGGCATCAGCCTTAATTTTTGCTGAAGAAACTTGAGCTGCTGCCATACTTGCAGCAATATCCAAATCAGCCTGTTGCCGAGCTCTTTCCGTAGCCGCTGCTAATTCAGCAAGTTCCATTTCATATTCTCTCTTTTGCCTCTTTTCTTCTTCAATTCTTGCAAGCCTTTCTTGTTCAATTCGATTAATCTCTTTCTTAATTTTTCCTATAAGATTGATTGCTTCCTCTACTTGCCCTTCGTCATGTGTTACTTTTGTAAGTGGAACAATTGCTTTTCTTAGTTTTCCTTGGTCGTAAAGCCCCTTGCCCTCTCTAAGCTTTAATGCTGACTTTTTTGTAAAAATTCTTCTCAATTCTTCATCAGCCTCAGAAAGCATATTCCCAAGATTTTTTTTGGAAATTTTTAATTTTTTATAGGCTTTTTTGTTTGCGTCTTTAAGATTTTTCTTTGATAAACCTTTGCCAATTGCGTCAAAACTAGCAACTTTGTCACCATTCATTTTTGCAATCATAAACATATCTAACTCTGCAGTTACTAAAAATTGTCTACCACTTTTCCCATCTACTTCTTTTTCATCGATAATAGATATCTTTCCATCTAAAAGAAGTTCTGCATCCTCACCAACAGAATATCCCATTTTTTCTATATTTTTTGTTAAGGTTGATTCAACTTTTTTTAATCTGGAATTATTTTCATCAGTAACTCTTAATGTAAATGTGATAGGAGGTGATTTTGTAATTTTATACGTTGCAAAAGCCTCTGCATTTTTAAGATATTCACGATAAGCATTTGGTAAACCGGTAAGATTTGTACTCGCAAATATTTTACCACCTTTAGAATTTGTAGGATTTGCAGTAACATAACTTTCAATTGATCCATCTTCCTGCGTAGAAATTCTTTCAACCACACTACCGTCCTCATATTTTACTATTAATGGTAAATTTGATATTGGAATCTTATCTCCACGTTTTTTTAAATAAGCAGAGAAAACGACCGGATTTGGTAGCGGACCTCCGACAAGTGCCGACTGACGGTTACCAGATTCAACAGAGATATTTACGCTAGATAAAATTTCACGCATTTCTGTAAGGACATCACCAATTGTTATATCTTCAAAGACAACGAAGGGAGCAGGAGATATAGCATCGTAAAAAACTTTCTTAGTGTAAAATCCAGGTATGAATTCCTGAACATCCATATAATTTTCAAGTGCAGGAAAAATCCTACCTGACTTAGAAAATTGTCTTGCGTCAACTACATAACTTGAAATCTTGCTCCAAAGTTGATCCAACTCAACCTTCAAACCACCAATGTATCTTTTTTTATTTAAGATCCCAAAAACATAATATCTGCCTTTAGATTTTTTTCGTTTTACTATCTCAATTCCCTTTACAGTCTGCTCAATGGTGGATTGAGTGTTTTGTTCAAAGACGTCTTTAAAATAAGAAGCTTCCTCAGTCTCAACAGCTGAAGTTTGCATTTCAATTGTAGATGCAACGGTAACTTCCAGCTGTGCTGAAATAGCTGCCTGAGCAGCGGATTGAGCATCTGAAAATGTTGTGCCTTCACCAACTCCCACATAATTTAGAGTTGTAGAATATTGTGGGAGTCTACCATTTTTAAACCAGCGAGGTTCTCCAGCAGAAAATAGTGTAGAACACAAAAATAGAATCCATGGAATGCGATGTTTTCTATGAGCACTTAATTTTTTACTCATAGTCTACTTTTAAAAGAATCATTTTTCTATTTACATTAATCCTTCTAAGTGTTCCACTTGTATCTTCATCTTTAAAATATTTCTTTACATATCTATAGACTTTTGAAGATTTATTGTATTTTTTAGGATCACACCATAATAAATAATCAACTGTCTGATTTGTGACTATGTTTTCTTTTGATGATTTAGACATATCTTCAATTGCATCCATAAGAGCAAATTGAATTTCTTCTACTTCATCTTCATCAAAGTCAGTTGATAGATTGATGATCAGTTTGTATTGGATACCTCTTTTTACATCTTTTTTCCAGTATTCAGTCACCCTTGCTAATACTTTATCAATCGCATCATTCATCGCTTCTTCAACAGAAACCATTAGTTCCCCTTTTCTTCCTTGACTGTATCCGGTTTCAGTTCCCAGCAATCTAGCAGTTGTTGTTTCAAAAGCTTTAACAGTTAATGCATATTTTTTCGTGCCATATCCAGCGTCCTCTTGAATTCCTGAAAATTCTATGTATACGTCACTGCCTATAGAAAGTGCAAGTTGATATGCATAATCCTCTTCCCTGTCTCCTAAATCCATTTGAGCTTCATTTAGACTTTCCAATGATTCCTGTTGTTGAGGGACGATAACATCATACTGCCTGGCTGTTAAATAACTTTCAACAACTGACGCAGCATGCTTATATGCTGGATTAGTTCTTAATGCATCAATAGGACTCTTTCCCTTTTGCACAGAAGGTAATACCATAATAAAAGGATTACCAATCGTCTCTGCTAAATCTGCACGCGCCGCAATAATATTTCGAGCCTCTAAGTCTTTAGTTAGTAGTTCCTT
>NZHK01000010.1 GCA_002691285.1 Fidelibacterota bacterium | reverse complement strand
TTCATACTTATCACATTATTTGTTGCTGGGTACCTTGCTTCAAAAGTTCAATCTTCTTGGGGTAAAGTACGAGTCCAATCTATTAAGATTCCAACCCAGAATGGGCAGTGGCTCGTAGCTGATTTATTTAAACCAGCTTCTGCAAATGCCAGTAACCCTTCTCCGCTTGTAATAGTGGTTCCTGGATTTCAAAGATCCAAAGAAACCCTCTCAAACATTTCTATTGAACTATCAAGGAGAGGCATTGTAACAATAGCAATAGATCCATATGCGCAAGGACTTTCAAGCTCCTCTTTTAGTAGAAGAGCAGCCACAAAAGAAGGATATGGAATGTTTGCGCTGGTTGATTACGTATATGATACTTCAATCTTAAATTATATAGATAAAGATAAAATTGGAGTATCAGGGCACTCTGCAGGGGGGCTTGCTGCAATGAGAGCCGCTCAACATTTTGGTAAAATAGCAAAGAAAAATAATACAAAAAGCAAAATTCATTCAGTTTTTGTTTCGGGGATGCTCCGAATGGGTTTTAAAGAGAAAGATCTAAAAAAAGTTGAATCTAATGTTGGAGTAAGCTATGCACTGCATGACGAAGGAGCATGGCAAAATGAATTAAAACACGGTTCTCTGGAAAATGCGCCTGAAATATTAAGATTAATTCATCTGCAGAGTGAAGAAGAAAATAATAATATTAATAAGGTGGAAATGGGAAAATATTATGGCAGTTTAAATAATAATTCTGCAACCATCATATTTAATGAAAAATTACTTCATCCTTTTCAGCCATATGCAAAAGAAGCTATCTCAAATCAGATAAATTATTTTTTAGATGTATTCCAAATAGATACATCTGTCCCTGGAGAAAATCAGATATGGTTTTGGAAGGAGTTATTGACATTTATTTGTTTGGTTTGTGGTCTAATCTTGATTATACCATTTTCCAAATTTCTTATTGGGTTGCCTTACTTTCAAGAATTAAGAAACCCTATTCCAAAAGCATTTCCAACTCCAACAGGAAAGGGTCTGATATTGTTTTGGAGTATATTGTTACTTAGTATCTCCATTGCATGTTTTTCTTTTATACCGCTTTCTGAACTCACGAAGTCAATGTTTGCAGATGCATCAAATCGTAAGCAGACATGGTTTTTTCCTCAAAGGATGAATAATACAATAATGTTGTGGGCAACATTAAATGGAACTATAGGATTGATTTTGTTTTATCTGTCATACACACTTTTTGGTAAAAAAAATGGTGTTGCGAAAAACATGTTAGGTCTATCTATTTCTTTTATTCAAATAGTAAAGACTATTTTATTAGCCATCTTTATTGCATCTTCATACTTTATTCTGTTATTTACAATCTATTATTTATTTCACATTGATTATCGTTTCATTTTTATATCTGCAAAAGTATTTAGCATAGAAACACTTTATGTCCTTCCCATGTATTTACCCTTCTTGTTTTTATTTTTCTTATCCAATTCTTTCAGAATAAACGGATCCAGTAGGTTTCAAGGAAATATTGGTCTACCTACTTCATTACTACACATTCTAGCTACTTCGGGAGGTTTAATAGCTATTTTGTGTATACAATACATACATTTTTGGTTGACGGGAACAGTATTCTGGAAAGAAGGTTGGCTGTATGTGAATCTTCTTTTTTCCGTAGTCCCAATCCTATTAGTTCTTCCACTATTTCAACAATATTTTTTTAAATTAACTGGTAGGGTTTATCTTGGCCCTTTAACTATGTCTATTATTTTTGTTATTATGTTATTATCAAATTCTGTTTATTATTACCCTTTGTAACCGAAATGAATAATTATTCTGTTAAAGATTTTATGAAGACTGTTTTCAACCCTTTTGATAAAAGTCTTAATAAAAATAATAAATATAAAAATTATATTTTTGTTGTAAGGATATTGATTGCTACCAAAGTATGTCTAATCCTATCAATCTTTCTGCAGTCGTAAGCCATCTTAATTACATTATTTTTTTATATATTATAATATAACGAATCCATTTGAATTGATATGGTTTTTATTATGATTTTTAAGTATGAATATTAAAGAAATATATAAGAAATTAGTCACTCTTGAAAAAAAGGTACAATTTTTAGAGTCTAAACTGAAATCAAAGAAATCTTCGAATTTGCGAGAGGAAAAGTGGAGTGAATTTCAGTCGATTATCAGGCTTCAAGAAAAAAACAAGAGTAGAAAAGCTCTTAACTAAAACTTGTTCATTTTATTGTTCTATGTTTAAAAATTAGGATGGTAATTGGGATAAGTTGATGTAGCTCTATTATTTAAATCGTTGATTAACCAATAAAATTCAACCTCCTAGAATTTTTACCAACCAACTGTTAAGTTTAATCAATACAATATAGGATATAATACTATAAAGAATGCAAGATAGTGTGTAACTATATTTCCAATCCCTTCTGAAGGTATGCTCCAAACCTCTCCATGTTTTAAAATTTTTCTTTTTATGATCTGAATACTCAGCATAGGTTACAATTTGATTTATTTTTTTTTTATTTTTTAGACTTCTGACTCTATAGTCTTCATAATGTTTTTTCATTTCTTTTTTTGTAAGAGGTTTCTTCACAACTATTTCACCAAAAAAATTATTCAATATTTTTTCAAGTTTTTGAGGGGTAATGATAGGAAAAGAGGACTGGCTGATGGTAACATACAGAAAAGAATCCATAAGGATGTAATAGGGGATAAATAGAATGATTAGAAATCGAAGTAAGCCATTGTTTTGTATGCCAATAATATTTTTAATAAAATTCATTGATTAAATTTACGAATAAAAACAATACCTCTTTTTAGCCAGAAGATTCCATAATATTGGTCACAAAGAAATTATACGGGAAATTTGAAAAATAATATATTCAAAAATTCGGAGATCACTACTGTAAAAGTAGCGGAGGAGGGACTTGAACCCCCGATACGTGGATTATGATTCCACTAGTTTATAAAAAAAATTCTTCTCTTTGAGCGCAATTGGTCGAATTCTTTACCTTTTTAGTTCCTATTCAAAAAAGGTATTTAGCCTATTGCTTTTTCTCCTCTTTCATTTGTTCTAATTCTGATACACTGCTCGATTGGAATAATAAATATTTTTCCTCGCCCTTTATCCCCATCTTTACGCGCTACAGAGCAAATAGCCTCAACGGCAGAATCAACAAAATCATCATTAACAGCTATTTCTAATCTAATCTTTTTTAATAGAGTTATTTCGTGGGATATGCCTCTATAAACTTCCGTAAATGGTAGTTCTTTCCCCTGGCCTCTAGCAGCAGAAACAGTAAACTTATGAATCTTATTCTTTAATAATTCCTCTTTGATTTCCGGGAGTTCTTCAGGTTGAATAATAGCGATTATTAATTTCATTTTGTTACTCCACTGTAAAAATTTGAAATCCAGAATATGACTCCGAGTCATGTTCACTTAAATCAAGACCTTTAAGCTCCTCATTGTATGATACTCTAAGTCCAATAACTTTTTTTATAAGGTAAAAAATTAAAAATGATGTTATTAAACAAGTCGCTCCATAACAAACAACACCGATCAATTGCGTTAAAAGACTGTGACTACTACTAAATAAACCTACTGCTAAAGTGCCCCAAATTCCACAAACTAAGTGTACGCTTATGGCTCCAACTGGGTCGTCAATCTTCATCCTATCAATGCTTGATACTGAAAAAACAACTAACAATCCAGCTGCAAAACCTATAATTACTGAGTATAACGGGGACATTATATCAGCTCCAGCCGTTATTCCTACTAATCCTGCTAATGACCCATTAAGTGTCATCGAAAGATCAGGTTTGTTGAAAAAGTACCAACTGGCCATCATGGCTCCTATGATTCCGGAGCAAGCAGCTAATGTTGTTGTAACAAAAACAAGAGAAACAGCCTCAGGATTAGCTGACAGAACAGAACCTCCATTAAAACCATACCAACCAAACTAAAGTAGAAAGACTCCTATAGATGCTAAGGGCATGTTGTGGCCAGGAATTGGTTTAATTGTTGCATTTTTACCAAACCTTCCAATTCTAGGTTTTAATAATTTAGCACCAACCAACGCAGCCCATCCACCTACCCCATGTACTAATGTGGAGCCTGCAAAATCATAGAAGCCCAAATTTTGTAACCATCCACCTCCCCATTTCCAAGAACCAACAACTGGGTAAACAAACGCAACGTAAATAAAAGAAAATAGTAAAAATGATGAAAGTTTTATTCTTTCAGCTACGGCACCAGAAACAATTGTAGCCGCAGTGGCAGCAAACATAGCCTGAAAAATAAAGTCAGTGTAATAAGTATAATTACCATTTGCTTAAAAAATACCTCCGGTATCGTTAATAGGTTTGTTTAGTCCTAGATTTGCAAATCCTAAATAACCATTGAAATCACCCGGATACATTAAACCAAACCCAACAATTGAAAAGCTTAAAATACTTATTGATAATACAGCAACATTTTTAAAAAGTATATTTACGGTATTTTTGGATTGGGTTAGTCCTGTTTCTAGGCAAGCAAATCCTAAATGCATGATGAAAACGAGTAATGTTGAAACTAGCATCCATGTATTGTTTACTAAAAAGAAATTATAGTTGACATCGCCAAAGGACTCTGAAAACAAGGGAGCAATTGACAAGATGAAGACTATAAAAAGGTATTTCATAATAAATCCTAAAATTATTTAATTAATTTAATTAATATACTTAAATTAATCGATTGATTGTATAAATAATTTAATATATTGTTCAATATTCTTAAAAAATTAAAATAAAAATAATAAATATATTAAAAATTAAACCCATGAAAAATTATCCCTTAGTTGATCCAAATAAATTTCATGACGCCTGTGGAATTGGTTTTATAGCAACGCGCTCTGGAAAGAAAGAAAAAAGAATATTACCTCTTGCTTTATCATCACTGAAAAAACTTTCTCACCGAGGAGCTAAATCATATGATAAAAAATCTGGAGATGGATCAGGTATCCTAATTGATCTACCTATAGAATATTTTAAAGCTTATTTAATGAACGATTGTAAAATAAATGTTCCAAAGAATAAAAAACTGGCGGTAGCCATGGTCTTTAGTAAATTAAAAAAAAATAAAAGATTTGATACAGATTTTAAAAAAATCGCTAAGATAGAGAAGCTTAACCTATTATCAAAAAGAGAGGTTCCTGTCGACACCAGTTGCCTAGGGCAAGTATCTAAATCGGTAATGCCTTACATTTATCAATACATTTTTTCATTCCCAAGCTCAACGATTAAGAACATAGAAATGAAATTATATTTTTTAAGAAAAGTATTGGAAAAAAAATATTCTAAACAAAAAACAAATCCATATATATGTTCATTTTCCTCCCAAACTATAGTTTATAAGGGTTTAATGAGTTCTTTTCAGCTAGATAAATTTTATAAAGACCTAACTGATGAAAATTTTAGAACTAGGTTTGCTATTTTTCATGAGCGGTTCTCTACCAATACTAATTCAAGTTGGAAAATGGCACAGCCTTTTCGTTTGATAGCTCACAATGGAGAGTTTAACACTATAAAAGGAAGTAGGCTATGGATGAAAGCAAGAGAGGCAAATTTATCGTCCCCAAAGTGGAATTCAAAAATTGAAGATCTAAAGCCTATTATAAATGATTATGGTAGTGACTCTGAAAGTTGTGATAACTTACTTGAGTTTTTAAAAAGAAGCGGAAGAAGCCTTTTTGATTCTATAATGATAATGATACCGGATTCTTACGATCAACTACAAAAGTATTATAAAAATAATCGCATGACCCAAAAGATGAAGAACTATTTTATTTATCATGAAAATTTCATGAAACCTTGGGATGGACCAGCTGCGGTAGTTTTTTCTGATGGAGATTTTGTTGGTGCTAAAATGGATAGGAATGGTCTTCGCCCGCTAAGATATACTCTGACTAAATGTGGGCTTGTGATAATGGCCTCTGAAGCAGGAGTTGTTAATGTTGATGATGACAATTTAATCGCTAATTATCATATGAAATCAGAGGAAATCTTTGGGCTTAATTTGAATAGCGGTGAAATTCTAAAGAATAAAGAAATAAAAATGCATGAAGCTTCAAAGAAAAATTATGGAGGCTTGGTCAAACAAAATGTTTTCAGTCTAAAAAGAAGAAAAGACGGAAAAGAATTCTCTAATTTTCATAATTCATATTTTTTTAGAAAAAAGTATGATCCTTCCAAGTACGGAATTACCCTTGAGGATTTAAATAAATTTATAAGGCCTATGTCAGATAAAATATCCGAGCCCGTTGGGTCTATGGGAGATGATACCCCACTTGCAGTTATTTCAAAACAAAAAAGAAAATTTTATGATTATTTTAAACAGCAGTTTGCACAGGTGACTAATCCTCCGATAGACTCTTTAAGAGAAAAATCTGTTATGAGTCTATTGAAATACCTTGGAAGCGAAGACAATTTATTAAATGATTCTCCGGCTCATAAAAATGCAGTCAAAATCTTTGGACCAATTCTTTCATCATCAGAGGTAAAAGTTTTACTAGATCAAAAACATTGGTTTAGTAATAGTGTTATTATTTCTGCATTAAATACGCAAGAGAAATTAAAGGATAAAATTAAATTAATTCAAAAACAGGCAAGAAAATTTGTAAGACAGGGATGCAAGATCATTTTTTTATCTGACTGCGATTTAAAGGAAAATGAAGCACCTATCCCAATGCCTTTAGTTGTTTCTGCAGTACATAATTTTTTAGTTGAACAAAAGTTAAGAAGTAAGGTGTCATTGATTATTATTTCTGGAGACACAATTGAGGATCATCATTTTGCGGTATTGGCCGCTTTAGGAGCAAGTGCAATATACCCGATTGGAGCCTATTCATTAATTTTTAAAGAATTTAAAAATACTAACTTTTTTGAAAAAATTGAAAATTATAGGTATTCTATAGAAAAAGGGTTATTGAAAATTATGTCTAAAATGGGTATATCAACCTTTACTAGTTATCATGGTAGCATGTTGCTTCATTCTATAGGTTTAGGTAAGAAGTTGAGTGATCAATATTTTCCTTCATTACCAAGCTTTTTTGGTGGCCTAGAACTATCTCATATTGAAAGTCAACTTTATGAAAAAATCGAATCTTCTGGTATTGGCGATAAATTGAACAGCTTAAATGAAATAGGATTATTCCGGTTTAGGAAAGGTGGAGAATTACATGGATTTAACCCAACAAGATTCAAAAAAATACATTCAATAAGTTCACAAAGAAATAAAAATTACATTAAAGTTAATGATCAGGGTCCTATTTATTTGAGAGACCTTCTACAAGTTGTGCCAAAGAGAAATGGTATTGAAATCGATCTAGTCGAGGATTCTAGTTCAATTCTAAAACGATTTGGTTCAGGAGGGATATCTTTTGGAGCCATATCTGAAAAATCCCATAGAGAACTTGCAAGAGGATTTGCATTATCTGGTGCACGAAGTAATACGGGAGAAGGAGGAGAGATGAGTGATCGATATAGTATTGCTAATACTGACAGAACAATAAATTCTCATGTGAAGCAGATTGCAAGTGGAAGATTTGGGGTTAACAGTGAATATCTATCAGCAGCAAAAGAAATTCAAATAAAAATTTCTCAAGGTGCAAAGCCAGGAGAGGGAGGCCAATTACCAGGATTTAAAGTTTCAGGAGAAATCGCTTCCACAAGGTCATCATCTCCAGGTGTAACCTTAATAAGCCCTCCTCCTCATCATGATATTTATAGTATCGAAGATATCAAACAACTTATCTACGATTTAAAGGACGTAAATCCTAGAGCTAAAGTGTCAGTAAAACTTGTATCACAACCAGGTGTGGGGATTGTTGCTACCGGAGTGGCAAAAGCAGGAGCTAATATTATTTTAATTTCTGGAGCAGATGGCGGGACTGGAGCTAGTCCTCTAGGGTCACAAAAGCATACAGGTTTCCCTTGGGAATTCGGACTTGCTGAAACGCATCAAGCATTACATTTTTTTGGATTAAGAGAGAATGTGACTCTGCGAGTTGATGGAGGTCTTAAATCAGCCTCTGATATAATTTTTGCAGCAATTTTAGGTGCCGAAGAGTATGATTTTGGGACTTCTGCTCTCATTGCATTGGGTTGTGTTATGGCAAGACAATGTCACTTAAATACATGTCCAGTTGGAATTGCTACTACAGACAAAAATTATGAGGAAAGATTTAAAGGTAACGGAGAGCAAGTTAGTAATTACCTAAAAAATATATCAGATTCTGTGAGGCTTAGACTATCGAGTAATGGTTTCTCTAGTTTAGATGAAATTATAGGGAGGACAGATCTTCTTGATATAAAAAAAGAGTATAAAAGTTTTGTTAGCAAAAAAGGGTTAAATCTTGATGCTATTTTGAACCGTGACTCCAAAAGTGGATTACCGATAAAATCAAATATGAAATTACGTTTTTCAGACTTGAGGAGGAAAAAAACTATTGACGAAGAAGTTTTGGATAAAATTCGGAATACAATAATTGCTCAAGGGCATATTGTTATTAAAAAAACAATTCAAAATACAGATAGATCCTTGGGAGCTAGAATATCGGGAGAACTCTCCTACTTATTCGGCCTTAATAATTTTAAAGGTAGCATACAGCTAAGACTTAGCGGCGTCGCAGGACAAAGTTTCGGTGCATTTTTAACTAAAGGGATAGAACTTAGATTAAAAGGATTAGCAAATGATTATATTGGTAAGAGCATGTCTTCTGGAATTATTTCGATTAGAAATTCAAGTAAATTGCGAACGAAAAAGAGGCACAATACATTGATTGGGAATGTAGCATTATATGGTGCTACTGGAGGTGAATTATACGTAGCTGGATCTGCTGCAGAAAGATTTGGTGTTAGAAATAGTGGGGCAATTGCCGTAGTAGAAGGGGTGGGCAACCATGGTTGTGAATATATGACTCAAGGAATTGTTATTATTCTAGGATCCATTGGCAAAAATTTTGGAGCAGGAATGACAGGCGGTACTGTCTATCTATACTCAAAGTACAAAAGTCCTAAAAATTATATTAACCACGACTTTTTGAAGCAGGATGATTTAAACAATAGCGATAAAAACCTAATTTTCAGATATATAAAAAACCATGTTTTTCATACAGAATCCACTGTTGGCCGAGGTATTGAAAAAAATTGGATTAATGAAATAAATAACTTTACAAAACTTTCTCCAAAAAAAATTGGCGAAATGAATTTTGATTCATTATACGAAAAGCAGGTATCATACAGATCTATATAAAATTTTCTTTTGAAAAGGTTATTTCTACATTATCAGTAATTATGGTAATAGTCTTATTCAATTTGAAATAATAGGTTCTGATAGCCTGTTTGATAACACTGATTTTTTTTTAAAAAAGAATGATATGCTCATTTCATTATAATTGATAAAGAAGTTAATTCTGTTTGCTATGAATAGTTTATTTGCTAGAAAAATTTTAGAGCTTTCTCTAAAATAATTTTTTAGGTAAGCAAAATAAGGAAAACATCTTGATTTTCTTTTTCAAAAAGCTAATGTTTAAACATAACATATAATTAATTGAAAGCTGGTAAAATTTTTGTGGTACATTGTGGTACAAACCGTTCATTTACATGCATTTTTGTGCATATTTGGTTAAAATAGCGTATAACAAAAAAAACCCCATAGAATCATGGGGTTTCTCGTCAAGAAAATAGCAGTAGCGGAGGAGGGACTTGAACCCCCGACACGTGGATTATGATTCCACTGCTCTAACCAGCTGAGCTACTCCGCCATTAAGTAAAATTTTGGTCGAGAAAATAGCTAAAATAGCTAGTTTCTCCAATCGCATAATTTATTTATAAATATCAACAAAAACGTATGAAATATCTTTGTCTTCATCTTATTTTAAAATGGAATTTACCTTTAAATAACAATGGTGAATAATTGGATATTCAAGCTATAATAGTTTTAGCATTAGTCTGCGCTTCTGGAGCAATTTCACCAGGACCAAGTTTGGCAGTTGTAATGAGAAATACCATTAAGGGCGGGCGGGCTCAAGGAGTTATGACTGGCATTGGACATGGTTTAGGTCTTACGATTTATGCTTTTATCGCAGTAATGGGGTTGTCATCAATACTTACAGGCAATAAAAATTTATTCACAAGTATTCAAATAGCTGGCTCCTTTTGGCTTATCTGGATTGGTTATAATATGATTCGGTCTTCTTCAAAAGAGCTTCCAGAGCACCATGTAGATAGCGGAGTGAAAGGTTTTGTAGAAGGTTTTATGATTTCCTTCCTAAATCCAAAAATTCTAGTCTTCTTTGTTGCTGTATTCAGTCAATTTATTCATGGAAAATTAACTAGAATTGATATAGCTATCATTGTTATGGTTGCAGGATTCATTGACACATTCTGGTATGTGTTAGTAGCCATGCTAATCGCTGGAACAAAGTTGATCGACCAACTAAAGGAAAATTCAGTCTGGATTGATAGGGTGACTGGTATTTTTTTATTAGGAATAGCCTTTTTTATAATTATAAAATTAATCTTTTAAACAAATGAACGTTAATATATACTTTATAGCGTCACAAAAAGATTCATCAACTTGTATTTTTAAGTAAATAAAAACTGGCGGTTGTTTTGGATGTGATCAATGTCACAAAGTAAATATTTAAGTATTATTTAATGATGATTAAGCTTAACTATTGATCTTAAAATATTAAATTACAGTATATATATGTATCAGGATAAAAAATGATAAAAATCAAAAATTTCTTAATATTTAATCTATTTTTAATTTCTTTTATAATAGGTCAGAGTAATTACTCTCTCAGTTTTGATGGATCTAATGATTATGTAAGCACTCCTAATTCAATTGCTTCATTCACAAATCAGATTTCTTTTAGTGGTTGGATTTATTTAAATAATTTGAACAATTATAGAAACCCATTATTTGGCAAATGGTCTGATCAAGAGAATGTTGTTAGCTTAGGCGGAGCTTTATACCTGGGAGCGTCTAATAACAATGATTCAAATAATTATTTTAATTTTGGTTTAGAATTTGCTGATGGTTCACGCAAAGAGGTCCAAGGAGGTACTCCTACTGCTAATAATTGGCATTTTATTGTAGGTACATATGACGGTTCAAATATAAAGTTGTATGTTGATGGGTTATACATAGGGCAGACTTCTGCTTCTGGAAATATCGCTGGAACAGATGGTGCTACATACTTAGGTGCTTATAATAAGGCCAATGATCACTATTCAAATGGGGAAATTGATGAGGCCTCTATATGGAATGATGCGCTAATAGCTAATGAAATTACTGCGCTCTATAACTCTGGTAATGGTTTAGCGTCAAATTCTAATTCAGGAAATTATACTTCTTCTGGGAATCTACAATTATACTATAATTTTAATGAAGGAACTGGAACTAGTCTCACAGATCAGTCTTCCAATAGTAATAATGGAACTATCAATGGAGCTTCTTGGAGTTTACGTAACCAATCACCGGTTGCTTCGAATGTAGCTGGAACAACAGCAGAAGATGCAGATTTTAGTGGGTCATTATCAGGTAGTGATGCAGATGCTGATGATTTAACCTATGCAATTGCTGGCAATCCTTCTAATGGAACAGTGACATTGAATAGTGCATCAGCAGGTACCTTTACCTATTCACCTACGGCAAATTTTAATGGTTCAGATACATTTACCTACACTGTTAATGATGGAAGCAATACATCTAATGCTGGAACCGTGACCATGACAATCACTGCGGTAAATGATGCACCCGTTTCCTCCAATCTTGCAGCAACAACTATTGAGGATTCGGATTATAGTGGTTCTTTATCTGGAACCGATGTGGATGGTGATGCATTAACCTATGCGATTGCAAGCAGTCCATCAAATGGTACCATCACACTTTCCAATGTATCTCAAGGAACTTTTGTCTATTCTCCAGCTGCTAATTTTAATGGTTCGGATACATTTACATATACAGTTAGTGATGGAACTGAATTATCAAATGCAGCAGAAGTCACCTTAACAATATCTTCTGTAATTGATAGGTTTTACGTATCCGAAGAATCGGGATCAGATTTAAATGATGGTTCAATAAATAATCCGTATGCAACTATCCAGGCGGGCATTAATGTTTCAGGAAACAGTGACTCCATAATTGTTGCTGCAGGTACTTATTCTGAGAATATCAACTTTAATGGCAAAACTATTTATTTAAAAGGCGCTAGTGCACTAACAACAATTATAGATGGTGGTCAAAATGGAAGCACTATTCAACTTATTGGTGGTGAGGCTTCTGCTACAACAATCAGATACTTTACCATAAAAAATGGTCTAGCTACCTATGGTGGTGGTGTTCTAGTAAATAACTCAAGCAATGTAAATCTTCTTGATGTTATTATAAAAAGTAACAGCGCTGATTACGGTGCAGGAGTGTCGGTTTCTAATAACTCTAATGTCACTATCAAAAATGGATTATTGTATAATAATCAATCTAGTATCCAAGGTGGCGCTGTATACTTAACTGAAACCTCTCAAATAACAACTCTCAGCAGTACAATTTCATATAATTTGGTTTCAGGTAATTCCGCATCTGCAAGTGGAAATGGAGTAGCTATTGGTACGGCATCTTCTTTCACGGCAAATTCATCTATTCTGTGGGGGAATACTGGAAACTTTAGTCAAATCAATATACCAGATCCTCAATTTGGTGGATCAGCATCTATTACATATTCAAATATAGGTGGAGGATGGTATGGAACAGGTAACGTGAATGCAGATCCTTATTTTACTGATTCAGATAATGGTGACTTTACTTTAGAAGATTATTCATCCTTAATTGGTCTTGGCGCATCTTCTGGATTGCCGACAAAAGATTTAGCTGGTAATGCTCGTCCAAATCCTGCTGGATCTACTTCAGATATAGGAGCTTATGAAAACGAGAATGCTTCTTCACAGAGAGCCATAGCAGTCCAAAACTTAGATGTTGGCGGACAGGAAAACCTTCAACATATTTCTGATCATACACCTCTGATCTCATTTGATTACTCAGATAATGCGAGTCAAACACAGACAAGTTACCAAGTGCAAGTTTCTACAGAGTCTGATTTTTCTGATATCGATATGTGGGATACCGGAGAGGTAGCAAGTAGCGAGACTTCTAACACATATGCTGGAACAGAACTAGTGGACGGTGCGACCTATTACCTTCGTGCGAAGGTAAGCGCTAGTGATTTTTCAAGTGGATGGGCGACAATAAGTTTTAGGCTAAATTCAACCGTTGCTGTAGGGAATCTGACTTTTAATCCACAATACAACGAATCCAATGTATATACAACTGTAGAATTTCCAACCATCAGCTCATCCCCATCTGCAGATAGCGAGAGTGACGCTCTTTCTGTCAAATATATATTAAGTACAAATAGTAGTTTTACTAATAAAGTTGATAGCTCAACCGTTGCGGTTTCTTCTTCAACTTCCAGTTGGCAGCCAAGCATTGATCCATCTGACAACCAACAGTATTGGGTAAAAGCTAGCACCTATGATGGATATG
>NZHK01000009.1 GCA_002691285.1 Fidelibacterota bacterium | reverse complement strand
AAGTCAAAGCAATTCAGGTGATGAGGGTGATGATAACCAAGAAGATCAAGGAAGTCAAAGCAATTCAGGTGATGAGGGTGATGATAACCAAAAAGATCAAGGAAGTCAAAGCAATAAAGCTAGTGATATAAAAAACAATGAACATGAAAGCAAAGAATTGTCTGATAAACAAATTCAAGCGGAAGCAATTCTTGATGCATTAAAAAATCAAGAAAAAATAAATCAAAAGCAGAAATTGATAAAGTTTAAAGCTAAAACCTTAGAGAAGGACTGGTGAAAATACTTGTAATTATTTTATTTTTTCTTAATCTCATATTTTCTCAAAGTGTTAATGTATCTGTTGATAAGCAGAGACTACAAAAAGGAGATGTCTTACAATTAATAGTTGAGGTAACTGGAGCAAAAAATTTCCCAAAAATAGAAATGGATGCAATAAATAATAATTTTGAATTCGTTGGAGGACCTTATGAACAGACTAGTATTCAATTTATAAATGGGAAGATGAAGGATACTAAAACCCTTACCTGGACACTATCTCCAAGAAAAATAGGTAATCTTACTATCCCTGAGATTCAAGGTTCAATTGATGGTAAAATATTTGTTAGTCAACCTATTAAAATTACGGTGGCTAATAATTTGAAAGAGGGTTCAGGAAACTCAGTTTTTATTTTGGCAGAAGTTGATAAAGAGAGTGCATATCTAGGCGAGCAAATAACGCTTACATATAAATTATATAAGGATATTAATACTAAAATTTCAGGAATTGATCAATTCCAGATGCCTGATTTTAACGGATTTTGGGTTGAAGAGATATTTACTCCTCAAAGGCTTCAATATCAAAGTAAAAATGTATTGTTTCGAGGCAGAAAATATCAAGTGGCTAATCTTGGGCAAAGAGCATTATTTCCAATTGCATCTGATCAACATATCATTCCAATTGTAAGCATAAAAACTCAAATCGAGAAAAAAAACAGAAAAACAAAAAGAGACCCTTTCTTTGATCCATTTTTCAACTCATTTTTTTCAGAAACTCAAACCAAAGTTATTAGATCTAAGAAAAGAATTATAAAAATTAAACCGTTTCCTGAACCAAAGCCTACTGATTTTAATGGTGCGGTTGGTGATTTTAAGATTAATGTGGAAATTGATCAAAGAGAAGTAGAAGTTAACAATGGGATTATCTTTACGGTCCTTTTAGAAGGAACAGGTAACCTGGGACTCTTCACGTTACCAAAAGTTGATTTTCCCCAATCTCTAGAAGCATTTCCTCCTAATGATGATTATAAGAAGGATGTGTTTAGGAATCAAATTACAGGGTCTCAAAAATTAGAATATGTCCTTGTCCCTAGAGAGTCAGGTTATTTTGAAATTCCTATGATAAAAATGTCATTCTTTAATTTGAAACTTGATTCTTGGTCGACTATTAAAACAAAGTCATTTAAGATTCAAGTTACTGGAGATAATGTTGAAAGTGGTAATTTGAAAGGCCTAACAAAAAAAGAAATTGAGTTACTCGCAGAGGATATCAGATTTATTAAGACAAAACCAAGTGAGATAAGCGCCTTTGAAAATAAATTATCAAAAGCTGTTTATTTATTTTATTTTCTATCGACAATAATATTTTTTCTGCCAAAAATTTCGAAAAAAATTATGAAAATAAATTTATTTAAGGTAGATGATCGTAGGAAAAAAAATGCAATCAAAAAGAGTTTGAAAATTCTAAAAACAAAAAACCACGATTCTTTTAATATCGCAAGTAAAGCAATATACATATATGTCCAGGAAAGACTGTTACTTTCATCAAAAAATTTAGATCCTACTGCTGTAAAAAGACTCTTAAAAAACTATATTGATGATATAACCTTAAAAGAATTGATAAGTATTTTGAAAATATGTGATGCCGGTAAGTATTCTCCAACCTACAAAAAAGAAATGGATACCATAATCCCAAAAACTAAAAATATTTTGAAAAATATAGATCAGTCTTTCAAATGAGCAAAAGTCTAGTATTTTATTTAAGTATAATTTCATCCTCTTATGGCATTGACTACCAGTTATTATTTGGAGAAGCAAATGATTTTTTTATTAACAAAAATTATAAGAGGTCAATTGAACTTTATGAACAAATTATAGAAAGTGGGCAAGAAAACAGTACAGTGTTTTATAATCTCGGAAATGCATATTACAGGCTAGGAGATATTGGTCAGGCAATTTGGGCATATAGGAATGCAAAAAGGTTAAGTCCGAGGGATAAAGACATAACTCACAATCTTAAAATCGCGGAAGCAAAAAAAATAGACCGAATAAACTCCCCACCATTATTTATACTTCATGATTTTTATAGAAAAATAAAATCATCTATAACTATTTTTGAATTGATATTTTTAGGAGGAATTTTATTTTTTATTCTTTCTCTGTTATGGATTAAGCAAAGTTTCTCTGGAAAAAGAAATGGTTTATTAAAAAATATTTTTCAAATATTTGTAGCTTTAATAATAATAGTTCATATTTTTATTCTAGATATGGTTTTTGAAAAGAAAAGAATAATTAATGAAGCAATTATAGTTGAAAAATTCGATGCTCAATCTGGTCCATTTTTTGGAGACAATAAGGTTCTATTCCAAATAAATAAAGGAAGTGATGTAGAAGTTCTAGAGGAAAAAAATGATTGGTCAGAAATTATTTTGATCGATGGTAAGAAAGGTTGGGTTTTATCCAAAGCTTTAAGAAAAATGAAATGAAAATAAAATACTTAATAATTTTGTTTAATACTTTATTTGCCCAAGATTCGTTGTTTTGGTTTGATATGAGTACAGTAAAGGATCCAATTCCTCTAGCTCCAAAAGTTCTAGATGGCATTTACGGAACTTCCCAAATTAAAGTTCTCGATAGTCTTAAGGATATTAGAGCAACTACTCGTGATGGATTTCGCATTCAGGTATTTGAAACCTCATCCTCCGAAAAAGCAAATAGTGTATTTAGAAAGTATAAAAAGAAAATGGTAGATTCATTATATGTAATATTTGACGCACCGCTTTACAAAATACAATATGGAAATTTCAGTAAAAAATATGAAGCGGAAAATGTTAAAAAAAAATTGAGACAAAAAGGTTTTAAAAATATTTGGATTGTTCGAAGTAGAATAGAACAAAAATATTTATATAAACCTTTAGAATAAGGATTATTTTTTAATGGCAGGTCATAGTAAATGGGCAAACATTAAGCACCGAAAGGGTGCTCAGGACCAAAAACGTGGAAAAATTTTCACTAAATTAATTAGAGAAATTACTATTGCATCAAGATTAGGAGGCGGAGATTTAGAATCTAATCCTAGATTAAGGAAAGCTGTTAATAATGCAAAATCAAACAATATGCCTTCTGGAAAAATTGATAAAGCCATTAAGAAAGGAACAGGAGTATTAGAAGGTGTCTCATATGAGGAAACTATTTATGAGGGATATGGTCCTAATGGTGTTGCTATTATTGTTGAAGTAATTACAGATAATAAAAATAGATCTGTAGCTGAATTAAGACATGCCTTTACAAAATTTGGAGGTAGTTTAGGTGAAACAGGAAGTGTATCCTGGATGTTTGAAAAAAAAGGACTAATCATCATTAAAGATAATTCACTGGGTTTTGAAGCTCTGTTTGATCTTGTAATAATAGCTGGTGCTGAAGATATCGAAGAATATGATGATGGATACATTGTTACTACTCCTTTTGAATTGCTAATGGAAGTTCGGAAGGTTATTGAGGATAAGGGCTGTGTTATAAAATCTGCCGATTATGAAATGCTTTCTAAAACTACGCAAAAACTAGAAAGAGCAAAATCTGAAACAATTATAAATCTTTTAGCTAGTTTAGAAAATAATGATGATGTAAATAAACTTTTTTCAAACCTTGAAATTGAATAACCCATTTAATTGAGGCTTTTATTGAGAGTATTAGGCATTGACCCAGGAATAAGAACAACAGGATTTGGCATTATTGATTCAAATATTAACAGATTATCACTTATTGCATGTGGTACAATTAATCCAAAAGTTAGCGATAATTTACCTTCGCGCTTAAATCATCTTTTTGAGGAGGTTGAGTTAATCATTAATAAATTTTCTCCGGATATTTTTTCCATTGAAGATATGTTTTATAGTAAAAATGTAAAAACAGCTATGATTCTTGGACAAGCAAGAGGTGCAATGATTATAGCTGCGGCACAAGCGAATATTAATATTTTTGAATATGCCCCAAGGAAAGTAAAAATGTCTGTTTGCGGAAATGGAGGTGCGTCAAAAGAACAAGTTAAATATATGGTAATGAAAATTTTAAACTTAAAAGAGATACCTGGTACGATAGATGTATCAGATGCTATCGCGGTAGGTATTTGTTGTTTAAATCAGGTTGGCTTGAAATGATTGAAAGAGTCAAAGGCTTAATTGAAAAAAAAGGTTCTAATTCCGTGATCCTAGGTGTAAATGGAATTGGATTAGAAATAAATATGTCCATTAATGCTTTAGAATCATTACCTCCAATTGGTAAAGAGATTCAAATTCTTACCTTTTTGAATGTAAGAGAAGATCTTTTAGAACTTTATGGTTTTGTGAATAGACTTGAAAGACAAACTTTTCTTTTACTTATATCTATTAGCGGGATCGGACCAAAACTTGCTCTTACCATATTATCTGGTATCAGTACCGATAATCTTAAAAATAGTATAATTGCTGGTGATGTACCTAGCCTTACAAGGATTCCTGGAGTGGGCTCAAAAACTGCTAAACGCATTATAATAGAACTCAAGGAAAAGTTTATTACTATTGATAGAGATCAACTTGGTATTGATGAAGAAAAACAAATGTCTAGTTTATTTCATGATGTAATTAATTCACTTGTAGCTTTAGGATATAAGGAGCATCATGCTAAAAAAATATGCTCAGAACTTGATAAGGATGGACTAATGCAAGGTAAATTAGAAAAAGTTATAAAATTAGCACTTATGAAGTTAATGTCATGATTAAATTAAATAATCAATTAGAAAAATTAGGAACCGAAACAGCTTTTTCCGTTTCTGCAGAAGCAAAAGCATGGAAAGATAAGGGGCATAACATATATCCTTTTCATCTTGGAGATTTAAATTTTCAAACACCATATAGTATTCGTGAAAAAACTGCATTTTTTATGAATAAAAATAAAAATGGGTATTGTCCATCTGAAGGTATTCCAGAATTAAGAAAAGCTTTAGCAAAAGATGTTGGTGAAAAACGTAATATAGAATATGGGTTGGAAAATGTTATAATTCAACCTGGAGGGAAACCAACCATTTGGAAATTTCTTGCAACCGTTATGAATACCGGTGACGAAGTTTTATATCCTAACCCGGGGTACCCTATTTATGAATCACAGATTAATTATCAAGGAGGCGTTGCGTTACCTTATCGTTATAATCAAACTGAGAATGGTTTTGATATAGATTTAGATTATTTAGCTAAATCAATATCTGCAAAAACAAAGGTCCTTATTTTAAACAACTATCAAAACCCAATGAGTGCTTCATCTAGCAAAGAAGAGTTGAAAGCATTATCAAAACTTGTTTTAAAGCATAACCTATGGGTACTTAGTGATGATGCCTATTATGAAATTAGATACTCTCAAGATTCTCCTAATTCAATTTTAAACTTCCCAGGAATGAAACAAAGAACAGTTATATTGTATACCTTTTCAAAAAAGTATGCTATGACAGGATGGAGGATTGGCGCATCGATCGGTCCAGAATCTTTGATCAAACATATGGCTAGATTTAACATAAACGACGAATCCTGTACAAATCATTTTATTCAACATGCTCTTGCATCAGTTCTTAATGATAGCAATGATTATGGAGAGAAAATTATAAAAAAACTAATAAAAAGAAGGGATTTATGCTTAAAAAAATTAAACTCTATTGGTGACTTATATATTCCTACTCCTGAAAGTACTTTTTATTTGTTCCCAAATGTATCAAAAATCATGGATAAAAAAGGATATGATAATTTAGAAAAATTCAGGGTTGATGCTTTGAAAAACACAGGTGTATCCTTTTGTACTAGAGAGCATTTTGGTACTCCATTTTCAAATGAAAAAGAACAATATATAAGGTTCGCATATTCTGGAATTACCAGAAAGGACATTTCAGAAGGATTAGATAAATTTATAAATTGGATTAATTAGTATGGCTTCAAAAAAAACTCCATTATATGAAGAGCATAAAAAAAATGATGGTAGGATTGTTGAATTTGCTGGGTATAGTTTACCAATTTCTTATTCTTCCATAAATCAAGAACATAATACGGTACGTGAAAAAGTGGGTGTTTTTGATGTTTCTCATATGGGTGAGTTTATTATTTCAGGTTCAGAATCTTTAAATTTTCTTCAAAAAATCACAACAAATGATTTGAGAAAATTACGATTTGGTCAGGCTCAGTACTCACTCATGTGTAATGAAAATGGGGGTATTATAGACGATTTAATAATTTATAAAAAACAAAATGATTATTTATTAGTTGTTAATGCTTCTAATCGTGAAAAAAATTTAAAATGGTTAAAAAAGCATCAAAATAGTAATGTTTTAATTAAAGACATTAGTGATTCGATTGGTTTATTAGCAGTTCAAGGACCGAAATCAAGAAAAATTCTAAATCAACTTTTTGATATAGATATTAATAAATTATCTTTTTATCACTTCCAATATGGATCTATTAAAGGATTTAATGTAATGATATCCAGAACTGGTTACACTGGGGAATTAGGATATGAAATTTTTGTTAAGTCTAAAAATTTAATTGAACTTTGGAAAAATATTCTTTCAACGGGTGAAGAATTTGGAATATCTCCTGTAGGGTTAGGCTGTAGAGATACATTAAGGATGGAAATGAGATATCACTTATATGGTTTCGATATAGATGAAAATATTAATCCAATTGAAGCTGGTCTAAGTTGGGTAACCAAGTTTGATAAAGAATTTTTCATAGGCAAAAATAAATTGGCAAAGCTTAATAAAAATTTTCAAAAAAAATTGGTTTGTATTGAAATGGCTGAAAAAGCTATACCAAGAACAGGAAATAGTATTATTTTCAATAATGAAATTGTGGGGAAGGTCACTAGTGGTACTATGAGTCCATCATTAAAAAAGGGTATTTGTATAGGATATATTGAATCAAGATATTATCAAAAAAAGGGGGAAGTTTATATTAATATTCGGGGTAAAAAGAAGAAAGGTTGTATTGTTGATTCTCCTTTCTATAAAAACGGTTCCTTGTTGAATTAGGAAACTATTAATTTTATTTTTGGAATTATTAGTTTTCAATCAATTACTTTATTTTTTATAATTGATATTTTTAGTGTATACTTGGTAGTTATGATTCCAAAATTCAAAAGTGGAAAATATGGCTTCTGATCGACGTTTGGAAATTTTTGGTATACTTATTATATCCGTATCTGTTTTTTTGCTTTTTAGTTTTTTAGGTTATAATCCTAATGAAGAGCCTTCAATCTCACCTAATGTCAAGATTGAGAATCCCATGGGAATTTTGGGCCTTATTATTTCTCATATTTTTGTTAAGCTAGGGTTTGGTTATGTAATGATTGTCATTCCAATTTTTGGAATGTTATGGGGGTGGACACTTTTTGCTAAAAAAGATTATGAAAATCTTATAAAAATTTCTCAATATGGCATTCTATTTATTTTTTTGTTTTCAGTAAGCTTAGGTTTTATACTTACTATATTTTCACCTAAATCACATTACTTAATTCCTGGCTTACTTGGTTCGAAATTAGCATACTTTTTTGTTGACTGGCTAAGCAAGTGGGGTACGTTTATTTTTATTTTAGCTAGTTATCTTGCACTTTTAAGAGGATTCTTTAATATCGATTTCTATGCACCTTTTCCTATTATTTCAGCTAAAATTAATAATTTAAAAAATAAGTTTGGAATATTTGTAAAGGAAAAAAAGAAGGAAAAAATTAAGAGAAGACATACCTTAGTTTTAAAAGAAAAAATTGGTGCTAAAACAGAACGAGAACAACATTATAATCATTCAAAGATTAAGAAAAAGCTTCATCCAGAAAAGTCTGACATTAAACCTGATAATGTTAATAGCACAGATAGAGATGACTCAGGAAAGGCTAAAGGCGAAATAAATCCAGAATCTACTGGATTTAAACCAAGCGACCCTTTAAGCCTTAATGAAAACCAAGAAACTGAATCTTTAGAAGTTGCAAACAAAGGAATAAAGAATGAAGAAGCCTCAGATTTAAATATTGAAGAAATTATTGAAAATGAAGAGCTAGAAATTGACGACATTAAAGAGCGTAAAAAACCGAAAAGGAAATATCAACTCCCTTCTTCAGATTTGCTAGCTAATCCAGTTGCCGTTTCAGACACTTTAAGTAGAGATGAGTTGGTTGAGCGTGCAAATTATTTAACACAATCAATGTCTACATTTGGTGTTCAAGGTAAAGTTGTTAATGTGCATCCAGGACCAGTTATAACTTTATTCGAGGTAGAGCCTGCTGAGGGGGTCAGAGTTAACAAATTTGTACAGTTAGCAGATGATTTAGCTAGAGTAATGGAGGCAAGCAGTGTTCGTGTAATTGCTCCAATTCCAGGAAAATCTTCAGTTGGTATAGAAATTCCAAACCGTAATCCTGCAACTGTTTATTTTAAATCAGTAGTGAATAGTCCCGAGTTTATAGATGCCAATTCGTTACTTACCCTTGCTATAGGGAAAACTACCTCAGGAGAAATAAGCACTCTAGATTTGGCAAAAATGCCACATTTACTTATAGCTGGAACAACTGGTTCTGGTAAATCCGTGTGTATCAACACAATTATTTGTTCAATCCTCTACACTGCAACACCAGATGAAGTAAAATTTGTAATGATTGATCCGAAAAAGGTTGAAATGACTTTGTATAAACGTTTAGAAGGATATCATTTATTAAAAATGGAGGATATTCCAGAACCTATCGTTACTTCGGTTGATAATGCAATTTTAGCTTTAAGAGCCCTCGAAAAAGAAATGGATAGAAGATATAATATCCTTGCAGATGCAGTTGTTAGAAATATTGGAGAATATAATTTAAAAATGATAAAAAATGGTGAACCAATTATGCCTTACATTGTTCTTGTGGTTGATGAACTTGCAGATTTAATGATGCTTTCTGCTAAAGATGTTGAAGCTCCAATTGCACGTTTAGCTCAATTAGCCAGAGCAGTCGGAATACATTTAGTAATTGCTACTCAGCGTCCTTCTGTTGATGTAATCACTGGGGTTATTAAAGCTAACTTCCCATCAAGAATA
Source organism: Fidelibacterota bacterium (assembly GCA_002691285.1). Taxonomy (GTDB): domain Bacteria; phylum Fidelibacterota; class Marinisomatia; order Marinisomatales; family UBA1611. The sequence continues at coordinate 5,514 of NZHK01000009.1, read as the reverse complement.
GCTTTTCAAGTAGCTAGCAAAATTGATTCAAGGACCATAATAGATCAGCCAGGTGCTGACAAGCTAATTGGTAGGGGAGATATGCTTCACCTTGGAACCGGGAGTTCGGATGTTTTCAGAATGCATAATGCTTTTTTATCCTTGGAAGAGATTGAAGCTCTAATGGATCATGTTTCAGATCAAACAAAACCAGAAGAATTAATATTACCAAGTGTTAGAGAATCTCAAACTTCCGAATTTGGATCCAATGAAGATTATAAAGATATAGATGAATTATTTCAGGAAGCTGTTGCGCTTGTGATAACTCATCAGCAAGGTTCGATATCTCTTCTACAAAGACGCCTTAAAATCGGTTATTCCCGTGCTGCTCGCTTAATTGATGAGATGGAAAAAGCAGCCGTGGTTGGGCCTTTCACGGGTAGCAAAGCTAGAGAAGTATTAGTTGATGAAACATACCTAGAGATCATAAAAGAAACATAAACTATTTATAATGCAATATTTTATCTTTTTGGTTTTTGCCAAAGTTTTATTCTCACAAAATTCGGCCTATGAAAAATTTCAAAAATATGTTCAATCCCCAATGGGATGTGTGATTCGGGTTGATTATTTTCAAAGCTTTTTCGGAGAAGAGGTGGGTTCTTCAGGAGTCCTTTATATAAAAGATAAAATGTATATTTTTGATAATGAAAAACAATTTATAGAATATAAAGATGGATTAATAACGACTATTAATAAGCCTAATAAACAGGTTGTCTACGATTCTATAAATAAAAATGATGTAACAATCTTCGATATTTTGACTGGCAATAATAATAGTATTCATATAGATGATGAAATCATTGATAATAATAAAATCAGAATCCTTTTTAATATTGAGCTGTGGGGGATAAAAGGATCTATATGGATTAGTCAGCAAGATGGATCACCAGAAAAAGTTACTTTTATTCAAGATGAGGACTTAAAAATACATATTGATATAAAATCAATCTCTAATAGAGCGGAAATTAATCTTCCTCAATATGATATTTTAGACTATGAAGTGATAAATCTAATTGAATAAAAATTTTAAATTACTCCTAACGTTAATTGTTAGTTTATTTTGCTTATACTTCGCATTTTCTGGACAAGATTTTGAATCTTTGAGTTATAATCTTTCCAATGTCAATATTTATAAGGTTTGTACTGCTATTGCATTACTTATTGCCAGTTGTTTACCACGTGCTCTTAGATGGAAGTTGCTAGTAGAACCATTTGAATCTATGTCCTTTCACCATGTCTTAAGTGCAACAATGATAGGATATTTCGGTAATGGTATCTTATTTTTTAGACTAGGAGAGTTTCTTAAGGCTTTTGTACTTGCAAAAGAGCATAAAATTACTGTTCCGCAAGCATTTGGGACTGTAATTACAGAGAGAGTGCTGGACTTGCTGATGGTATTATTAATCTGTTTGATTGTTATTCCATTATTTCCTTTAAATGATGAAAAAATTAAGATAGCTCTTTTTCTTTCAAGTTCAATAGTCGTTGTTTTTGTAGCAATTATTGTTATTGTTTATAAACTGGATTTTTTAGAGAAGATTTCTCAATTCAAGATTTTTCATAATCGCTATAGTAAAAAGGCAATCTCACAAATTCAAAAATTATTTGAAGGTGTTGTTGTTATTTTTAAAAATAAAAATATTTTCATGATTGTGTTCCTCAGCTTATTTATTTGGGGCATGTATTTTTACATAGGAATAATAGTGCTTGATGCCTGCAAAATTTCATTGGGGTATGTTGAAGTTGGTGTGCTTACTGTTATCAGTAGTTTTATTATTGGTATTCCTTCTCTTCCTGGAGCAGCAGGTACTTTGCATTCCGGGGTAAGATACGCTTTGGAGGGTGTTTTCCAAATATCTGCACCTAAAGCATTAAGTTATGCAATCATTTCACATGCAATATCATATTTTCCACTATTAGTAATTGGTTCTATATACTTCCTCATTAGTAATGTAAGTTTGAAAGAAGTAAAGAAAAATAAGGTGATTAATGAAGAAATTTGATTGCATATTTTTGGATAGAGATGGTACTCTTAATCCAGATCCAGGTTACATTAATAATATTTTAGATTATAATTTTTATGATTTTACTCTCCCTGCTTTAAAAATGATGTGCAAAAATAATAATCGATTTTGCATTGTTACTAATCAGTCTGGTGTGGCAAGAGGATTAATTCCAATAAAAAATTTAAACATCATCAATGATTTCATTAAGAAAGAGTTTAGTGCAAATAATATTTCTTTGTTGGATATATATATGTGTTTTGATCATCCAAATAATGCATCTATAAGACGTAAACCCGGTTCGGGTATGTTTTTAGAAGCAAAAAAAGAATACAATATCAAGCTTTCTAAATGTCTAATGGTTGGAGATTCAATTATTGATATGGAAGCAGGAAAAAATCTAGGTATGGAAACAATGCTTGTTCTTACTGGGAAAGGGAAAGAAACGTTAAAAAATTTTCAGGACAGCAAATGTATAACATATTTTGCAGATAACATTTATGAGGGATTTAGACAGTTATGTCGTTAAAGATTGGGGTTCTAATGGGAGGTGATAGCGAGGAGAGAGTTGTCTCTTTATCAACAGGGAATGAAGTTCTAAAAGCTTTGAAAAAATTAGGTTACCATGCAGAAAAAATATTAATCAAAGACGATTATAAAAAGTTTTTAGGGAAATTTTTAGAAAAAGACTTGGTATTTAATGCATTACATGGTGGCAAAGGAGAAGATGGGAAAATTCAACAATGGATGGATAATAACAATCTTAAATATACTGGTTCTGGTGCAACATCATCAGCCCTCTGCATGGATAAGGCTAGAAGTAAAGATTTTGCGAAAGTTCTGGGTGTTCGTACACCAAAATGGCAACTTTTGAGCAGCTTAAATGAAAAAATAAAGTTGCAATTCCCATTTGTTGTTAAACCAAATAATCAGGGAAGTACATTTGGCTTAACAGTTGTCAATAACAAAAAGGAGCTTCCCTTAGCAATAAAGACAGCTTTCCAATATGGTGAAGATGTTATTGCAGAAGAATATATAAAGGGACGTGAGGTTACTGTCCCGATATTAGGGGAATCAGTATACCCAATTCTTGAAATAGTTCCCTCCCATGATTTGTATGATTTTGAGTGCAAATACACCCCAGGCATGACTAAATACTTTTGTCCTGCAAACCTTGATGATGGTATAACAAATTTAATTAAGGAAAATACACAATTGTTGTTTAATGAGTTTGGTTGCAATGTGTATGCTAGGATAGATTATTTGATTGATAAAAATGGGACTCCTTACTTTCTAGAGATAAATACTTTGCCAGGTATGACGTCAACAAGCTTGTTGCCAAAGTCGCTAGCCTCAGTCGGAATAAGTTTTGAATCTTTAATTTCAAAAATAGTTAATCTTAGTATATAAATGGAATTTTTTATTTATAATACACTGGCAAAGAAAAAAGAGGTTTTTAAACCCATTAAAAATGGAAAAGTTTCATTGTATACCTGTGGTCCCACAGTTTATGATTTTTCTCATATAGGAAACTTTAGAACATTTATTTTTGAAGATTTATTGAAACGTTGGTTGTTGCATTTAGGGTATGATGTTACTCACGTCATGAATATCACTGATGTCGATGATAAAACCATTAAAAAGTCAATAAGATTAAAGCTAGATTTAGAAAAAATCACTGATAAATACATTTCTGAGTTTATGTCTGATATCTCATGGCTTGATATTCACCCTGCAGATTATTTTCCAAAAGCAACAGACTATATTTCTGACATGATATCAATGATCAATAATTTGATAAGGAATAAAATGGCTTATGTTGGAGAAGATAAGAGCATTTATTTTGATATTTCGTCTTTCAAAAATTATGGGAAACTTGCAAATCTAAAATTAACAAAAGATCAAAAAACTAATTTAAAAGGATTGCAAGATGAATATAATTCCAATTCTCCTAGAGACTTTGCTCTATGGAAGGCAAGAAAGAAAAATGATGGCAATGTTTTTTGGGATTCTCCTTGGGGGCAAGGCCGCCCTGGGTGGCATATTGAATGTTCAGCTATGAGTACTAAAATATTAGGAAATCATTTTGATATTCATTGTGGAGGAGTTGATAATATTTTTCCACATCATGAGAATGAATTGGCTCAGTCAGTTGGTGCAAATGGAAAAAATTTTGTTAATTATTGGGTTCATTCAGAGCATTTAATGGTTGATGGAGAAAAAATGTCCAAATCAAAGATGAACTTTTTTACGTTAAAAGATTTAAAAGAAAAAGGTTTTTCTCCACAATCAATTAGATATCAGTTGCTATCAGGGCATTATAGAACAAAAATATCTTTTTCTTTGGCGAAGAAGCATGAAAGCGATAAAATAATTAATAGGATAACTGATTTTCATTTGTTACTAAAGAAAATGGGAGCAGATGAAATGCATGGAAATGAATTGCCGGAAGCATATGAAAAGTTTAAGAAATGTTTGAATAATGACTTAGATACCTCTGGGGCTATAGCAATATTTTTTGGATGGATGAAAAGTACAAAAAGGAATTTCTATGGTGAAAAAAATGAAAGATACAATATTAGAGCTGCATGGAATTTTACTTGTGTATTTGATTCAATTTTTAAGTTTATAAAGCATGATTCATTTGAAATTGATTCAGAAATTAAAGCTCTGCTAGTGAAAAGAGATGAAGCAAGAAAAAACAAAGATTGGATTCAATCGGATCTTATTAGAGATCAAATTTTAAAACATGGATGGATTGTCCAAGATACAAAAAAAGGTCAAGAGATAAAGAGGAAGTAAGATTAAAATAAAATAAATTATATATTGGTTTAAAATTATTTTTTTTTATAAATTATGAGGCTTTGCACAAATAAAATTTCCTTCACTTTTAAATATAGTTTTTTTAAAAATAAGGTAGGTTGTAATTTTATTTTGCATTATGCCACCGTAGCTCAGTTGGTAGAGCAACTGATTTGTAATCAGTCGGTCGGAGGTTCGAGTCCTCTCGGTGGCTCGGTGTTTTGGTTTTTGAAAAATTATGATTTCGGGGGAGATGCCCGAGCGGCCAAAGGGAGCAGACTGTAAATCTGCCGGCGTATGCCTTCGGAGGTTCGAATCCTTCTCTCCCCACCGTTCGCGAGTGTAGTTCAATGGTAGAACCCCAGCCTTCCAAGCTGGTGATGTCGGTTCGATCCCGATCACTCGCTCGAGCTGCCTGCGTAGCTCAGTAGGTAGAGCACTTCCTTGGTAAGGAAGAGGTCACCGGTTCAAATCCGGTCGTAGGCTCGTAAAATTGAAAAAAATGATAGTCTTACTTAAAGGAGATAAATAATGGCTAAAGAAAAATTTGAAAGAAATAAGCCGCATGTCAATATTGGAACGATTGGTCATGTTGATCATGGTAAAACAACATTAACAGCGGCTATTACAATGGTTCAAAGTTCTCGTGGTTTTGCTGAGGCAATGGCTT
>NZHK01000008.1 GCA_002691285.1 Fidelibacterota bacterium | reverse complement strand
AGGTAGGCGAACAACTTCCCTATGAAGATAATATAGTTAGTATTCCTGGAATCATTGAGCCAGGAAAATTTGATTATTATCAAGGTGGTGTTGGACAAAATGTATCCTATTTTGATAACACGGTATCCAATAATGGAACCTATAGAATGGATGAGTATGTTGATGTGGAATATAATGGAGAATCTGAAGGTCCAACTCTGGGTTGGATTGAAAGTGGAGAATGGGTAGAATATACTCTAAGCGTTGAAGAACCTGGATATTACGATTTGACTTATCGTTATGCATCGGATATTCCGAATGGGGGAGGACCCTTTTTTTTAGAGATCAATGGAACTCAGGTAAGTGATAATTTATATGTGGGCAATACAGGAGATTGGTATACTTGGTTAAGTGAATCAGTTTCAGACATTGAACTGATGGCAGGAGAGCATACTATGCGCCTTGTTTTTGTTGAAGGTGGATTTAATCTTGGTAGAATGACATTTACTTTTAATAGAGAATTGGATTATAACCCACCTTTTGCTAATGCTGGTGAAGACATAATAGTGCTTAGTCCATCAACTAGTACAACTCTCGATGGTTCATTAAGCTATGATAATGATTCAGATGTTTTAAATTACTTGTGGGAGCAAATCTATGGTCCAACCAGTGTTTCTTTTTCTAATGCAAATAATGTTCAGACTGAAATTTTAGATTTAATTCAAGGCGTATATAAGTTTAAATTAACCTTAGATGATGGAAATTATTCATCGATAGACTATACTTTAGTTTTTGTTTCTGAAACTTCAGATTTTGCTCCAGTAGTCACACTAAATACTTCATTATTAAATACCTCTTATTATTTTGGTAACCCTTTGGAGATTAGTGCTTCTGCGAGCGATTTAGATGGTTACGTAGAGTTTGTAGAGTTTTATGGAGATAATATCCTTTTAGGTACTGATGCAAGTGATCCTTACAGCTTTATATGGGAAAATATTTCTATCGGGTCTCATACTATTTACGTTAATGCCATAGATAATGATGGATTGATTTCAACATCAAATTCTTACACTTTTGAAGTCTTAGATGCACCTCAGTGTACTGGTGGTCCTGATAATGGTCACTACACCTATCAATTTTCTGATGATTTAAACAATCCGACTCTCACTTTTATTCCAAGTGCGAGCCATGTGGGGGATCCAACATGTATTTTATATTATAGTACTTCTGGCACTCCGCCAGGATATTTTGTTACTCCAAATGTGCCATTTACTATTAATGCTAGTGAAGGAGAGGTGATACAATTTTACTACACTTATTCATACAATGGCATGGAGGGAAATACTTCCGCTGATCCTCATTCCTATGAAATTGGAAGCTGTAATGAAAGTAGTCTAGGATTTGTAGAAAATGATATTCCATCAGTGTTTTCGCTCCGTAATAACTATCCAAACCCATTTAATCCTACTACCCAGATTAAGTACGGACTTCCGGAAGATGCGGTAGTAAGTGTCACAATATTTGATGTTATGGGACGTAGCATAAGAAGTTTAATGAATGAAAGACAGTCTGCTGGATATCATTCGATAGGTTGGGATGCAAAGAATGATATGGGTGAAAGAGTTGCTGCAGGTATGTACATCTATGCCATCCAGGCAGGAGTGTTTAAAGCTACCAAAAAGATGGTATTATTAAAGTAATTCTTGATATAAGCTTAATTTTTAATTAATAAAAATTAGTTGATAAGTTATTTTATAAGAAAAATTATTCTAATCCTTATAATAGGGATTCTAAAATCTCAACAAATTCCATATGGAATTCCTATGTACAATAAATTCGACTTAGAATCCATTTACGAATATCAAACATTTGTCCCTAGTAATTTCCCACAAGATTTATCTGATAGCATTCAGCCGTTTTTTCATTTGGACCGTAAATATTATTTCCTAAGGGTTAATTTTGAAAAAGAATTAGCTATTAACTTTTTGTTAAATAAGTCAAAAATTTCTGATGGAATGGAACTCTTTTTCATCAATGAGGCTATTGATGCTTATGTAGGACCCTATACCAAAAATATTTTAGAATTTTCTAACATGTCTTCATCAGGACAAATTAGATCCAATTCTGTATTAGTTGAAATTTCTATACCAACTTATGAATCTCCTAACATTCCTGTTGACCAAATTATTAATTATGATAAATCAAAAAAGTTTTCACTTGAAAATGATTTCAAAAGGAATATGCACCGAGCACCTAATTTAAAAATTTTATTATCTGGATATTGGCCTCCATCCAATGAAGCTGTAAGACGATTCAGTACAAATCCACTTTTAAATCCTGAGGGATGGATTGGAGAGAATTGGGAGGAGAGTGGTTATGATATTATTTCGTATTTCCCTTCATTTCTACCACCTGACTGTATGAATTGTGGTCAAGGAAATGGTGATTTTGAAGTTGATTATCAAGATTTTTCTGAAGATTGGTGGAATGTAGTGGACACTATAAATCCTGCTGCAATTATCACATTTAGTCGTGGTTTTATGGACAACAGTTGGGAATTAGAATGGCAATATTTTAATTCAATAAATTGGGTTCCTGATTACACACCTCCTTATCAACCAACTCCAACGCCTCCAGATTCTCTAGTCCCATTCAATACAGCAAGATATTCATCTTTGCCAATGGATTCAATTGTTAATGCTATACAATATGCTAATCTAGGTCTTAACCCTTATATTGATTATATGAGCGGTGCAGGCAATTTTTTATCTGAATTTGCTGGCTATCATGGCGTATGGTATAAGGCAATAATGGATTCTGCGCATCTGCCATTATACTCTGCCGGACATGTTCATGTTGGAGGATTAATAGATTGGGAAACTGCTCAAGAAGCAGCAAAAGTAACTTTAAGAGAAGTAATTAAATATGTTGATCTATTTAGGGATTTACCTGGAGATATAAACGATGATGGAATAATCTCAACTTTAGATATGATTATGATACTTTCTCACATCTTAAACTTTACTCAGTTGTCTCAAAATCAATTCCAAAATGCTGACCTAAATTTCGATGAAACTTTAGATATTTACGACTTGTTATTATTGTCAAATATTATTTTAGAAAACTAAAGTACTTAAGTGATAAATCTGTGGAAGACATTGTCAGTAAAATGATATTTGAAGCATTACAGATTAGGGAGAATCCAGATATATATATTTATATGGAAATCAATATCGAAAAGGAAGGGTAGGAATAAAACATTCAACGGGAATTTTGGTGAAAAAATAATAAATTAGAATGTTTATATAATTCAGTTATTTTCTAATTAAAGTTAACTTAAAAATAAATGAATAGATTTTTTTTAATGATCTTCTTAATTGTATTAAATGTTACTTCATTGATACACTCGCAGAATTTGGTCTCATATAGAGGACTTGCTCTAGGCAATATAATAGCAGATGATCTAGACTTAATTTATGACCCCATCGAATTACAGTTTGTTGAGGGAGTAAGGGTCTATACAAATTTAAGTAATGCAACAAGTGGTGAGGAAAAATTATTTGGTAATTTTTCAGATGATCAGTTTCTTTTTGGTATTTCAGCTGAAGGACCTTTTTTGAATTTTATTCATCATTCATTTTTAATTAAGTTTCAAAAATCTGAGATACCTAATTCTATTTCAATAGATTCTGATCTAGATGGATATAATGATTCTTATGGAACGGGTAGTCTTACAAATGAGTACAATGCTTTTTATGACTCTAATGGAGATGGAATATTTGACTTAAGACAAATAAATAGTCAAAATAAGTCAGATATTACAAAATATGATGATTATTCTTTTATTTTGAATAATTCATTTGAACTTTGGTTTTTTTCAATGGGTGTTAAATTATCAGTAGGTGATTTTGAAAATAGTGGAAATACATCCTCTGTTCCGCTAGGTTCAGCGAATTCTGTTTTACTAGGGGCAAATATTGGCGATCCCACATTTGAAAAATCCTTATCAAACTTTTTATTGGACATAGGAGAAAACAACTTTGTACTTACCGAGAATGGAGATTTTCAAATAATAAACAAGTCTAATTTTTCAAGGATTGATGTGTCTGGAATGTTTGAAATTGGAGATTTTGAAATGAGAGGAGATGCAAGTTTTTCCTCTGATAATAATGTATCTGAAATTAATAACATGTATTCAGGACAATATGAATATTTTTTAAATGATTCTTTTGATTATGAGGATTTTTATTCAGAGTCGGATAGCTATCTCAGTTTAACTGAGGAGGGTGGCAGTACTATCGGTTATGGTGGTTCATTAAAATATATCTTTAATTATCAAGACGAGAGAAAAAATGACGGGTTTTGGAAAATAGGTTTTTCTATGGGATTGGGTACATTTGATTATGATGCATCAATACTATCGAACTACTTAAATAATGAATCTAGATATAACGTATCATTTTATGATGAAAACATTGAAGTTGAGACCGATAATAGTACCGAAATATTAGATAAAGGAACAAAGAGTATAACTTCATATGCTCTAAACTCAAGTTTGAATATTCCAATTAATGATGATGTCCACTTCGGAATCGGCGCTATTGTAAGTCATAATGAGACAAGCAGAATAACATTATACAATGAAGAGATAAATAATCTTTTAGTAAATGCATTTACAGACACTGCAATGGATAATTAAACAATTACAGAAAATTATGCCCTAGTAGCTGATAGAAACCATGATGTATCAGAAACAAAATATATTCTTCCAACTGGTTTAGAATATAGACTAGGACAACAAAACCAATTTTCATTAAGGGTTGGTTCCCTTTTTCAATTGTCTTCTTTAGCAATAAAGGATACAAAAGAAAGAAATGAGTCAGAACCTTTTACCTGGATAAAAGAGTATAGTGATGGAACACAAGAACTATATATGGATGATGATATTTATGAATCAACAAGTGAAATAAATAAAACTACTATCAGTTCTACAGTCTTCACGTATGGTTTTGGTTTTAATCCAATGAATAATTTGCAGATTGACTTGCTTGGTGTTTTTAACTCAGATGCATCTATTCTTGATACAGATTTTTATAAGAGTCTTCAAATATCTTTTTCGTTAAAATTTGATTAAACATTTTCTAGATTCTATATCGCAATTAGAAAGAAATCTTTAAGTATTTTGTTTAAAAATATAAACTTTTGCTAAAAAATTTTCTTCTTTTAATTGAAGCCAGATTACTTAATTCATTAAGTAAGAAAAAATAATGGAATTTGAGATTCGTCCTTACCATAACACAGATTTAAGCTCAATCTATCGCATTTGCTTACTTACTGGGTTTAATGGTGAGGATGCTACTCCCTTTCTCAATGACCCAGATTTAGTGGGACATTTGTTCGCAGCACCGTATGCGATTTTTGAACCTTCCCTCTGTTTTGTTTTGACCATTCATTCTAAACCTTGCGGCTATGTTCTAGGCACTAGTGATTCTATTATGTTTAGTGATATATGTGAAAAAAAATGGTTTCCTGAATTACGAAAACGTTATCATCTTCCAAACAAAGAGGATGATACTCTAGAAAATAATTTTCTTCGATATCTACATAGTAAACAAACTCAATTTAAGTGGACTGAAGATTATCCCGCTCATTTACATATCGACATTTTACCCCTTGCACAGAAAAAAGGATATGGAAGTAAATTGATTACAGTCTTTATAAAACAATTAAATTATCTGAACGTTAAAGGAGTCCATTTGGTTGTGGGTAAAAAAAATCAAAATGCCATTGGTTTTTATAAGAAGGTAGGTTTTCAGCAATTAAAAGAACTGGAAGAATCAATTGTTTTTGGAAAGAAATTATAGTCTTTATTTTTTAACCATTAATCAGTCTGTTAGCAAATCTAATTAATAAAGTTATCAAAAACATTCTGAAGTCTTTTCTTTTTACCCGAGTAAATTCTTTTTTAAAATTAAATTGCTTATTGTAAAGTAAAATACAACTACTTATAATGTTAAGAATAAAATTGGATGAGAAAAGAATTCAAAGGCTTTATTAAAAGACAAATAATTTTGTTTATTATTTTTGCAATAACATTTTTAATTGTTTTTTTAAAGAAATAAAAAAGATTTCGGTATTCTATGTTTTTACCAAATGTTAGTTTTAAAATATTTAATAGAATCCTCTAAATGGTCTTTCTTCTAATTTAATTTGCTTAGTAGAATACCCCGATTTGAATTGTTTATACGATGCGATCAATCCTGGTATTGAGAAAATTACCATGCCCACAATATACCATTCCCAATCAGTTTTAATAGCCGAAGGGTAAAATTCCCTTATTAACAAGGCCATAAAAAAGCCTACCGCAGCATTGCAGTTATATGTGGATTGAGTAAATGTTGTGTTTTTTGAATTTCCATATAACATATTGTTTTTCCATTTATTAAACGATAAAGCATAACAAAAATATCTAGTTTATAATACCTAAATAGGACATTGTCTATGTAATAATAAAATAAAAAGTAGATTTTCCATTTCAAAATATTTGCAATATTTTTTAAATAATCAGTTTTTAATAATCCTTTTTTGGAACTGCTGATTTTTAGTTATTCTTCAAGATATATGATTGGTAATATTCGTCCCTTTTTACATAATAAATCTCATAATATAACATGAAGTTGATATCGTTTAATTTTATCCTATTCTTGATTCTACATATTTCGCATGCAACTGCGCAGGTAAATACAGAATGGATGAGGGATGAAAATGTTGAAAAAACATTTACTAATAAACTCAAATTAGATTTTGGTTATGAGACCTCTAAAGGTGAGATTTTTGACATACGGTTCACTGCCAGTTCCAATTTTTATATACAAAATAATCTACATGCATTTTTAGTAATGAATTATCAAAATGGATTTATATCCAATAGCGATGGAAGAGACATCATTCTAAATCGAGGTTTTGGCCATCTTAGATTTACCAAAAGTATTAATTCTAATTTAGATATTGAACTTTTTTTTCAAGCTGGGTTTAATGATTTTATTTTGATCAAAGATAGAAAATTGTTTGGATCAGGATTAAGGAAAAATATAGTTCAGATGGAAACCATTAAATCTTTTTTAGGCATTGGGTTTATGCAGGAGAAAGAAATTTACGATCTAAAACAAAATTTTGAACAGTTGTTATTACGTCAAACAAGTTATTCTACAATTCTTTATCAAATTAGCGAGGATATATATATCAATAATATTTTGTATTTTCAACCCTCAATTAAAGACATAAATGATTTCAGATTATTGTTGGAAAATGAACTTCAATTCAAAGTCAATAACGCTTTTAGAATCAATGTTAATATTAACTATCGTTTTGATAACGATCCACATGGCGATTCTAAGAAATCATATTTTCAAATAAATAATGGCTTTGAATTTGATTTTTAAGCCTAAGGAACATTTTTAAAAGTAATAATTAAAATGATGAAAAAACTAATAGATAATTTGCATTATGTAGATATAGAGAATCCATATATTATATTATTGATATCTATATTGTTTGCTTACACATTATTTCTAGTTACAAATCAAATAATTTTAAGATCTATTGCTAAAATTTTTCGTAGGACCTCTACTAAGTTTGATGACATCCTTTTAGAACAAAAGGTTTTTAATAAACTTCCCTATTTAATACCTTTGATCTTCCTCTATAGCCTTAGAGATGTCGTACCTTTTTTTAAATCAGTGGATAGATTTATTATTGCTTTAATTGCGTTAATAATTCTTATTTCTTTGAATGCATTAATCAATGCAATTAATGATGTATATAAAAAAAGTAGGTTTGCTGAGAAACTTAATATTAAAAGCTATGCTCAAGTTGTAAAGCTAATTATAAATTCTGTAGGAATTATTATTATTGCTGCCTTAATAGCAGGTAAATCACCAATTTATTTTCTTAGTGGACTTGGAGCGCTAACAGCGGTCTTGATCTTAGTGTTTAAGGATACGATTCTTTCTTTAGTTTCAAGTGTTCAAATTAGTTCAAACGATCTTTTTAAAATAGGTGATTGGATTGAATCTCCTCAATTTGGGGCAGATGGTAACGTGATAGATATTGCGCTTAATTCTGTAAAAGTTCAGAATTGGGATAAAACAATATGTGTTGTTCCAACGAACCAGTTAATCAATTCCTCTTTTAAAAATTGGCGAGGTATGTCTGAAAGTGGTGGAAGAAGAATTAAGAGATCAATTAAAATTAATATGAAAAGTATAAAGTTCTGCTCTGATTCAATGATTGAAAAATTTAAAACAATTTATTTACTTAAAGATTATATGGAAGAAAAATTAAAAGAAATAAATGGTCATAATATTGATAAAAAGATTGATGAGGCTGATGTAGTAAATCGAAGATCTTTAACAAATGTTGGAACGTTTAGAGCATATATAAAATTTTACCTTCAGAATAATGCTAAAATTCATAACGATATGACCTTTTTAGTAAGACAGTTAGCACCGCAGTCAGACGGTCTACCAATTGAAATTTATGTATTTTCAAATGATACAAATTGGGTTAACTATGAGGCAATACAATCTGATATCTTTGACCATCTACTAGCTATATTACCTGAATTCGATTTAGAAGTATTTCAGAATTTAACTGGCATCCTAGAATCCAAAGATAATTAGACGTTTCTGATTTACTTAGTTTTTTAGATGAATTACAAAATTAAGACAGTTGATAAATCTGATTTTGATTTTCTTCTTTCATTAAACCAAAAATCTCTTCCAGAAGTAAGTAGTATAAATTTGGTGGGAATGTCTTATTTTTTAAAAAATTCTTCCTATTTTAAAATTATCCTTGATAATAGTCATCCTGTTGGGTTTTGTATCGGATTAATGCCAGAGAAAGATTACTCCAGCGAGAACTACATTTGGATAAATAAAAAGTGTAATTCTTTTATTTATGTAGATAGGATTGTGATAGATGAAAAGTATAGAAATAGAGGTATAGGTTCTTATTTTTATACCCATCTTGCTCAAACATATTATGGACAAGTTGAAAGTATAACCTGTGAGGTGAATATTTTGCCATATAATAAACCATCTATTAATTTCCATAAAAAATATGGATTTAAAGAAATAGGCCAGAAAGATACTGAAAATGGTAAAAAAAGAGTGTCCTATATGATTTATAAAATTGTTTTATAGATACGTTTCCTTTTTTTATTTAGAACATAGCAAAAGTATTTAAAAGTAGAGAATTATTTGTTTTAATTAACAATAGTTAATTAATGTTTCAAAAGCATCTCCACATACTTAATAATATAAAAAATCAATTAATTTTTTATATTAAAAGGACTGAAAATGATTTCATTAATGATAAAAAAATATGGAGACTTAGAGCAAAGTTTAGAATTTCAAGAGATTCCTGTACCAGCAATTCAACCCGATCAACTATTAATAAGAACTCAGGCTTCTAGCTTCAATCCACTTGATTATAAGATTGTAAGAGGTGATTTTAAAGCTGTAAGAAAAATACAATTCCCACAAGGTATAGGCCGAGATGTAAGCGGCATTGTTGAAAAAATCGGGGAAAGTGTAAAAGGGTTCAGGGTAGGTGATAAAGTTTTTTCGAGAATTGATGAAAATTTAGTTGGAACAATGGCTGAATATGTAGTCTCGAATGAGAAAGATATTGCTTTAATGCCATTTAATCTTAGTTTCAACGAAGCAGCAAGTATTCCGTTAGCAGGGCTGACTGCATATCAGTCACTTGTAGATGTAGCCCAATTATCTTCTCAAGAAAATGTCCTAATTTATGCTGGATCTGGTGGAGTTGGTACAATAGCAATTCAACTTGCCAAACACTTAGGTGCATATGTTACTGCGACAACAAGTGCTAAGAATGTAGCTATGGTAAAAACATTAGGATCCGATAAAGTAATTGACTACACAAAAGAAAATTTTATGGAGCAAGGAAGACAGTTCGATGTAGTTTTTGATACACTTGGAATCGAACACACCTTGAATTCATTTAAAGTGTTAAAGCCGTTATATCTATTGCTGGTGATCTGGATGATTTTACAGCCAAACAATTAAGGTTAAACTGGTTTATAAGTTTTCTATTATCCTTAAAAGTTAAAAAGATTATCAATACTGCTTCAAAACTGGACGCTTCTTATCGATTCCTTTTAATGTCACCCAATGGAACTCAGCTTAAAAAAATAGCAGAATTATATGAATCAGAAATGATAAAACCTATCATTGATAAAACGTATATCTTTGAGGAAAGTATTCAAGCTCTTAAATATCTTTCCAAAGGTCATGCTAAGGGAAAAGTAGTAGTAAAGATGTCTAAGTAATTTGTATTGAATTTAGAGTTAAACACTTTTTATATGTTCTCGGTCTTTTTAAGAAAGTAAAATCATGAGTATATCATTAATTAGAATCAATAGTCCTGAGTAGTATGTTTAGCTCCTTCGTTAATTATATAAGAGTTGCCTTTATTTATGATCTGTTTTAAAAATTTGCCCCTTTTTCTTCTTTGAAGGAATCTGAATTCTCTATTTTGGAGGATCTTACAAACAAAAAAAAATATCGGAAAGGAGATACTATTTTAAAAGCGGGCCAAGTGGCTGAAAATATAATATTTTTAAACTTCGGCATTGTTTCTAGTGTCTATATTCAAAAAACTAAAAAGTTCATTCGTGATTTTTATTTCTCTCCACATATTTTTACTGAACAGGAGAGTTTTGAAAAGCAGATTCCTGCCAAATTCTCAATTATTTGTGTTACTGATATTAGTTGCCACTTAATGTCTAAAGACAATCTTGAAAATGCCTATAATCGTATTCCAAATCTTAAAGGAATAGCTAACGATCTTCTCTTTACTGGCTTTGTAAATATCTCCAATCGCTTAGAATCATTACTTACATTAAATCCAGAGAGGAGATATTTAAAATTATTGAATGAAAATCCTAAACTCCTTCATGAAATTCCTCTCAAAATGATTGCCTCGTATTTAGGGGTGACTGATGTAGCTTTAAGCCGTATAAGAAGTAGGATATCAAAACATAAAATAAACTAACTTATATATTTAAAGAGGCTCGGTCTTTTTAATGGTATGTAAAAAAATGGTGAAACAATCCCATCATATCTCTACTTCTACACATAAAGGACAAATAAATTTCTGTCAACAAAAAAACGTTTTTGATGAAATAAATTTACAAGAAACTGTGGATGTAAATAATTTAATCAGTCAACTTATCAATGCTATTTTCAAGAATTGATATAACTTCATCTATGTCTTTAATTCTCTTCTTATCAATTGATAATGAAAATCCTTCGCTAGCAGCATTTATTTTTTGACTTGCTTTTTGGCTTTGAACTTTTCTGATAACCTGAAAAGCTTTTATAGGATGTGATTTACCTTTTACTTGAATCGTATCATAATAATTGCATTTAATTTCATTTTTTACAAGATTATGGGTGTTTTCTGATATTAATATTTCATTTGAGCTTGCTGATGATTCTAGTCTTGATGCTAGATTGACACCATTTCCGAGTACGGTATAGTCCAATCTATCTTTTGAACCGAAATTCCCAACTGTACAAACATCAGTATGTATTCCCATTCGTACATCTAAAGATTCTGAGAGGCCTGTTTCTTCCCAACTTTTTCTTAGGGTTCTTAATGCTTTTTTCATTTTTAAAGCCATGGAAACACAGGCTACTGCATCCCTTTTTTTCCCGTTTGAATTGGGATCACCAAAGAAAATCATTATTGCATCACCTATGTATTTATCAACTGTCCCACCATATTCAATAGCAATATCAGTCATTGCGGTTAAATAACTTGTAATAAGTTTTGTTAAAACTTCAGGCTCTAGTTTTTCAGTTATAGTCGTAAAGCTTTTTATGTCGGAAAAAAATACCGTTAAATCTTTTCTAGATGTATTTATTGTTACATCTAATTGGCCAGAAAAAATTGAATTATATACTTGAGGCGAAAAATATTTTGACAATTTTTGCAATATCTGTTCTTTATCTTTTGTATCTGTAATATCCGTTCCATATATAATAAAAAAATTGAACTCATAGACTTTTATTGTATGAAATAAATATACTTTTTTACCGATAGGTAATTCAAATTTCATTTTATTGTTTAAAATCTTTTCCATTATATGCTTAGGCATTAAACCTTCTATGCCTAGCTCAAGTACTTTCATTATATAAGTTGAGGCTACGTTGAAATATTTTACCATTCCCCTGTAATCAATCTTTATGACAGGGTTTGGGTTGCTATCTGGAAATTTATCGATAACCTTTTTAGCTGTTATATCGGTACCATAGATGTTTACAGAATGTAATTCTTGCATATAAATGGCTTTAAATTGGAAGGAAGTAGAATTTATCT
>NZHK01000007.1 GCA_002691285.1 Fidelibacterota bacterium | reverse complement strand
CAATAGAAACAACAAACCCAGAATTTTTTGCCTGTTCATCAATAAAAATTTCTATTCCAGAAGTTCCCTGACAATTACCAGAAACTTTCACAAGAATTTCACCTGGGAGAGAAATATTTGTTAAATCAATAATCCCAGTTGAGCTGCCATTATTCGCATCAATAATGTTATCAAATTGTAAGGAAGCTCCAGGTATATTAATCGTATCATCTAAAGTTACTTGCAAGAGTTGAATTACTATTGGACTACCTATAGGAATGACCATACTATTTTCAATAGTTAACTCAAGAGATCCTTGGGAGAAATTGGCAGATTGAAAGTCATCAAAGCTAAAAGATTTAAGGATTGGGAAAATTTCAAAGGATGGAATAGCAACCATGGCACCATTTGGGACTTCATCTACCTCGGGATAAATATCACGAAAAATGAAAGGATCAGTATTGGTGGGATCAATGTCATTTAATGTCATCATCCCTATTTTTGAAGAAATATTTTTCTCAATAGATGCCACTGAAACATCATCGATATTTTGGCTGAAACTAGTTGATATAGGGTCAAGCTCTAATTTATTACCTACCTCTACCTTGTCTATATTTATTTGCTTATGATATACAAAAATAGAATCTGATATATTTCCATCTTGAAAGTACTTAGATAGATTTTCAATAGAAATAAGAGAATCTTCTGCAAGATTCTCAAGAGTGATAAAATCTGTAATTAAAGGTATCTCAATATTTGTTGACCACTTAAGAAAATTTCCCTCTTCAGGAATATCTGGACTGCAGGAGGTTAAAAAAATAACCGAAATGTATGCTAAGACTATATTTTGCAAAAGATTCCTCTGATTTAAACAAATCAAACTTCATTGATTGCTATAATGACTAACTTTGGTAATGAATCCTAAATCATTTTCCTTTACAAATAAGCATAAATAGCCAATTTAATTACTTACTTATAATGTCTAATAATTCTACTTCAAAAATTAATAAACTGTTTGCAGGTATGGTTGGCCTTGGTCTTGAACCATAAGCAATTTTCGGATGTATAAAGAATTCATATTTAGCACCCAATCTCATCAACTGCAGTCCTTCAGTCCACCCTTTAATAACTTGCATAAGTCCAAATTCAGATGGTTCACCTCTCTTAATGGAGCTATCGAACTCCGTTCCATCCATTAATTTACCAACATAATGTACTTTAACTCTATCTTCTCTTTTAGGACTAGCCCCCTCTCCTTCCTTAATAATTCTGTACTGTAATCCTGTAGGTGTTTCTTTTATATTTTCTTTTTCTTTATTATTTTTTAAAAATTCGTCAGCAAGTTTCAAGTTGTTTATTCCTTCTGAATCAGCCTTTTCCCTTAATTTTTTCTGAAGCGTTGCCATAACTTCTCTTCTTTGTTTCTGATCCAACTTAATAAGGCCTGTTTCCATACCATCTGTCAACCCTGCCATGAAAACATCATAATCTATATCAACGTTTTGTCTCCTAAGGTTTTCACCCAAATCAGCCCCTAAGGCATAACTTGTTGAATCTTTAAATGAAGACAAATTTGATATAGACTTTGAAGATTGTTCATTAGAACAACTTACTATTGCAAAAACAAAAAGTGAAAAAAAAAGATACTTCATTTAGATCCCTATTTATTAATAATTAATCAAAAGCTAATAAAAATACACCCACACCAATTGAGACAAAAGCCAAACCTAACCAAGGATGGTTACCAAAGAATGAAAATATTGAAGATATAAAGGTTAGCAAAATAATTGCGGCCCCCCCAAATATTAAATACAATGCTATTTGTTTTTTATTCATGGCAAAAAAGATCTTTTTGTAAATTATTATTGGTATTGTGTTGATAAAAATTAAAGATTTTTTACCAAACTAACTTAAAATTAATGAACCCTGAAACAGATTTTTCAGTTCGCCCTTTCTTGGGTGGATATGATAAAAACTTTACATATTTAATTACTTGTAGCCATACAGGGTCTAATGTCTTGATTGACGCAGCTATTCCCATTAATCAAATTATGCCCTTAATTTCAATTCCCCCAATGGCTTTACTAATTACACATACTCATTCAGACCATATCAGATATATTAATGATTATATTACTACTTTTCCGGAAATGATCATATATGGACATTCAGAATCTGCCTTAATGTATAAAATAAAAAATTTTAGAATTATTAAACACCAGCAAAAATTCAAATTAGGGCGTCTGCCATTTACATCTATATACACCCCTGGGCATTATTTTGATTCTATATGTTATCTATTAAAACCAACTCTATTTACTGGAGACACATTATTTGTAGGTAGAACAGGTCGAGTAATAAGCCAAAGAAGTAATATTAAAGAATTATTTCATTCTATTTACGAAAGGTTATTGATTTTGTCAAAAGATTTAAGGATATATCCAGGTCATGATTACGGTAAACAACCTAGTATAAAAATCAAAAATAATATCAATATTAGTCCCTTATTAAGAGCAAAAAACCTTGGAGACTTCATTAAAATAATGGAAGAGTACGAATTGAATCGAACATTAGATAATGTATGAAAACACTAAAGAAATTTTTTTTATTTTACTTTTTAAATTGCGCTTCACAAGTAGATAATTCAGATTGTATAGATTGTGGAGATGGATTACTTGATGGCTTTTTGTATAAAGAAGTAATCCTTACAGATATTCCCAAATTAAATAATATTGCAATTAGTGCAGAAATTGGGGAATGTATACGCTTCAAGATGAATGGTGATAATTTTAATTTTGCAGAAATTGTAGAAAGTTGCTGTTGTAATCTTTTTAAATAAAATAAGGTGACTGAAATACAACCTATAAAAACAAATAAACGAGCAATCATAGCTATCCACGGATGGACTGGGAACGTTAACTCACTTAAGTCTTTATCTAAGCAATGGCGATTTGCAGAAACTACTTGGATTTTTATTGAAGGGCCTTACAGTGTAAAACCAAAAGGTTTTAGTTGGTTTAAGATAAATGATGAGAATATGTGGGAATATGAGGAGTCTTTTGATATTTTAAATCATACAATTCAGAGTTTGATTGAAGATGGTTACCAACATAAACACATTTATATGCTTGGCTTCTCCCAAGGTGCATGCCTTGCGATGGAATTTATGATTAGACAAAAATTTTCTATAGGTGGGGTAATACCTATTTCGGGTTTTATCAAAAATAAAAGTTACTTCAAAGAGTCTAAAAATATTTTGAGCAAGGGCACTCAAATACTTCTTCTGCACGGACAAAAAGACAATATTATTAATGCTAAAGAAAGTACAATCGCTTTTAAACTGTTTGTGGATTTAGGTTTTAAAACAGACATCCATATTTTTAAGGGAGGTCATAAAATACCTCTTAAAGCGAAGAAGCTAATTCAGGAAAAAATTTTTACAGATATTTGTATTTGAATACTTTAAGAATTAAATGAAAAATGTTTTTAATTAATTCTCATATTAGTATCCTTATCGCCTTTGGTTCTAAAATTGCATTTTATAATACTTTTTAACCGACATTTTTGATATTCACATGATCCACTTACATCCACAAAGTAATCTTCATTATCTTCATTAGTTATAAAACTAGAACCTTTATTTATATCAAATCCTTTAACAACCTCTTTATTCATTTATTTTTTACCAGGTTGAAAATCCATTGATACCGAATTAACACAATATCTTAAACCTGTAGGCTTAGGACCATCATTGAACACATGACCTAAATGTCCATCACATTTACTGCATGTAATTTCTATGCGCCTCATCCCAAGTGTATTATCATCGTGTTCTTCAATTGCCCCTGGAATAGCATCATAAAATGCAGGCCAACCACATCCAGATCTATATTTTGTTTCAGATTGAAAAAGTTTACTTCCACATCCAGCACACTCATATACACCTTCTTCAAAATGGCCATCGTATTTACCTATAAAAGCTCGTTCTGTTCCCTTTTCCCTAAGGATTCTATACTCTTGGTCTGTTAAAGACCTTTTCCATTCTACTTCTGTCTTTTTCATTTTATTTGATATATTTTGTTTTTTATTTGATGATGTTTTATTTTTATTTTGTGAATATTGACATGAAAAAACATACATAAACATCACAAGAAAAAAAAATAAATTATATAACGAAGATTTTAATTCCACTTAATTTAATTTTTTTGCGTAAAGTACAAGTGTTCCTTCAAAACTATCACTTGAGTTTGTCTGATAACTTTTAACATCTTCCAAACCACAATTTTTCAAAAGTTGAATCCATTCTTTGATGGATAATAGTGTCATCTTTGTATTTAACTTTTTTGGCCAATTATGACAATCCATATTTTCTTTATAAAAATCTAACCCTATAATCAATTTTCCATTAGGCTTTAGCCATTTATCCTTCATGTGTGATATTATTTTTTTTGGATCATTAAAATAATAAATAACTTCCATGCTATGAACCATATCAACAAGTGTTTTTGGCTCCCATTCCATCAAATCTTTAAAAACATAATTTCCATTAGGATCCAATTTTTTTGCTCTTTCAATCATTCCTAAAGCACCATCTACACCCATGGCGTATAAACATAACGGATTTTTAAGCATTTCCCTTACAGCCCATCCATTACCACATCCAGCATCAATAAATGAAAATGATTGAGATTGATCTTTGTTAAGTATTTGGAACATTTTTTTGACCGCATTCCAGTGATTCCTTTGCATCCCTTCGTCTTTTCCAATAGATGCCCATTCACTAAAAATATCTGTAGCTTTTCTAATCATTTATAATAATTCAGTGTACCTGATGCCGCAATACCAATACAAATAAAATAGGCGACGCCACTTACTTCATCTGGAAATTGGAAGATGGCATCTAATCCAATGATTAGCCCAGCTGCAATACTCATCCAAAAAGTCATTACTATCATTTTTTTCAATGAAGAAATCATCCTACATGTGTATACCAAATGAGAAAATAGTAAAAAAACAGATATCCTAAAAAGGAGACTATAAGTATTCTTATAAGGATTTTTTTCATTTTTTACTGTATACTATCTGATAATAAGATGAGATCAAAAATTGATACACTATTTGAAAAGTCTATGTCAGAACCCCATTGCTGGAACAAAGTCAAATTTATTTCACCAAGCAGGCCAGAAGATAATATATCTAAATCATCCAAAGTTAACATTTGGTCTCCATTTAAATCACCTTTTGAAGATATTACTTGATAATCAAATATAGCCTCTAGTCCTGCGCTTAGAGCAATGCCAGCAACTTCAGCGTGTCCTCCAAATGATTCGGGATATAAAGTTATACTGATATCTTGCGCGCCTTGTTCAACAAATGTATCATACGCAATTTGAGTATTTTCATAAGGAACTATATCATCACCCATTCCATGAAAAAAATGAATAGGATTTTGAGGCACCCAATCTAATAATGTATTTAAATCAAGTTTTTGTCGAAAGAAATGATCTTCGTTATTTTCAAATTCTTCTAAAACTTCTGCCAATAAAATATCTAATGGATTTTCTGGCATTAAATTATTAATAAAGTCTCCAGAGTGTGCGCCATCAAATAACCTTGGAAGAGTGTCTGCCCAAAACGATTCAAAATAACTACTAAAGTCAACTTCTAAACCTTGATAATACCAAAGTTGACTTGTCAAAACATATGGTACATAGTATGGTTGAGAATACTCTGGACCAGATAAAAAATAATCCACCATAGTTCCTGACAAATCATATGGACCTGCCATTGGAAAAGATGCAGTTATATTAAATTCTTGGTTATGAAAGTTTTCAATTCCTCTTTGAGAGGCTAAGGTTGCATAACCACCGTCTGAATAACCAATTAGAAATAATTGATCATTAAATTGAAATGTGTCTTCTAAAATTAAAGATAGCTTTTTTGTAGCTCTTAAAATGTCTACTACAGATCGTGTGTGGGGATCAGCAATCATATATGGATGATACTTATGCGGGTTCCCTATTCCTACATAGTCTGGCATAACAGTTATGAAACCAGCGGGGGTAGTTCCCAATCCAACAAAAAGAACCTCATAATTATTAACACTCATACCCGTGTTCGACGGTGCCTGACTATCTAATATTAAAGTTCCATGGTTATAGGTTAGAATTGGGAAGGCATCTAAATTAGAATGAGGGAAGGATATTAACCCTGAAAGTGTATCTACTGCTCCGTTATGATCTAAGGATTCATATTTTATGTCATAAACAGAAATCGGATACATTACATTCGTAGAATTATTACCCAAACCGTTTAAAAAAATATTAAGAGTTGAAATTGAGAATGTATTTTGAAAATTATATTCCACTAAATCTCCAGGATCTGAGAAGCTTATAATGGGAGTTAGAATAATATAAAAATATTTAAATATATTCTTTAAGTATATCATTTTTAATCTACCTCCATTATTAATTTTAATATGTACTCATCTTTAGGCAATAAGCCTGCATCCACAATCCGAGGAGTCATTATTCTCAACCTTGGCTCTTTTTTAAAAACCTTTGAAAAAATTGGCAAAGCTTTATCTAATTTACCTAATCCAACCAAGGTTACAGCGGACCAATAAGGAAGCTCAGGGTTTTCTGGATATAATTCAGATGCTAAATCGTACTCTTTAAGAGCCTTTTTGACTTCATTTATCTCAAGATAGTGGTCACCTCTATTAGCATGTTGATAAGCAGTATGAATTCTGATTAATCTTTTTAATTCTTTGAGAGGATGTCTACTATCATCAACTCTTATATCCATAACTATGTCTTCCCAGGGTAGGCCTGTCGGCTGACCAGTAACGATCAACATAGCAGCAGATTGCTTACCGCGAATGTCACCTCCTTCATTTTCAGCAGCCTCCAAAGATGTCATCATTCTTGTTGCAAGGTCTCCTTCGGCATTTTCAAAAGCTTTTGCCATAGCATCCCAGACCGTTTCTTTTTCCATCAAGTTTGCTTGAACAGAATAATTTTTACCTGTTTTATGCCCTGCAGCATAAATACAATTTTCACCTATATGTGCTGCAACACTGCCTTTATTATCAATCATAGCCACTTGTCTTACCGCCTTTCTGCTATCTTTAGAAATTAATTGATTTAACGCCTCTTTTGCAGATTTGCCTGATTCCATAAGCGCTATACCATCCGGTCCATATTCTACTTTAACAAAGGATTGAGTTGCAACAGCACCCACACCTGCTCTTGCCCAAGGTACTAAAGCACCCACTGAAAACCAATGGCTCTGGACAGCTACTCCAAACTGGCCAGTGCGTTCATCATAAGCCACGATCGAATATGTGCTAACTGGATTAGATTTTGGTACATTCTGTGCAAAATTTTTAGTAACAGAAATAATTAAGTAAAATATCAGAAAATAAATTTTTAAAAAAAATCGCATATCTTCTTATTCTTTTTTTAGCATTGTTTCAAAAAATTATCTCTAACATATGAAGTCACTTTTTAATGATATGCAAATGATTCAAAACTCAACATTAAATTTTTTAATACATTCATATTTGGTTTAAAAAATTATGATGGCAGTCTTAATCAGAACAAATGCAAAATAAACGAATATTTTTAAACGATCTAATTTAGAATTCATTCCTTGCTAATTATTAATTCCAACCACAGTAAATATATATATTAAACTATATTATTTATGAATAGAATTTTTTTGAAGAATATACATTTCTTGTTTCGTTAACTTGAATTGGTAAGGTGTAAAGGTTAAATGATAATGATATTCTAGTATCACAACTCTTATTTATTTCAACACAATGTTCTAGTTTTGATGGAAATAATATCGTCATCCCATCTCGTGGTTTTACAAACCATTTTTCATACTTATTTTTATTCTTTTTTCTAAAAATTATATTTCCAGACTTTTTAGGAACACTTATGTAGTAGACACACGAAATTTTCGCATTTTCTTTATGATCATGCCAACCAGTATTATCTCCAGAATTTGATATATTAAACCAAAATTCATTATAGGGGAACCCTAATTGTTTATGGGGAATAACTAAAGGTTTGTTAATTATTGACTTCCCAAATTTACATGCCATTAAAAACACAGGCTTTATTTCAGGGATCAAATCCAAATCTATATATTGATTTTCCCACCTGCCATTTATTTTATGAGAATATTCCTTTTTTAAAGTTGATTTAGATAAAATATCTTTAAGGTAAAGTCTTTTGTCTTCATTCATCAGTGAATAAAACAAAAAAATATCTTTTTGTTTCAGTTCAGTTATCTCTTGAAAATTACTGGTCAATTTGAAGTTTACTCAATCCAAATGTTTGATGAAATACTGTTAGAAAAAAAATAATTACTATTAATTTTTGGGCTACTACTTGAAATATTAATTCTGATTTTCCAGTGCTTACAGAAGGACCAAATTGCAAAACTCCCACATATAATAAAATAGAAATAAAGAATACTACATATCCAAACGCATAACGTTTTTCTAAAATAACTGTATCAAAAATAACAATAGAATAAAAAAAAGAAGTAATTAGGAAGCAATGAAATATATTATTTGCAAAAAAAACATGAAGATCAAAAACTAAATCGGTAGGAGTTAAGCCTGTTCCTATTAAACATATCGATCCACCCAAAGCAAAAATTGTTCCTATCCATGATAAAAAGTAATTCCTATTATTATTCCCGAAAACCTTTGGTAAAACTAAATAATAAAGTGCAAAAGTCCCTCCAACCAGCATCAAAGATATGGAAAAAAAGATCATTGATAAATAGTTTGGCTCTCCATTTCTTGCTTGATATGCACCCATATCTGAAAAAAAATTTGATGTAAACAAATATCCATTAGTTGATAAATCATGAATGGTACCTCCTGGATATGACACCATGCCCAAGACTTGAAAAATAACAAAAAAAATAGAAGCTACCCTTGGTATTAAAACTAAAATTATTTTTGCATCAGAATTTGATAAGATTAGTCTATAAAACATTATTTTAATTTGTGATGAACTTTTGGATTAGTATTTATTTCCTTTACCAATGTGACTATGGTCACCTTTGAAAAATTTTGAATAGGAAGTACTAAAGATTTAACCGTATACTTTATTGAGAGCATGTAAAATCTCTCTTGGTATGTAGGAAAAGGGGCATATCTTACTTTTTTAATCATGAATTAGAAAGTTATGCCCCAAGATTTTTTCAAGGTTAATAAATTATAACACTTCTTTCACATAATTATATATTGACCTTGGAGGCCTTTCATAATGCTTTCGCTGTACTCTGTTTGGCATAACAACTTCTGGCATATTAATGGGAGCATATTTAACTTGCTCTAAAAAATGATTTATACAATTTATTCTGGCCTTTTTCTTGTTGTCTGATTCCACCATGTTCCATGGTGAAAATTGAGTATCGGTATGCTCAAACATATTGTCCTTTGCTTTGGAGTAATCATCCCATCGTTTAACAGATTCTAAATCCATAGGGCTTAACTTCCAACCCTTAGTAGGGTCTTCAGCTCTTGCATTAAATCTCTTCATTTGTTCTTCAGGGCTCACTGAGAACCAGTATTTTATTAATTGAATGCCTGAACTAATTATCATCCTTTCAAATTCTGGACAAGTTTGTAAAAAATTAATATATTGTTTTTCTGAACAAAATCCCATTACGCGCTCCACCCCAGCTCTATTGTACCAGCTTCGATCAAAAATTACAATTTCACCGGCTGCAGGTAAATGAGCTACATATCTTTGAAAATACCATTGCGACTTCTCTCGTTCTGTTGGTGCTGCTAAAGCAACAATTTTACAATATCTAGGATTTAAATGCTCAGTAATCCGTTTTATTACACCACCTTTTCCTGCAGCATCTCTGCCTTCAAAAATAATAGCTATCTTTTTCCCTTTATCAATTACCCAATCTTGCAATCTAACGAGTTCAATTTGTAACTCTTGCATTTTTTTTTCATATTGCTTTTTCATTAGTTTTTTCTCGCTCATTATGATCCTCAATTTTTACGTGAAATTTTTATATCCATTGATTATTCTCAACAGTAAGTCTATGGGTTTTTTCCCCTGTATTTTGCGTTCCTTTCAGCTCTATGAGCATTATTTTACATTCTTTATCAGCAAAGGGTTTATGCTCTACTCCTTTTGGAACAATATAAAGGTCTCCCTCAGATAAATTTATTATTCTATCATTAAAAGCTATTTTCATACTTCCCTCAATGATAATAAATGCCTCATCAGTTTTTTTATGATTATGCCAGATAAACTCACCTTTAATTTTGGCAATTTTAAATTGATAATCATTCATTTCTGCTAAAATTTTAGGCGTCCAATATTCAGAAACTTTTGAAAACATTCGTTTAATATTAATTTTTTTTGATTTTTTAATAATCTTTCCTTAACGATATTTACATAATTAAACCAAACAATTCATTTTTGTGGAGATCGATATGGTTGAAATGGAATTGTGAGTAAATTTATCACGCTCGATATTTCATCTTTATTCATATGCGTATCAACTCCATATTGAATGTTCTTTGAATTTTTAAAATCTTTTTTTGTTTGAAAGATATAATCCCAAAAGGAAAAAATATTTCCATAATTACTATCTGTATGAGGTTGCATAAAATGATGATGTATCCTGTGAAATCTAGGAGTAACAAAAATAAAAGATATGAAATATTCAATTTTTGCTGGGAGACGAATATTTGCATGGGAAAAATGAGCAAAGAATACAGAAACAGTTTGATAAATCATAACTAAACCAAAATTTGCACCCGAAATTAAAATAGCTAAAATAGTAAAAAACAACCTGAAGACATTTTCTCCAGGATGGTGTCTAAGTCCACTTGTCACATCAACATTTGGATCACTATGATGAATAATATGAAATTTCCACATCCATCTTACGTTATGCTGAATCCAATGAATAAACCAAGCTCCGATAAAATCCATTAAAGCTATTCCTATAAGCACGTATAACCATAGGGGAATTTCAATAGTATTCAATAAACCAAAATTGTAAGCCCTTACAAGATCAACCGACTTTAATATTCCAATTGCACCAAATAAATTTATTATTAGTGTAATTAAAGTGAAGGTTATATTTATTTTAGCATGATTTAACTTATTATAAGGAGATTTGAAAAAAGGTATTCCAAACTCAAGTGTCAAAAAAAGAAAAAGTCCACCAACTAAAAAGAAGACTCTTGTTTGACTAGTTATATTTTCAAAAAAATAAAATATTTCATTCATATCAAAGTGGCAAATCTTAATGTAACTTTAACAATCTACGAAAAAATTAAGAAATACTAATTAATATTTTTTTATAAAAACCAAAAAAATAAAAAATTGATTTGATATATTATTAAAAAAAAGTTAAAAACTATTTAAATCTATTCTTCTGCAAATAATAAAAATGAGAATAAGAGCAAAGATAATACATTCTCAAAATATAATTATGAGATTTAAAGTGGGCGATGAGAGATTCGAACTCCCGACACCTGCGGTGTAAACGCAGTGCTCTAACCAACTGAGCTAATCGCCCCTTATATTTATACTATATATTAAATAATTCTTTTATTTATTTTTTATGTTATTTTATTTTTTAAAAGCTTGGGGCACCGCTACCTTGAGCACATCTTTGATTTCTTTTGCAAAATGGAACTTTAAATCTTTGGCTACATGACTAGGAACATCCTCTAAATCCTTCCTGTTATGATCAGGTAGAATAATTTCTTTAATATTTGATCTATGTGCAGCGGTCACTTTTTCTTTTACACCACCGATTGGTAAAACATTACCCCTTAAAGTAATTTCACCAGTCATTGCAACTTTTTCTTTTACAGGAAAATCAGTAAGCAATGATACTAAAGACGTAACCATGCTAACTCCAGCTGATGGCCCATCTTTTGGAATCGCTCCAGCAGGAACATGTATATGAATATCGTTTTCTTGATTGAAGTTAACTTTAACACCAAATTCTTCAGCATGAGATCTAACAAAAGTTAGAGCAGCGGTTGCGGATTCTTTCATAACATCACCAAGCTGACCGGTTAAAGTTAAACTGCCCTTCCCCTTCATCTTTGTTGATTCGATAAAAAGGATGTCTCCACCAGCCGCAGTCCAAGCAAGCCCGGTAACAACTCCAGCTTTAGTAGAACGCTCAGCTATTTCAGAATGAAACCTTGGAGCTCCTAAATATTCACTTACTTTCTTTTTTGTGATTTTAATTTTATTATCATTTTCTTCAACTAAATCTCTAGCTACTTTTCTTAACACATTTGCGACTTCTCTTTCAAGGTTTCTAACTCCTGCTTCTCTGGTATATGATCTAATTAATTCTTTAAGAGAATTAATGTCAAAAGAAACTTCATTTTTTGTAAGACCATTTTCTTCAATTTGCTTAGGAAGTATGTGTCTCTTTGCAATTTGTACTTTCTCATCTTCAATATACCCTGTAAAATCAAGAATTTCCATTCTATCCCTTAAGGCAGGCGGGATAGCATCTTGATAATTAGCAGTAGCAATAAACATTACATTACTTAAATCAAAATCAACCTCTAAATAATGATCACTAAATGAATGATTTTGTTCAGGATCTAGGACCTCTAAAAGAGCAGAAGAAGGATCACCTCTAAAATCAGACCCTAGCTTATCAATTTCATCAAGCATAAAAACTGGGTTATTGGTGCCTGCTTTCTTTATACTTTGAATAACTCTTCCAGGTAAAGCACCAATATAAGTCCTTCGGTGCCCTCTAATTTCTGCTTCGTCCCTGACTCCACCAAGAGACAAACGAACAAATTCTCTTCCCATTGATCTTGCAATAGACTTACCAAGAGAAGTCTTACCAACTCCAGGTGGTCCACCAAAACATAAAATAGGTCCTCTTAAAACACCTTTAGGATCTTTCTTTTGCTTCAAATTTCTAACCGCTAAATATTCAATAATCCTGTCTTTTACTTTATTTAATCCAAAATGATCTTCATCTAATATTTTCATAGCTTCTTTCAAATCAATTCTATCTTGCGTCATATTACTCCAAGGGATATCTGACAACCATTCAATATATGTTCGAGAAACGTTATACTCAGGAGATTGAGTAGGAATTCTAGCTAATCTATCCAACTCTTTCATCGCTACTTTTTCTGCTGCTTCTGGCATTTTAGCTAATTTTATTTTGTCTTCAAGCTCTTTTGATTCAACTGTGCCTTCATCCTCTCCAAGTTCTTTTTTGATTGCCTTCATTTGTTCACGAAGATAATATTCTCTTTGGGTTTTGGTAATCTCGTCATGAACTTCTGATTGTATTTCTTCACCAAGCTTAATTCTTTGAATTTCTCTAGATATTAAATTAAGGGCCTTTTCAATCCTAGTTTTGATATTTAATTCTTCTAATATATCTTGTTTCTCTTGATTAGAAATAGTAATAACAGATATAGCTCGATCAGTAAGCCTATTTGGCTTTTGTATATTTTTAAGCATGCCAGAATGTTCTTCTGTTAAATTAGGTGCAACTTTCATTAATTCTTCAAATGATTGTCTTAGGTTTTTTGTCAATGCATCCACTTCCAAAGGATCCGTCAACTTTTCATCCTCTAATAAACTTATAGAAACAGTAAAATAAGGATCTTTTTGAAGATATTTAATTATCTTGACCCTTGAAATACCCTGCACAATAGCAGATTTACTATTATCTGGCATATCAAAGACTTTAAGCACTTGGGCAAGCGTACCATATGAATAAAGATCTTCCGGTTTTGGATCTTCAATAGATCCATCCTCTTGGGCTACAACTACAATATATTTTGAATCAGAATCAAGATCATTAATTAGCTTTAAACTTCTATTTCTTCCAATATATATAGGAATTACCTGCTGAGGAAATAAAACTGTATTCCTTAGCGGCATTACTGGATAAATTTCAGAGCTCTTACTTTTAAATTCTTCTATTTCTTTTTCTGATAACTTTTCAGACATCTTTTACCTTTATAAAAATTTATATTACTTTTATCACAATCATTATACCAATTATCTATACATGTTGATAAGTCTTACAAAAGAGTTAAAGATGTCATTTTGACAGCATTTAACCCAAAAGAAAACCTAAACCATTTCATCGGCTTGATATGAGCTTCTTACTAATGAGCCGGATTTCACAAAATCGAACCCCATTTCTAGACCTATTTTTTTATAATCTTCAAATTCAGATTTTTCCACATAACGATCAACAGGAAGATGATTTTTTGTAGGCTGAAGGTATTGCCCGATTGTAAAAATAGACACACCAGTGTCAACTATCTGCTTCATAGTTTCAACAACCTCCACAAATGTTTCTCCTAATCCAACCATTATACCAGTTTTTGTTTTTAAACCACTATCCACAGAATATTTTAGCACATCAATGCTTGTACTCCAATTAGCTTGGGTACGAACTTTTTTACTAATCCTCTCAATACATTCAACATTATGACTGAAAATTTCAGGCTGAGCATTTAAAACTTTTGATAGTGCAAATTTATTTCCTTTGAAATCTGGGGTTAGAACTTCAACATTACACCCTGGGACATTTAGATGAATTTGATTGATAGTCTCTGCCCAAATAGTAGCTCCATAATCATGTTTAATATCATCTCTATCTACAGATGTGATTACTACATGTTTAAGTCCCATTTTTTTCACAGCCATAGCAGTACGAAATGGCTCTAAGGGATCATTCCAAACTGGTTTCCCGGTTTTTACAGCGCAAAACCCACATGCTCTAGTACAGATATCACCTAAAATCATTATTGTCCCTATTCCTCTATCCCAACATTCATATATGTTTGGACATCTAGCTTCTTCGCAAACAGTATGAAGATTATTTCTTTGAACAATATCATTTGTATACCTGTAACCCTTTGCTATCTTTAGACGAATTTTTGGCTTAAGGCTTTTTAAATTCTTTGAAATCATTAAACTTTCTGAAATAAATAAATCATATATTTTCTATATTTTCTAAAAAGGTCACTATTAATTAAATCTAGTTGATTCTTTTTTTCTTGCCATTTTTTAGCAATAAACAAACCAATCACCTTTGAAATTTTTGGAAAATTTTTATTGGTTGAATACACCCCATAATCTATGGTTGGATTTATAAATCGTTCAATAAAGTAATTAGCATAATCAAGCGTTAACATAGTATTATCGGTTTGATCATATTGCTTAATCAAGTTAAAACCATTTTCTTTAGCACTATTAAGATATGTATCCATATCGTGAGAAGATTTAAAGTGTAAGCTATTTGAATGATCTTTAAAAAAAACAAAGTAGTCTGATGCAAGGACATATCCTCCATCTCTTAAGACCTCTCTTGCTTTTTTAAAACCTTTATCTATATCAATATAACATACGCTTTCACTTTCCAAAATTAAATCAAAAAGAGTTCTATGTGTAAAATCTTCAAACTTACAATGATGGAAAGCTACGCCTCGGTTAAATTTTTTCTTAATTACAGATTTTTGATAACTATCGGGCGATAATGCTTCTAATGAATATCCTTTTTTTAATAAGAAAGAAGTATTTCCCCCTATTCCACATCCAACATCTAAAATAGTTTTTGTTCCCGATGGAATAAAAGAAGCTAAATGGTCAATGTAACGATATTGAGCATTTTTTATATCTTGCAAAGATAACGTACTAAGTTCAACGTTTTCCGGATCATCCCAAAACCCATAATGCAAAAAAGACGACTGAATCGTTTTTGAATATAGTTTTAATACATGGTCGGTTGACATTAAAAATTAAATTCCAAAGGCACTTTCTCAAGATTTCTTTTTATACTATTTATAAATTTTGACCCTTCTGCTCCGTCGATTAATCTATGATCAAATCCAAGAGAAAGTATCATCATATGTTTAATTCCAATTGCATCTCCATCTACATCTTCAACCACTACTGGTTTTTTTTTGATAGCACCTACTCCCAAAATACCAACATTTGGTTGATTAATAATTGGCGTTCCTAGAGCTACTCCAAACACACCAAAATTTGTGATACTAAATGTAGAACCTGATAACTCATCTGGGTTAATTCTTCCTCCTCTTGCCCTTTTAGCAATATCATTTACTGAACGGCAAATACCCAAAAAGTTTTTTTCTTCACAATGTGATATAGATGGTACCATTAAACCATGTTCAATAGATACAGCTAAACCAATATTCACATTTTTATGGTATTTTATTTTAGTGTCTTCAATAGAAGTATTCATTTTAGGAAATTCTAATAATGCTTGTACGGTTGCCTGGACCACAAATGGAGTATACGTTAAATTGTAGGATTCCTGATTTTTAAAAGAGACCTCATTTAATTTTACAAATTCTACAATTCTAGACATATCAACATCCGTCATAACGTACACATGAGCTGAAGTTGACAGACTATCAACCATATGTTTTGAGATCATCTGTCTCATATGTGACATTTCTTCATCATTAGACGTTATCATCATTTTGTTCTGAACTTTATCATGAGAATCATTTTTTAAATTAATTGGTTCTGATCTTTCTTTTTCATCGATATGAAGTAAAATATCTTTTTTTGTGACGCGTCCTCCACGACCTGTCCCTGAAATTTTTTCTAATTCACTTAAAGCAATTTGATGTTTATTGACTATTTTCATAACCACTGGTGAAAAAAACTTTTTATCTTTTTGATTGTTAATAGACTTAGGATGATCTGTTGAAATTTGCTCTGCAATCTCTGGTGGATCGACGCTCAAAGATTCGTTTGATTTTTCAATGAAATAATTTGATTTAGAAGATTCTTTTTCACTATCAATTTTGGCAATTACTTTTCCAACTTCAATAACATCATTTGGTTTTGCTAAAATTTCCACAATAACACCCTCAGCTGAAGAAGGTATTTCAGAGTCAACTTTGTCGGTTCCAATCTCCAATAAAATTTCATCCATTGCTATCGAATCACCAACTTGTTTTTTCCATTCTAAAATCGTTCCTTCTGTAATGGATTCTCCCATTTTAGGCATAACTACGTCTATAATCATCTAATACTCCAATAATTCTTCAATTGCATTTGATATATCTTTAGTTTGCGGAAGTATTTTTTCCTCAAGAACCGAGTTAAATGGAATCGGTGAATCTTTCGCAGCAACTCTTTTTATGGGGCCATCAAGGTATTCAAAAAACTTTTCACTTATAATAGCAGAAATCTCAGCTCCTGGTCCATTGGTTAAATTATCTTCATGAACAATAAGAACCTTCCCTGTTTTATTTATTGAGACTTCTAAAATATCAAAATCAATTGGATTTAACGTTCTGAGATCGATTATCTCAACAATATTTTTTTCTAACAATAATTCTTGTATGGCTTCTACTGACTTCTGTACCATAGCTCCCCAAGTAACTAATGTTAAATAATTTCCATTAGAAACTAAACGACCTTTCCCGAAAGGGATTATGTAGTCAGAGTCTGGTTCATCTGTTGCAGCATACCCTTGCCGGTATAGACCTTTATGTTCCATAAACAAAACTGGATCATCCATTCTGCAAGCCATCTTTAAAAGACCTTTGGCATCTAAAGCATTGGAAGGATAAACAATATAAATACCTGGCATATGAATAAAATAACCATCAATAGACTGGCTATGACAAAGCGCACCATGAATATATCCACCAACTGGAACTCGTATGACCATAGGACAAGCCCAATCATTATTGGAACGATAACGCATTGTTACAACTTCGTTACGTATCTGCATCATTGCAGTCCATATATAATCTCCAAATTGAATTTCTACTACTGGCTTAAAACCGGCGATCGCCATACCTACAGCTGTACCAACAATAGAAGACTCAGCTAAAGGAGAATTAAAGACTCTTTTGTTACCAAATTTTTTTGATAGCCCTTTCGTTGCTGTAAAAACTCCTCCTTTTGGATCTGCAATATCTTGTCCATAAATAACCATCTTTTCGTTTAATGTCATTTCTTCATGCAATGCATGATTAATAGCATCGACAATAACTATCTGTTTTGAAATAGATTTATACTCTTTTTCTTTAGGAAAAGGAGAATCACTGTAAATATGATCAAGAGCAGTGTCTGGATCAGGGTGATGTTGTGCCTCTGCCCATTCTGCATCAATATCAATTTGAGAGGAGACTGTATTCCTTATTTTTTCAAATTCTTTAGTTGCTATAAATTTTGCTTTTAAGCATTCTTCTTCTAGCTTTTTCAGAGGATCTTTTTTTAGATCTTCTTTAAGCGCTTTTTCTAAACGATATTTTCTTTGATCATCTGAACTAGAATGCGGTAGCAACCTAACCACATTTGATATTACTACAGATGGCCCCTTACCTCTTCTTGCTCTTTGAAAAGATTCT
>NZHK01000006.1 GCA_002691285.1 Fidelibacterota bacterium | reverse complement strand
TTTTCCATCTATATTATGCGTAGTTGTGTTTAACATAATTATATCCTCCATTTTATTGATTAAATCTACCCATCATCCCACAAGTAAAAAACCATCTCCTATGTTAATATTTTTGTAAAATTAGCCTAAGTTTGTTATTAAAGGATACTCTAAATTGAATATACTTTTGTCGCTTTCTCTCTTCCTTTTAATTTTATTTCTCCAAGAAAAATAGCTTTTGAATGTAATTTTTGATTTAAAGCATTATAGATCTCATGACTAAAGGCAATATCAGATTCAAAATCTTTATTTGCTTGCTCTAATCTTGAAGCAACATTGACCGTATCCCCAATAGTACTGTACTGCAACATCCTATCACTTCCAATGTTTCCAGCAATTACACTTCCTGTATGGATTCCAGTGCGAGCAGTGATTTTTTCAATACCATGATTTTTCCAAAATCTTGAAAACTCCGTTTCATCCCAAATTTTGTTCAATTTTTCTAATTTTTCTCTCATTTCAATAGCACATTTAACTGACATTATTTCATGATCTTCTACCTTTTTTGGAGCACCAAAAACTACCATTACTGAATCGCCAATATAGTTTACAATTTGACCTTTATATTTATCTATAGCGTCGTGCATTGCAGAAAAATATTCATTTAAAAACTTTACAACCATTTCTGGGGACATGTGTTCAATAATCGTAGAATATGATGATATATCAGTAAACGATATTGAAATCCATCTGTTGTCTCCTTTAAGGTCTCCCTTATTGTGCAGAATTTTCTCGGTTAGATTTTCACCAAAATAACGTTTTAAGGTTTGTCTCATTAATTTTCTGTTCGAATCAAGCTTCAAACTTTTGATAAAGTCCTTTCTCGATCTACTTTCGAAGCTAATTTTAGAAAACAAAATAAAAATAAAAGGCATAATGAATAAATATGTAATTTGATCAGTGGTCATCATTCCTTTTTGAATTAGCATTATCATAGCTGGGATTGATGTGCATAATGCTGAAATAACTCCGTTCAATAAATGAAAAGGATAAATAGTTAGTGGAAGAACTATACA
Source organism: Fidelibacterota bacterium (assembly GCA_002691285.1). GTDB lineage: Bacteria > Fidelibacterota > Marinisomatia > Marinisomatales > UBA1611. Next base: position 14,263 of record NZHK01000006.1, on the reverse strand, counting down.
AGTGATTACAACTCCTTCTCCTGGGGGAAAATCAAATGGTGAAAAATAATAAGTCCAGAAACCAATATTCATAAATCCTATCCAAGATAAGCCCATATATATCTGGTGGTATTTCTTTTTATTATTGTTTGATAGTATGAACATGAAAATAATAAATACTATAATGTCAAAGGTGTGATAAAATATGTATGGCATTTTTAATCCAAGCAATTTTATGTCCTCAAACATAACAAATGCTTTGATTAACAAAGAAAAGAATAGAAAGGCTTTAAGATAAGGCCAAATTCGTGGCCATTTAAAATCTAAATACTCCCTTTCAATTTTTGTATCGTTGAATCTTTGGGTGAAGATATTTATTGATTCATTCATTATCAAATCTAACCATCATTCCACAAATAAAAAACTCACCGAATATGGGACTCAATGTAATTTTAATTGGGTTATGCATTAATTCTTTTGACATACCAAAAAATAGATGGTAAGCAGATAAAATACATTAAAACACCATAAACACCAGAAGGTATGCTTAAAATGGATAATCCAGTTTCTGGATTTATGATAAGATTGCCAATCGTTATACCAACAGTGCCATTTTGTATTGCAGATTCAATTGCTACAGTTAAAGACTGTTTACTGTTCATTTTAAACCAATTTGAACTTTTATATCCGATCAAAAGCATGGAGAAAATTAATAGCATTATTGCTGGTCCCAATTGAGAAAGATTATTTACAAAGGTCTGCCATTCGCTCGCCAGGGCTCCTATTATTATGATTATAAATAGAACAATGGAAATCTTTATCCCTGTTTTCTCAAAACTGTCTGCAAACTGTTTATTGTTTTGTCGAACTAGTACCCCTAAAGCAACTGGAATAGCCGTAATAAAAAACATAGTCAAACCCAATGATAGGATATTTAGTGAGGGAGCTTCTGTTCCCATAAAATATTTCATAGATAGAATAGTTACGATTGGTAAAGTTATGATTGTTAGCAAACTAATTACCGCAGTATAGGAAATTGAAAGTGCTGTATCTCCTTTGGCAAGCTTTGTAATGATGTTTGATGTTACTCCACCAGGACAAGATGCTAATATCATAATTCCAACAGCAAGTTCTTTTGTTATTCCAATTGATAAAATGATAGCAAATGCTACAATAGGCAATATTACCATTTGATTAACTACGCCAATGAAAAAGGCTTTGGGATTGTGAAATAAGTTGGTGAAATCCCTATATGTAAGTGCAATTCCTAGGGTGAACATAATAAATATCAATGATAGGGGAAGAAATACATCAATAATCATATTCAAATATATTCATCATCCCACAAACAAAAAACCCCACGAATGTGGGGTTTGATGTAAAATAGTATTTTGATTTTAATCTGCCCTAGTAAGATTCCACCTCTCACAATAAGAATCGTCCCCTTCACCCATCATAATCTCAATTGTAGCACTATTTTCGTTTAATTCCAAGGTTCCAACCTGAGGCTCATTTGGCGAAACACAATCAGAGGAAGATATTGGATTCTGTGCAGTACCATTTGGCACGCAATACCCAGTACAATCGTCAAAAAAAACATCAATTTCATATCCCTCTGGACAAGTTATGCAATCATAATCCCCTTGGGCGTCCTCTTCAGAATCATAAAAACCGCAGGTCGAACAAGCACCATAAGTATCGTTACCAGAGAAGCAATTTGTGAAAGTTTGTAAGGAGTTGTCTACTGACATACTAATTTCATTATTAGAGGAATTTAACGTATAGTCAAAATTTGCGTTATAACTATAACCCATATAATTCATTGAGGTTGTGATAGTGGCCTCAGTAAATACTAATGTTCCAGATAAAGATTGATTTGGAGAGCCATTACATCCAGAACTACCTTCAAAAATTTCAAGGTTGATATTCCAGTTACCTACCAAACTCAAGTTTGAAGTATCATTTGAGGCTTCTTCATCTTCGCATCCAAAAAAGACAGTTAGGATTAAAGACATAAAAATTAAATTTCTCATAATTCATATCCTTTATAATTGAAAATTCAAATTAATAGTAAAGCTATATATCTACGCATTTGTAAATGGTGAATAATTAATAATAATTAAGTAAAGGTAAATAATAATTAAGGTAGAATAAATTAGCAATAATTAAATAAATTAATCTACCCATCATCTCACAAACAAAAAACTTCGGAATTTCTTTTCAAATACTTTGCGGGTAATGAGAATTTACGTTCATTCCTAAAATGCCATACATATGATAGGTTGCATATCACATTTTACTAGTAATGAATATGGTTTATGTTTTTCAATTCCTTTGTGCAGTATGCCAACAAATCAAAAGATAACAATTTCTAATGACAACCAAACTATAGTTAAACAAATTACAAACTTGTATCAAACTTACTTCTAATTATTCTTTTTGAATATTTGTTCAACTATTGACAAAAAAAAGAAATGTTAAAAAACTAATAGAAATTATCATTAACAACCGAGGGGAAAAATGAAATACAACCAAATAATCCTTTTAAAATTCATAATCAGTTCTTTTATTATAGCTGCATCACCATCAAAGACAATTAAAAAACCAAAACTTGAAAATAATATAGAAATCAAGTATCCAAAAATAATGCAATCAAGCAACATTGAGGGTAAAAGTATTGCGGAGTTTATTGTTAATGAAGATGGGTCCACATCTCAAATTTCAATAGTCGAATCACTTGGACCAGCATTTGATTATGAAATGATTTCAGCTATAAAAATAATGCACTTTGAACCCGCAGAACTTGAGGGGAATCCAATATCAGTAAAATATAAATTACCTGTTCAATTCAAATTATAGTTCAAAAAGTGAATGATTTTCATTTTATTAATTATATTTATTTTATTTAATATTTAATGAAAAATAAAAATATTATTTGTAATATTAATACTAATATAATTAAATGCTTTAAATTTTAAATCAACCTTAATAAATGTTTAATTATCCATTTTTCAGTCTGATAAAAGCTTATATTGCATCAAAATTTAATAAAAGGGTAAAAATTGAAGATGAGACGACTCTTTCAATGAGATGTGGTATTTCAGACATAGACCCATATTTGGAAATAAATAATGGTCGCTACCAAACTCTTGCAGATATAGGAAGATTTAATCACGGCTTTAGGACGGGTTTTTTTAGTACAGCAAAAAAAAATAAAATCTATTTTACCGTTGCTGGGGCTTCAATGAAATATCGTTATAGAATTCCATTTGGTGAAAAATTTAAAATGACAACAAAAATCATTTATGTGGACGATAAATGGACATACTACTTACACAAATTCATTGTTAAAAATCAAATTACTTCCACTTTATTAGCAAGGACAGGGGTAATTAAAAATGGTAAATTAATTAAATCTGAAAAAGCCTCTAAGATTTTTAATTTTAAAATACCAAAGACTAAGTTGCCAATATGGGTAAATGATTGGATAAAATCTGATGAAAATAATCCTTCTTTTGTGAAATAATTTTTCATTTTCCCAAAAACAGAAAACCCCATGAATAAAATCCTTTTTATAGGGGAAAGTTATCTGTGGCATATAATACTACCCCTACTACTTTGAGAAGGTGGCATAGGGGGGGGAAGGAAGTTGTCCTTTTGTCCCTTCTGCGTTAAAAGGACTGAAGGACATTATACTGGACGTATCAGCTTAAACTCATGCGTAGACTTACCTACTTATATATAAATCCATACACTACTTGAGAGTGTTGAAAAGCTACCGCTACGCTTTGAAATCACTCTCATTGTAAATTATATTATAAATTTTTATTTGACTTACCTCTATTACAGGGGAAACAGAGAGTTTGAAGATTACTTTCTTTATGCGTCCCACCTTTTGAAATTGGGATAATATGGTCTATCTCAAGTTTGGCTTCTTTTCCAGATGCTCCGCATAAAACACACTGAAACCCATCTCTTTTTAAAACATTATAACGCAGTGAAAGTCCTATTGGTTTTCTTTTTGTCTTTCCTTTACTTATGTAGGTTGTCTCATCAAGTCTATCATCTTCAGTTATATCAAATTCAAAACGATAGTTTTGGTTTTTTGATTTTTTCCATATTCTTTCTTTTAATTTTTCTATACCAGGTAGAAAGTATTTTCTATTTTTATATAGAAAACAAGTATCAAGTTTAAAATTATTTTCCACATCTTTTATGTTTATCAACCGCTTACTAACCTTTTTACAAATATTACATTTTTTGCTTATAACTCCATAATTAATTCTATCATTTGAAATGATATTATCTATAATTTCTATTTTCCTAAAAGTGTTTGATGTGGTTTGAATTATGAAGCCAAGGTCTTCTAATTTTTTCAACCTTCTTTGAATAGAAGATTCACTAATGTAAGTTGATTCTGATAACTCCTTTCTTGTAGTGATAACTATTCCATCTTTTCGTTTACCTGAAATAATAAATAAGAATAATAATAACTGTGTACTTAACGAATCTCTAACAAGGTACGGATTTTCAATAACTTTATTGTCTAACTTCACTTGAAAATTTAAATAAACCTGTTAAACAATCCTTTTTGTATGTAAAACTTATCTTTATAATAATTTTTGTTCTATTAGCCATTTACAGATACTTTAATTAAAAGCTCAAAAAATAGCAGTACAATGTGTGTGCCTCATACATACGCACCCCACCCACCTGCGTTTTGGGTTGAGGGTTAGGAATTTCGTTGAGTTAATGGATTACGTTTGAAGTGTGTCCACCAAATCTGTGTCCACTTTTTGAATAAGAATAAATAATTATGATTAAAGATGAAAAAGAAAGCCCTCAGTGTTTACCGAGGGCTTTGTGAGAGGTAGTTGGTAACTCTCGAGTGTCGGGGTAGAGAGATTTGAACTCCCGATCTCCTGCTCCCAAAGCAGGCGAACAATGCTTGTAAATACCTATTATTATTAGATATAAGTCATTGGCAATGATATTGTGTCCCCTAAAAGTGTGTCCCCATCTACAGATTTTACCTTCTTTGGATAGTTCTGAACTAATGTTGGAAAATCCTGGGCTACACGCTTGAGGTTCATTTCAGAATAGACTTCTGTTGTAGTCACAGATTTATGCCCCATAAGTAATTTCAAAGTATAGATTGATACTCCTTGAATTAACTTTCGGACTGCATAAGTATGACGAAGTGAGTGGAAGTGTTTTGAATCATCTGCACCTATTTCTCTAATTGCTTTTTTGAAATATTTGCTTAAATGATCCCCTGCATCTGCAAGTTTTGAACCATAGCCATTATGTAACCAATCTTTTAATTCTAAAAAGATTGATTTCATTGTTGCATCTAACTCTATACTTCTAGGTCTTTTCCCTTTGGATGTATTTGGTATATCAACCCAATTACCTGATAAAGTAGCTATTGCAGGTTCATTGAGTCTCATTCCCGTCTCACGATAGAAAAGATAAACACGTTTATGAAAATCATCTAACCAATCTAATTCCATTATTCTTTGAAACTCATAATCTGTAATGTAAATAGGATCTGAATAACGAATTTCTAATTGGTCGATAATAGGTGTTTTGTTAAGTATCTCAACCTTTAGATAATGATTAAACATAGTCTTTATTGCACGAAGATGGATATTAATCGTTGTCTTACTTAATCCTTTATTTTCCAAAAAATCAACAAAACTTTCGATGTGTTTTGTAGTTATAGATTCTAAAGGAAGATTTCCACCTAAATACATTACTATGTAATCAACACTATACTGATTTGAATCAATTGTTTTAATTGCTAAATGCTTCATTCTTTTATCAATCCACTTGTCCACTGCTTCTTGAATTGTAAAGCGTTTAACTTTAGTTTTTGTTAAATCTGACAGCCAAGGAAAATCAAATTCTATCCCCCTTTTAATATCAGACTCAACTTTTTCAACTTCAGCAAATCTCTCTATTGCATCTACTCTTTTTCTAGTTCTCAATGGTACATTTTTTTCAACTCTTTTTCCATCTTCATTATACCATCTAATCCTAGCAACATACTTGCCCCTACGAGGTCTTAAACTTGCCATTACTGACTCCTTTTCGTAGAGGTTTTAGAGGATAGTTTTTTCCGTTCTGACTTCTTTAGCATTTTCCGTTTAATCAAATCATTCTCAATTAGTGTTTGAATATATTCATTGACTGAACGACTGCTTTTCGATGCCTTTTGTACCAACTTCCAAACCCTGTTCGGCAATCTAACACTGCGTACATTAGTGGGTTCTTCTCTTGGTCTTCCGCCTTTATTAACTTCACTCATACTCATAAATTACTCCTGTAGTATATGTGTTACAAGAACCTATTGTTAAATATCTTAAGTTAGTGAATGGAATTATCACCATATACCATCATTTTATTTATTATAGTCCTATACCTTGGTTGGGGAAAAAGAAAACAATTTTTAAAGGATTGGGAAAAATATGAAAGAGGCGAAGCAGGGATACCAAAATTACTTAAAAATAAATCTGAACAAGACATTGCGAATGTACTTCTTCTAATGTTTTTAGTCTTTACGATGCCATTAAGCATAATATTAGTCGCTGTTTATTATTATTATTCTGATACAAACAAAAAAAACTTTCATGCCTGGATAGGTACTCTGACAAGAAGGAAAGATAATTATTAATTTTAATTATGAATGACAAACAAAAATTATTAGTTATGTTTGGGACTGGTTCTGTTTTGGTCTTCCTGATAACTGTTTTTGGATTAGGATTTAGTCCAGTGCATACATGGTTGGATACCAGTGAAATAGATTGGGAATATGAAAAGTCAAATGTTGATTTTGATAATGAAAAAGATTGGTACAAATGGGCTGGAGAATTAAAAAAAGAAAAAGGTATTGAACGAACTAAAGTTGGGCTTCCATTACTTTTTAGTAAACCAACAAAAAAAGGTGAAAAAACAAATTGGCTTGGTATTATAGCAATATTCAATATCACATTTAGTATTGTTGGGTTTAAACTTTTTAGAGACCAATAATTAATGATTGATTGGTTTAAAAAAAGAAGGATGTTGCCAAGATGGAGATTAATGGGTATACTCATGTTTGCAATCCTTTTTGGAATGACTCTACAAAACTCAATAGATGGCGGTACTTATGGATATGCAATTATTGTAGCCTTATGTGGTCTTAGTTTTGCATACGATGTATAAGTAATTAATCATCCAGGCATCCTATGTCTAAATGGCTTTCCATATTTTTCGAGTTCATTAGATACTCCATAAACCAAATCAGTAAACTATTTGCCATTGGATGTTTAGGCATGTTTATTATCTTCATAGCTATTTCCATTTTTGTATACATGATTATGACTGGAAAAATTGACCCACTTGTTCTGATACTAAAATTCTTCTCTTCCCAATCAATATAAAATTCTTGTGATGGGTGTCAATGTTAAGATGCTCTACAATGCTTAATCTTAGGTGATGCTTGGTCTTGCAGTATAGAAGACTTGATGATGAGGTAGAGTGGTTTTCCTCCTTAGACCCCCAACAAACATCTCGGTTGTCCACTCTGCCTTTAGTCATCATATAAAATAATCCTACCTATGGCTTATAACTTAGATACCCTAACAAAGTAGAGACTTAAATACACGAAAATCATGATATACACCCTAATCATTTAGGGAGGTTTTTAAAGAAGGGTCTAAACTTTTAGGGGATTTAGTACCATTAAGGGTATCACTATCTAGGGTGTTATTTATCTTTTTAAACCTAGTAGACCTACCAACAGCATAATCTTTTACTTTTGGAATTTCATGCTCCCAATCTTCTAAAGGGTAGAGTTTCCATCTCATTTCATCATGCGGGACACAATCCACCCACAATAATTTATATTTATTCATGTCTCCTCTAGCCATACCTCCATGATAAGTAATTTTTATAAACCCTACTTTAATCAATTGATTGCGAGCATTTATATATGTTTGAGATGCTCCCAATTTGTTAAATCTATATTCTGCTTCACTGAAGGATATATTTCCATTATTTAAAATATTTCTCTTGCTTCTTCTTTTCCCTTTACTCCATCTTAATTCTGTTTGAAAACACATCATTAAATTGATTGCTGAAGGGGTAAGAGACTGAAATGCTTTAGACCAAAAGAATCTTTCATTAAATGTGAAGTAGAAACGCTTTTCTGAAATACGCATCATTGGTCAAAACCCCCTAGTAGGCTAAGGATTTTTTTAATAAAACTAAAAAGGCATACATAGTATCGCATTGGTTAAACCTCCTTAATAGGCTTAGGGTTTTTTGAATAATAATCTTCAAGCGTTTTCAAGGTTTCTTCACTTGGTCTTGTACCCATACGATAAGGGTAGATTGGACAATCAATTGCTGTACACTGTCTTACTTCACCAGGTTGCCAACAGGAACAATCCAAGCATTTTTCTCTTATTGCTTTGATAGGAGTATCGTATAATTTATCCATTGAGCCACTCATCTACTTTTGATCTTTTCACAAGTATTCTTCCAGTTTGATTTGAAACTTTTAGATTTCCTCTTTGAATATATCGCCTAATGGTAGACTCGGATAATTTTGTGTAGAATTTAATTTCTCTAATAGTCATCCATTCATCAGTATACTTTTTTTCTTTTTTCATATTATCACCTTAAATAATTATCAAATATTTCATGACGTAAATTGCATACATAACTATCAAAATCTTGCAGGGTCAAGAAGGGATGCCCCATATTCCCCTATGCCAAAAAATAAAAATATTATAAAAATAAAAGATAATTCAGTTCGTTTTTATGATGAAGATGGGTATGAGTTAACTCACCCAGATGATATAAAAGACTGGGAAAAAAGAAATCGACAATTATCAAAAGAACAATCCCTTAAAAAAGGAAAAGAAGTGAATTACAAATTATCTAGATGGGCACAAGAAGTGATTAAGATTCTTAAAGAGCATGGTGAAATGAAAAATGTAGATATTATGGTAGAGTTAAGAAATAGAGGGTGTGAAACTAGCGCTAACCATATAAATAAATTTTTCAAATCAAAAGATGGTAAGAGATTCTACAAAGAAAAATTATTTGGTAATCAAGGTTATTGGAGCCTAAAAGAGAATCCAAGAAAATCAAAAACTGCATCTATACCGATTATGATTACACAAAAAATGAGGATAGAACTTGGTTTATTAGGTTACTCTAAGAATGAGATAAGGCATCTAACTCCTATTAAGGCAAATAAAATCATATCTGAATGCATTATTAGCTCTTCAAATTCTGAAAGAACAAGAAATCAATAAAATTAAGATTTATCTTAAATAGCGGACTTTCTATGGACTTTCTTGTTTTGCATCAACGGACTTTATTGGACTTTAATTAAACTACCATTAATGCACTCTCATAGCTTATGGACTTTATTTTGGTTTATAATGGGAGGGGTATATGTATAAAACAAAAATTATTTAGCAACCATCATCCCACAAACAAAAAACCCCACGAATGTGGGGCTTGATTGGTAATCTAAAGTTCAATATTAAAACTTGCCTTTCGATTCTGTCCGTCTTCATCTTCATCATCAAATTTTTCAATTAAATCTTTAACATATTTATCATTTATGATTTTTTCTTTCATTAAGTCATATTCATCCTGATTGATTGCTCCATCATCCAATGCCTTTTTTAAATCCTGTAATTCCTGTCCCTTGGATATATGGTTATTATAATTTAATTCTCCGTGTGCTCTATTAAGAGTTGCACAAGAAATATTAACCAGGACTATTACACCAATAGTTAATAGTATATTTATATGTTTCATATTCATCCTTAATATCTGTTTATCATTTAAAATTTATTGTTTATCAATAAATATTAATTTAATTTCAATAATTATAAAAGTAAAATATTATTTAAAGGAAAATTATTATAATGAATAATATCAAAGGCATTAGCCTTATTAACAACATTTCAAAATATTTATATATATTTGCCTCAGCTATTTCGATTATTTTTGTTTGCATACTTTTTTACATATTGATTGGTGGAAGTTTTGAAGGCTCAATAAATATAGATACAATTATAAACGAAAGTGAAAGCTCTTCCCAATATAGCAACCTTAATCAAATACCACTTGGAAAAAGATTTATAGGAATCTTGCTTGCTACAACAATAATTGGATTTACTTTAACAATTTTAAATTTTTGGAAGAATTTTATATCATTAGTAAACCAAGGCAGATACTTTGAAGTAGACACATTAAAAAATCTAAAATATATTTCTTATTTTTTATTTGGAATAGGAACTTCATTATTTTTAATTGAAATCTTTACAGATATGATTTTTTCAACTTCTACTTCGTTTTCAAATGAGCCTGTTCTGAATGGTAAAAACATAGCTGATAATCTAGTAAATATTGAAAGTAGTTTTTCTTTATCTCCTATTATGTTAATGCTAAATGGTATAGTAATATGGGTATTATCCCATATTTTAATTGAAGACATGAGAATTAAAAAAGAAAGTGAGCTGACAATCTGATTATGAGCAATATCATTGTAAATCTTGATGTAATGCTGGCAAAAAGAAAAATGAGCCTAACTGAACTTTCTGAAAATGTTGGTATTACAATGTCTAATCTATCTATTCTAAAAAAGAGTAAAGCAAAAGCGATAAGGTTTTCAACACTAGAATCTATTTGTAAAGTTTTGAATTGTCAGCCAGGGGATATATTGGAGTACACACCAGATGAAAATGCTCCTGAAAAGCAAGAATAAAGTCTTCGTCATCCCACAAACAAAAAATCCCACGAATGTGGGGCTTAATGTTGTAGAAAGGGTAAATCTATTTAAGCAATATCATTTTCTTGGTTTGTCTGAAATCTCCTGCTTCTATGCTATAGAGATATACTCCTGCTGATACAGGCTGACCTTGAATATTGGTAGCGTTCCATTGTACTGATTTATAGCCTGCAGTTTGCTGGCTGCTGACCAGATTATTCACTACTCTACCCATCACATCGTATATGGTGATGTTGACCATAGCAATTTCTGGTAGGTCGTATCTTAAAGTTGTAACAGGGTTGAATGGATTGGGATAATTATTAAAAATCTTATGTGAAATTGGCAACATTGAAAATTCAGGACTGTTTAAAATAATACAACTTTCCTGACAATCATCCATAGAATCAAAAAATGCTTCGCTGTAATCAACACTATCTGCAACCCAATCACAACCAGAAATATATTCACAATGGTTATTGGTCCAACCAATACCTAATTCCATTAAACAAACACCAAAATCAATACCTGATAAATCTATACATCCCTCAGGAACTCCACATTGCATTAAGTTGCCATCTAAAAAATAATCTGACCAACAGCCTCCACAATAATTTGGGATACATTCAGCATTTGGATGAGAATAACAATTACTTATTGAACAAGGGTCACCAAAACAATCGACTGGTAAAATACAATCATAGGAAATATCAATACTTGTTACACTAATGCCAACACATTCCGTACAAGAGACTGAATCTCCTTCAATATCTATAAATCTATTTAAAAAGTAATCAAAATTAATTGAGTCATTATCATTAGATATATAGTTAATAAAATTTCCTAATTCATCCTCAAGGTAATATGCACCACAATGGCTCATGCAAATTGATGCTTCTAAATTTCTTAAGTAACCTTTTTGATTGAAATCTCGACTCCAGGCCAATCCAATGAATAGTAATGATGATAAATATTTTCCCACATCTAAATCTACCCATCATCCAACAAACAAAAAACTTCGGACTTTCTTTTCAAATACTTTGCGGGGAATGAGGATTAATACAAACAAAAAACCCCACGAATGTGGTGACAATTCAACTATGAACATAAGTCATTTATAATATTTTCACTGTACGACCATAGTTTATGTTGATTTGAATCGGAATAAGAAATTTTTGAAGATTTAACAGCCTTTGATTTATCAAAAAATTTCCCACTTACATTTTCCACTTCATCAGAAGAAGCTAAATAGACACTAGTCTTTGCACCTTTGAATACATTTATTGCGATTAACTTTTTCCCAATGCTTAAAATATTTTTTCCTAAACCTCTGTTGTTGTCACCAAAACTCGTATCTACAAACCCTGGATGAAGGGAATTAAAAGATATGCCTGTATCTTTATATCGTTTATGAACTTCATAAGTAAAAAGAATATTCATTAATTTTGAATTACAGTAAGCAGTCCAGCCTTTATATTTTTTTTTCATTTGAATATCATTTAAATTGAGTTTTGCTCCAAAATGGGCTGATGATGCAACATTAATGACTCTACCTGGTATTTCAAATTCTATTGCATCTATTAGTAACATTGTTAATTGGAAGTAACTGAGATGATTTAATGCAAATGTCATTTCAAGTTGCTCTTTTGTTTCACTATATTGACTAAAATATGCCCCAGCATTATTAATCAAAATATCAATTGAATCATATTCTCTCTTGATATCATTTGCCAAGTTATCGAGGTTTTTAATAATTGATAAATCTGCTTTAAAATATTTAAGGGAATGATTTCCGGTTGCAGATGCTATTTCATCTAAAACTTTATCACCCTTTTCTTGATTTCTACCAACTAAGCCTATGTTGTATCCTAACTTTGCTAATTCAATGGCAGTTTGTTTACCTAAACCATCAGTTGCGCCAGTAATTATACAGTTTTTATTCATTAATATTTCCATTCATAATAATCTCCTTAACCAAATCTACCCATCATCCCACAAACAAAAAACCCCACGAATGTGGGGCTTGATACATAAAAATAATTCTATTTTAATAATATCATTTTCTTAGTCTGCCTTAATTCACCAACTTCTATGCTATATAAGTAAACTCCTGCTGATACAGGCTGACCTTTATTGTTTGTAGCATCCCATTTGACTGTTTTATAGCCAGAATTTTGAACCTCATTTACTAACTGATTGATTACATTTCCAAGTATGTCGAATACCGTAATTTTCACAAATCCATCCTCTGGTAGATTGTAAAGTATATTTGTTACGGGATTAAATGGATTTGGATAGTTTTGTTGAATCAAAAAACTATTAATGATATGACTATCTTGAATTGAAAGAACCTGACTTTCACAATCTCCTCCAGGAGGTATTATCCAATCACATCCTTCTACATTTTCTGGTCCATTGATCCAGCACTGAATCAGTTCATTATAGTCTTCAGATAAAGCTCCAGGTTGATATGGTGGCATAAAATCATTTATCATTACATGTCCTAAAGCTTCAAAATTTTCATAAGCGAGAATCATGTTTGATCTATGACAATTCAAACATTGATTGTCTTCAATATGTATGCTCCTGTTATCCCATTGGCTTCCATATCCTCCAACCGCAAAATATAGTAAATCTGGAGATTCCAATTTAGGTACCACTGTTTGAGTGGGATCATTCGGTAATTTAGCTTGATCGATCCAGGGATCATGAACAAAAGGGTCACTTGTATGACATGATATACAATTAGCTTGAGAAACAGCAGGTGAATGCCATGCCTCATCAAACCAAGGATTACCATAACCAGGCAATTCTCCATCTAATAAACCATTTTCATCAAATTCTAAATATTCTGACTGAGTCATATCACCAACAGCATCCGGTGATTCGAAAAAACAGGTTGCTCCTGTTTCTGTATTATATCCTATCATTTGTACAGATACAATGCCATATTCATTGAAATATTCCTGACCAGCAGAACGACAAAAATACACCCAAATGACTTCAGGCATAGGCTCACCATCTAGATCCATACCTTGCACCCTTCCAACTCTAGAACCAACGAAACAACCGCCCTTGAAATCTGGATGATCACATTCTCCTTGTGGTTGATCAACATTCATCGATATGCCATCAACATAAACAGGGATAGGTACGCCATCTCCACAATCAACACTAGGAGGCAACCCTACATAATCAATACACATTTCAGCATATTCGGTGGTGCTTGTGGGGATTGGAGTAATGTCATTATATGGAATACAATCATAGTTAAAACTCAATGTGTCTAGAGCAATTTCTTGGCACTGATCAAAATTTTGATCCCAATGGCAATACTCAGCGTATTGGACACATTGCAATGAATCAAGATCAGAACATTCAGCCATTAAATGATTAAAGGATACTAAGAAAATAATTAATGGTATAATTTTTTTAGGGAGTGCCATATTAAAAACTACTGATTATCGTGGAGATAGAAAACTTCGGACTTTCTTTTCAAATACTTTG
>NZHK01000005.1 GCA_002691285.1 Fidelibacterota bacterium | reverse complement strand
TCCAATAATGATAAGGAACTAAACCAATAATAGTAAAAGGTAAAAGAATAAACCAGCCTGGCTTACCAGTGTCGTGAAATCTTCTGACCGTTACTGAAATTGTTGGCAATAGAAATACAAAATACACAAAACTAAACAATCTACTTTCAAATGGTTCTAAAAAAGGTGCTTCCCCATTATTTGATTCTTTATTTTCAATATCTCCATTATTAAAAGAGGTAGATGATAGAGGACTTGGAGGGTCTATTTCCATAGCAAATAAAAAAATAAAAAATAAAAAAACCATCCAATAATTGTATTCTGATCTAGATGATCTTCCCTTAAACTGAAGTACGTTTTTTAAAACTGATTTTAATGCTTCAAAAAAATTCAACTTACTCTATTACATTCTTAAAATTTCTAAAAATTATTAAAACTTAAAACATAAAGAAATACATTAATTTTTTTCAATTTACTTTATCTACTAAAATGTAGATATACAAAACATGTAAGCAAAAGTAATCTAAGAGTCCACAATAAAGTTCGAATCCAATTCATAACAACAAGTTGATTAACTACCAATTCTTGATAACCTGTCATTAATTCATTGTGAGCCTTTGAAAAAAAAACTCCTGTTATCAACCATATTAAAACAAGTATTACAAAAGATACGATTAGAAAAGGACTCTTGGAACTCTTATCTAAAAATAACATCATGCCAGTTATTAATTCAGCTAACATTATAGGGATTACTATTATTGAGATCTTATTCATATGAAACTTTTGAAAAGCAGTATACAATTCCTTTTCAATAAAATGAAAAGATGGATAATGAACAATTTGAATTACCCATATGACCCCAGTCATTATTGAAGTAAAAATCAAATGGCCTAATAAAACGAAATTATTTGGAAGCATATATTTAATATAATGAAATGAGTATTTTTAAAAAACACATACGATTAATAAGAATAGATAAGTCTTGAAAAAAATTATATTTTTCCTAAAAGAAAATATCCAACGAATCCAAATAATTCATAGAAACTTCTTTTCGAGAAGTTCAGTCCTCTTATACTCGGGATAAAATTATTTAATTTGAATATTTCTTTTTTTAAGGGCTCCGAGTTTTGAACCGAAAGCAAATCAGCATGAATACCTTGTTTCATAAACAATCCATTTGCTCGTCTCATGTGAGATTGACTAGTGATTAATAGAATGTTATTTAATTGTGTCTCCTCAGTGTAAATCTGGAATTGAGTTGCCTCGTCCAATGTATTTTTTACCTCATTCCCATATATAATAAATTGGTTCTTTTGGACTCCATTTTGAAATGCAAAACGTTTTACTAATTCACTTGTATCAAATGAACCCAAGTCAGATTTCGGTATAAAGTTTCCATAATAAATGGTTTTCACTTTCCCCAAAATAACTAAATCTATTCCTTTAAAAAATCTCTCTGCAGCATTATTGAACATAAAATAATTTTGAGATTGAAAATTGCTTGTTTTATTCATCAACCTTTTCAAATACCATTGACTATCTACTCCTCCAGTAAGAATAACTGCGCAATCATATATTTTTTCTTCATCATAAGTATCCTCCACACTCCAAATAGAATAAAACAGAATACCTGTTATAGGAATACTTAATAAATAAAAATAGAAGATAAAACCAACGATGACTTTACCTGGCTTTTTTTGTTTAATGAAAAATAGTATAAGTATGGAAAATTGTAAAACCGGATTAATAAAAAACTTTACAATTTCTTGAAGCATAGGTTTACTCCATTCTATTCATAAATTATTATACAAATAATTTTATAAGTATATTATAGTTAAAGACGAGTTGAATCAATATATTGAATTCTAAAAGGTATAATTTTTTAGAAAAATTCTCTAAAAAAGATTCCATACTTCTAAGACCGATTTTTTAAACAATTTTTGCCCTTTCTTTAAGTTTTCTACCCAATCAATACTTGCATCTTTATCTGCTGAATCTGATATATATTTGAACGCAATAAAAGAAATATCAAATTTTAAACACACCTTTGCCAGAGCGTATGATTCCATATCAACAACATCTCCTACATGGCCACCAGTAGTGGCTATAAAACTATCTCCTGTAGCGCAAGTTAGGAGTTGATTTAAAGGATTATTTTCAAAAGCTGAAAAATCAATTTTTTTCGATATGTCATCCTCAAAAGGAGTTTCATATTTTTCAAAACCAAGCCCAGATACATCCATATCTCTTTGAACAAATTTGGTGCAATCAACAAGGCTACCTACCTTTACTTTTTTTGAACCAGCTGTACCATAATTAACGATGTATTCTGGTCTTCCTTTTTTGAGTAAATATTCTGTTAAATGTATGGCAGCATTTACTTTACCTACTCCTGTATAAAGCAAGTCATAGTTTGAGCCTTTTATGCTAAACTCATCTTTAAGTGCGCAAACTACGAGAGGATTATTCATAACTGATTAAGCTTTTTAATGTTTTAATTTTTGTTTCTAAATAGTAGTTACTTCTCGGTACATATTTTAAATCGATTAAAACCAAATGATTTTGGACATTATATCCTGCAGAAAAACATAATTTATCTACAGTTGCTAAAGTTCCTCCTGTAGCTAAAACATCATCTACAATTACCACAGATCCAGTACCAATTTGGAGAGATAACTGGTCACTACTATATTCGGTATCATAAGACTGGGAAATAATTTTTCCAGGTAACTTTCCAGGTTTTCTACAAAGGACTACTCCACCTCCAAATTCAATAGCTAAAGCGCTAGCAAAAATAAAACCTCTGGATTCTACTCCAACCCAAAAATCTGGCTTTAAAACAAGGTTTCCCATTTCTTGTACAACATTTTTAAAAAGAGGGGATGCTAATAACGGAGAAATATCTTTAAAACTCACTCCTTTAATAGGGAAGTCATCAACATCCTTAATTAAAAATTTATAATCAGTTTTCATTTTTTTTGATTCATACTGAAGTTCATTTATTTAAGCTAAAAGGTATTTAAAAAAGATTATAATTTTAAGAAAATTAAAAATCTAATTTAAGTTGTAAGTTGTAATCTTTTATAGCTAAAACGTCTTTTTTGTAAAGATTGGTAATAGATATTCCTAATAATCTTACAGATTTGTCTATACTTTTATGAAAAATAAGTTGTTCAATTATTGGAAAAAAATCATCTTTTTTCGAAATGTATCTTTCAATTGTTTTACTTCTAGTTTCTTGGGTAAAGTCATCATATTTTATTTTAACGGTGATTGTTTTACCTTTATTTGAGTTCTTTTTCATTCTTTTCTCAAGATCTTCAGAAATCTGCTTTAACTTCTCTAAAATAAAATTTTCTGAATCTAAATCGTTAGAGAAGGTTTGTTCAGCACCAACCGACTTCCTTTCACGATTTGGATTTACCGGGTTATCTTGTATACTTCTCACTATTTCAAAATAGTGTTTTCCTGACTTCCCAAAATGCTTCAAAAGATCTACTTGATCAAATCTCCTTAAGTCTTTTCCTGTGAAAATACCGAGGCTATTCATTTTTTTTGCAGTTACTTTACCAACTCCAAAAAACTTTCCAATTTCTAATGAATCAATAAATGAATCTACCTGACTTGGATGAATTGTCTTTTGTCCATTTGGCTTATTTATTTCAGTTGCAACCTTAGCAATGAATTTATTAATTGATATACCAGCAGAGGAGTTTAAACCAATTTTCCTTTTGATTTTGGTTCGAATTTCTTTTGCTACAGTACTTGCAAGATTAATATTTTTTTTATTTTCGGTAACATCCAAAAATGCCTCATCTAGCGATAATGGCTCTACCAAATCTGTATATTCAAAGAAAATGCTTCTAATTTGTTTTGATATCTCTTTGTATCTATGAAATCGAGGTTTTACAAAAATAAGGTTTTTACATATATTTTTTGCTACAACTGATGACATTGCAGATCTTACACCAAACTTACGAGCTTCATATGACGCAGCAGCTACTACACCTCTTTTGCTTTCACCTCCAACTGCTATAGCCTTGCCTTTTAAGTTTGAATCATCTAATTGCTCCACCGAAGCATAAAATGCATCCATATCTACATGGATAATCTTGCGAATATTTTTTTTCACATTATCATAATTAACATTATAAACAAATATCTAAATCTATTTATATATGACTTTAAACATTATTATATAAATAATTTAAAATGCAATTCTACCAAATTTTAATGCGACCAAGCAAAACATCTTTAAACATTAGCCAATCAGAAATTTTGGCGTATAATGGATTTGTAAACGCTGCAGGCTTATTTTTTTCAAAGAAATAATGCCCACTCCAGGCAAAAGGATAAATTATAAATGGAGTAAAAAATAAAAATATATATTTTTGATAATATATAACCAGTACTAAAAATATGATAGTAACACATTGTCCTATAAAATGCAGCAATCTGCATTTTGGATTTTTATGCAATGTTAAATAATAATTGTAATAACTTTTAATATTCAACTTAAGATAACTCTAAGATTTAGAGACCTCTTTATTAATTCTATCTATTTTTTTTTCTATATCCTTAAGTCTATTTTCTACATATAATTTTATATTATCACTGGTTTTATTGCTATCATCTCCAACCATCATTGAAGTTAATGTCGCAGTAAAAACACTTATCAGTATCATTCCAACAAATACTAGCAAAGTTGTTAGTACCATGCCACCAGAAGTTGTTGGGTTATATATATCTGCAAAACCTCCAGTAACTATTGCATTAAATGACCACCATAAACTTTCCTTATAATTACCAACCTTATTTGCACTATTACTAAACTCTATATGATTAATCACAATTGCACCTATAATAAGAAGACCAATGCTGTAAATAATCGTTCTTTTCATTAATTTGACATCTAGAATTTCGGAGAGAGAATCCATTCCTTTCCAAAAAAAGGATACCAGCTTAATTAGCTTAATAACCCTTAATACTCTTAAAATTCTTAATAAGCGGAATAACCGAATTGCCCTTCCAGACCTCATGATTTCATAGCTAGGTATCGGTATTGAAGTAATAAAATCAATCCAATGGTTTTTTAAATACCAACGTTTTGATGAAGCCATAAATAATTCAGAAAAAAAATTAATTTGAAAGACTAAGCAACAAATAGAATCAATAATAAATATTTTCCAAAGAATATCATGTGTTAAGTTGGGATTTGAAAATTCAAAAACCAGTAAGCCCAGCACTAAAGTAATTAAGATTGCTATGATTTTATCTTTAATTGATGAAAAATTTGGAATTCCAATTTTTTTATTTTGAGTATCATTCAGCTTTTTTCTTGAAATAATATTTTTAAGTCTACGAAGCTCTTCTTCATATCGATGATTATACTTTTCAATTTCTTTTATTTCTCTTTGTTTTGATATTATTCTGCGAAGAGGAGTTGAAAACTTATCTGGAAGTAATTTTGTTTTACCGTAAAACTCTTTATAAACGTTCGCGCCTTTTATTGAATTATTAATCTCATCAATTTTTCTATAAAGATCATTTTGTTTATCTTGAATTTCAGAGCGCATAACTTCAAGTATATCAATATCAAAATCCTCAAGATTAACCTTGGATAACGCTTCTATTTTATCTTTAATAGATTCCATTATATTATTTAAATGTTAATTTAATTTGATGAAATTTAAAAAAATAAAATCTACAACTCTTAAATACCTTTGAAAAGATGAATGTAGAGAATAGACTAATTAGTTCAGCAGAAAGTAGCATACATTTCTCATCAGAAAATCATTCGAGTTTTGGAGTATGATACATTGCCGGTTAATGAAAACATAACAAGATCAGTAAACTATTATAGTTATTTTACAAAAATTGCGACCGCATTTAGTTCTTTTTGCTTTTCGTGTCTTATAGAAGTACTAATTTTTCCTGCATTACTCTCGTTAAAGTTCAGGTGTTGTTTTATTGATGTTGATATGTTTTGAAGTACTATACCATTCGCTCCTAAAGAGGCAGCTTCTTTTTTTAATCTATCTAGAGCTTTATTTGTTTTTTGTTGATGGGTAAACTCAATAGAGAGGTCCTTGAATGCTAAATCACTACTCGCTTCAATCACTGCAATTTTTTCATAAGCATCAGGGTAATCATAATAAACTTTTACACTATCATAATCTATAGGAGTTTGTGTCTCTCCAATAATTATATGAGATACTGGATAACAGGATTTCAGTATAAATAGTGAGAAGCATAAAAATTTAAAATCAATTTTTTTAAAAATATTAATATTTTTTAATTCCATTTATTTCTCTTTTTTTCATTTCCAAGAAAACAGTATTAATTATAATATTATATTACAAAAAAAATCTAAGAGATCAAGTTATATATTTTTTTTTATTGTTTCACCTTTCCACCCATTCATACCACCAATCATATTAAAGGCGCTAAATCCACTGTTATTTAATATTTTTACTGCGGTACTGGATCGATTACCACTTCTACAATAAACAATTATCTTTTTATTTCGGTGCTTATTTAGTTCATCAATTCTTTGTTCAAGTTCTTGAACAGGAATACAATCTGTGCTTGGAATTGATTTATTTTTATGCTCTTTTATTGTTCTTACATCTAAAAAATAATAGTTAACATCATCTAAAAACATCATCGCATCTTTACTTTCTATAGTAACAGAATGATTACCACATACAATAAATATTCCTATGCATAAAAAAATTGATATATGTTTAAATAATTGCAAAATAAACTAAATATTCAAACCTAAAAAACATGCATAAGTATGATTATTCTTTTTCCTTAAATCCATAGATCTATTGCACTCCCAGTTATAAGAAAAATGAGCTCAGTGCAACTTCTAACGAAAATATTTTTCATATTATTTATCTTCTAAATATATTTTTTCATGTGAGCCAATAGCTCTTTTAAATATTTTTCCTTCATTATCTTTTTCTATTATCCATTCAGTTCCATCTCCTTCCGTTCTAGTATCTTTTAATTCAATTGGTAAATCACTTCTATTCCGGTGCTCTTCACTTTTTGCCAATAAATTTGAAAATGGAAGATTCATTTCTAGTTCATCTATCTTTCTTCCTACTGCTATTAAATGAAATCTATCTTCACCTTTTAATTCTTTATCCAATTTTGCAAAATATTTTCTTTGTACTTCTATTTCTGAAAGATTCTCTTCCCAGACACTATCCCATATTTTTTTTAAATACTCTTTACCTAGACTCATACAAAAATATAACCGATCTATTCAAAAATTATTATTCTTTCTTTTCATAAACTTATTTAAGAAGAATCATCTTTTTAGTTTCTCTAATATTACCTGCTTCAATATTATACAGATATACTCCTGCTGATACAGGATGCCCTTTATTGTTATTAGCATCCCATTGCAATGATTGGTGCCCTGAATTCTGATTCTTATGTATAAGTCTGCAAACAAAATTACCTAACATATCATATACTTTAATGGTAACAAATTCGTCTTTTGGCAAATCATACTTTATAGTAGTATTTACATTAAATGGATTGGGGTAATTATATATATTACTAAAGATAAGATTGTCAAATTTTTCAATTTTTACACTTGGACTTTCAAATGCTGATATAGCGTCAAGTAATTCTCCATCAAAATCAAACAGAGCCTGATTCTCCCAGGGACTTCCAAATTGTTCGGTTGATATCCAATCAGGTGCCCAATAGCAAATACCCAACCCAAAATTATTCTCACCAACTAGTGTAATTAAATCATGGAGAAATAAAAATTGCCCATTCTCAGTTGCTTCATAATCTTCAAGCAATTGGGTCTCTAGCCCAACGATATTATTTGTGTTATCGTTCCATCCTAATGTGAATGGGTATGCAGTTTCAGCTATCAATACTGATTTCTGTAACTCATTACCTAGATCGTTGATGTTCTGGATTAAATCAGTGAATGTTCCATGCCACATAGGATAGTATGATATACTTAAAATATCAAGTTCAATACCCTGACTGACCAGGTTACTAAAAAACCAATTACCTCCACTACTAACATGGGAAATAATTTCTAATGTATCTTGATTATCTAAGGCACCATTTATTCCATCAATGGCATGCGCAAATAATTGTCCTAGTTTATTCCATTGAGAATCATTGTTGGATTCATCACATACATATCCATCTGGCCATAGTAAACCACAATCAGTTTCATTCCCAATTTGTACATATTTCGGTAAGGTGTTTTGATCTTTTAATTTTGTTATAACATGGTGACTGTATTGTTGTACACTATCACATAAAATATCAAATGTCAAATTTTCCCACGCCAAAGGCTTAGTTTGACTTGATGGGTCAGCCCATGTATCCGAGTAATGAAAATCTAGTAATAAATCTAATCCTGCATTTTTTGCTCTATCTGCTATTTCAAGAACACTTTCTAAATTGTTGTAATTCAATGTAGGTGTGTGCCAAATTTTAATTCTAGCAGTATTAACTCCCTTATCCTTGAATATTTGAATTGGGTCAATTTGGATTCCATTTTCATAAAAATATCCTCCATTATCCTCCACCTGCTTTAACATAGATATATCAACTCCGTGGATAAACTGATTACTTTTTACAAAAGATGAGATAATAAGAAGTACAATAAATATATATCTTGTCACTTTAAAATTTAATAAGCATTCTATTAACAAAAAAACTCATGAATATGGAGTTTGATTAAAATCAAATAGACTTTAGAAAGTTTGATTTTTTACATATTTTTAATATTTCTCAAGTTTTTAAAATATTTTTTATATTTCTAAAATAATTTATCTAATTAATAGACAAATAATTAATTTTTCCTTAATTATTTTTTAATATATATTAATCTTATGAAAATTTTTATATTTTTCTTTATAATTATAAGTTTGATGATGTCATGCGCTGATGTATTATATGTAGAGGAGGATTCTATTGGAGAGGCTTCTACTGGAGAGGAATCTATCGTAGGGTATTGGTTTGCTTGTGAATTTGGATACTCGGAACCTGATTGCATAATTTTTGATGATGATGGGTTGCAGTTCACAAATGATGGTAAAGTCTACTACATCCAAGAATTCACTCAAATGTCAAGCGATGATTGTAATCGGGGTCCTTGTTTTAACCATTCTATAGATACAGTAATTGTTGAAAGATTTCATGTAGGTAATTACACTTATAGCAATTCCAATATATTTTTAACTGATTCTTTAAATAACTCATGTAATGAAAGAATCACATGGAATGATGATAATAGTTTATTTATTGGAAACTATTGCTTAGGTAGCGAAGAACCCTATATGAAAAAATATACTGGCGAAGTAGTAATTGAATAACTAATTATAGATAGTTCTCACATTAAGTACTTATTAATTTTTGCAGTAGCGATTTTTTTTTATTAGGTGTCAACATAACAAGCATATTCGAAGCTAAATTACTCTTGAACAATTTTGTATTATAAAATAACCACTCTACCCCTTTCTAATCTGTCTTTATAAAACTTAAGAATTTGAGAATTAAAATTTAATAGTTGATTTGCAAATCTAACCATCATGCTATTAATAAAAAACCCCTCTATCAAAAGAGCAAGGTTTTTGCAAGATAAATTCGAGCATAAATTAGCTGTTATGAAAACTGCAATATTTGTTGACGTCCAAAATATCTATTATACAACACGAGATACCTTTAAGCGTTCATTCAACTACAAAAGATTCTGGAATCAAATAGAATCTAATAATGAAATAATTATAGCAAATGCTTACGCTGTAGATAAAGGAGATGAAAAACAGAAAAAATTTCAATATGCTTTACAAACTATAGGTTTTAATGTAAAACTAAAGCCTTACATATCTAGAGTAGATGGAAGCGCCAAGGGTGATTGGGATGTAGGTATAACCATCGATATTTTAGATTCAGTAGAAAAAGCTGAAAAAATTGTCTTATTATCTGGAGATGGTGATTTTGATTTACTTCTTCAAAAAGTAATAGATGAATACGGATGCATCGTACATCTCTATGGTGTAAAGGAATTAACAGCAAACTCATTGATAGAATCTGCCTCAAAGTTTTTCCCTATTTCAAAAAACTTTTTAATCTAAAGAATTATTCCTTAAAAAAATAGATCTATAAATCATCCTCCAAAGCAAAAATCCAAAGAAATAAGGATTTGATACAAGACAACAATTTTATTTTAAATAATTATCAAAAAGAAAAATTCATTTTTGGGCATTTTTTACAGTATTTATTTTTCTTTTTATACTTTTTACAACATTTAGTCTTCATAGATTATCATAATTTACAATAATATGATATTGAGAATCAATCGCAATAATGATATAAAGTAAAAGAATTCGACTAATTTGAAACTAATTCTGGGATTGGCTATCCTTTAGATATGATAAAATATTCCGATTTAATTAAATATACTCGTAGAAAGTGATTTTCCAATCTTAAAACCTTTATTTATCAGTTCGTTGTGTATTTTTCTGTAACTCAAACCTTTCTTCTGAAGTCTTATTATTTCTCAATGTAATTTTAATCGAGTTTTCAATAGTGGCTTATAATAGTTTGAAAGAACTAACTTATTTGTGATAATATAAAAAGTGAATGTCAAAAATGGAATAGAACTACCAAAATTTATTTCCTCACTGTTATTTAAATCTCTATTGCTTTATTGAATTTTAATTATTTTTATCCCATTCTCATCCCATGATGTTTCAGATATAATCACTCCATTTTCATAAATAGTTTCTTGAGCAAGGTTTCCATTTTGATGCCATATTTTTGACATACCATGTAGCTGACCATTTTTATAAGATCCTTCAAACTTTTGGTCGTTATACCTGAGCATCCAACTAGCTTTTCCAGTGAATAATTCATTGCTATCTTTATAGTAATAATACATTACACCCTTATTCTCATCAAATTTTTGAAGGATGGGTTTACTTGCCTCATATTGTAAATTTTTGAAAATAAAGTTAACCAATACCAATATAGCTAGAATGAAAGGGGCGATACGAACAAATCGAAATTGTTTAGGTGATAAATTTGCCTTAATGTATCTAATAGTATTTTTTTTAGCGTAATTCATTATAAAGAGAATCAAATTTAATATTTATTGAACTAAGCTCTCATAGGCAAAATTATTAAATGTTTTATGAATTTCACCCCAAGGATGATTTCTTTGTGTCATAAAAATTAATATTAATTCTTCTTTGGGATCTACACTAAATAATGTACCTGCCATCCCAGACCATCCAAAAGTTCCATTATTATCTTTTAGCTCACTTTCTTTTTCATCGATTACTACTGAAAATCCCAATCCAAACCCAACACCTTTACCCCATGGATAATCCAAATGCGGTATATGATTCTTTGTCATCAAATCTAAAGTTTCATCTTTAACAAGTCTTACATTGCTATAATTCTTATTTTTAAGAAGAGAAAGTGTAAATTTTATGTAATCCTCTGTCGTAGATACTAATCCTCCTCCTCCGCTAAAAAATGTAATGTTTGAATAACTCCCACTATCATATTTATCTAATCTATTTAGTTTTTTAGAACTTTCATCAAAAACGTAATTGGAAGTAAACCTATTTATCTTAACATCCGGTAATTTGAAATGAGTATCAGTCATGTTTAATGGTTTAAAAATGAATTCAGATAAATATTGATCTAGGGACTTACCAGAAAGAACCTCAATTAAATAACCACATATATCAGTATTAACTCCATACCTCCATTCGGTATTTGGGCTTGTAAATAGTGGAATCTCAGAAACTCTGTTTACAAATTCTTCATTATTTTTAGATTGCCAAAGTTCAGAATACATTGAATTTAAATATTGATTATCACTCCACCCGTATCCAATTCCTGAAGAGTGTCGAAGTAAATCGATAATTTTGATTGGATCTTTAGCGTTAGCATGCTCTGTGCTGTCATAAACCATTAAATCATTAAGTTGAGGAATATATTTAGAAACATTATCATCAAGTTTAAAAACCCCTTTTTCATAAAGCATCATAAGCCCTATGGAGACTACTGGCTTTGTCATAGAATAAATTCTAAAAATACTATTATCTTCTAATACTTTTTTGCTTTCGACATCTGAATAACCATAGGTATGAAAACTCACCAACTTTCCATTTTTAAGCAAAGCTGTCTGCACACAGGGAATTTTTCCATTATCAACCAGTTCATTTACTTTACCAATTAAAATATTGAGCTTTTTAGTTGAAATTCCCACGCTTTCAGGTTCAATTTTAATGTGAGAACTTTCTTCGCTAGTACAAGAGAATAGAAATATTAATAAAAATGATTGGAATAATGTTTTTTTAATCATAATTCTAAATAATAAAAATATTTGTTAAATCTAACCATCATTCCACAAATAAAAAAAACCAAGAATGATAACAGATATAAATTATTATTAGTAATTTAGAATAATGTCATTTTTAAAAAAGAATAATTGGGTTATTTGTCTTGTATGTTCTGCAATATGGTTAATTAGATATATCAGATTCGAACAAACATTATGGCAATTGAGCGGTGTTTTTGTATTTGCTATTTTATCAATACTACTATTTAAACAATCAAAAGAAAATACAGCATCGAATGTAATTATTGAAAAAGATAATCATAATTATGTTGCAGAAGCATATCAAGAAGAAGAATAACAAGTTTTGATTATTTCCAAAAAATAGGGGACTGAAAGGCAGAAGTTGAAATAATTATAAGTCTTTAAATTTTTCTATTCTTTGATCTCTATAACTAAAAAAAATTGAGTTATTTAAAATTGCTATACCTACAGCAGTAGAATCACCAATCATCTCTGTTTCTTGAACTGTGAGATTATTATAATCCATTGTAATTAATACATCTTCATTTTGCTTAGTTGCAAGCATATAAATACTAGAATTATGGTGTGAAAGACTGAATATCCCACTATTAGATGTATCAATATCACTCATTTCAAATAACACATCTCTATGAGATGTCTTAGAGACATCTTTAGAAATCAATCTCAATCTATACTGTTTATTAAAATTTTGATTTTTATACAATGTAATGATTGAATCGTTAGATGAATGGTATGCAATGCCACTTGGAAGCCAATGAGTACCGATTGAATCATATTTAGAATATGACAGTTCCCCTATTGTGGAGCTCTTAAAAATCAATTGAGTAGTTCTAGACTGAAGGTAAAGGTCAGAACCATCATTAGTAATTAAAAAATAACCTTGCCCATTTAATTCTAGAGGAAAACTATCATCTAAAAATGAACCGTTTTCATTTAATCCTAGTACAATTAAATCAATTTGGTTTCCTGCATTGCCAGATAAGTCATAGTTTGTGGTGTAAAAAGAATTATTGATATAGGTGATATCAGATATATCATCGTGATAAGTATGTTTTTGTGTATCAATATTTGATTCATCTTCGCAACACAAAACAATAAATAAAAGTACTAATCTAATTGAGTATATTTTTTTCATGGTAATATTACAATTTTAATTTACATGCTATGGTACTAAAAAAACTAGTGACAGGTTCATAGAAACCAGTCCAATTCAGCCCTTTATACCGCTAAACAGACCAATTCTTTAGCTATATGTAAAAAACCATACTTAAAGCCTTTTTACAAAGGCGATGGTATGCCTCCAACAGTTACAGGCAACACCCTATAAAAAAAATCTATATAGGTAATAGTCAAAGGTAGTATTTTGAATCTAAGTTTATTTGTGGGAAAATTTTCCTACAGACATTCCCCAAAACCAATATGTCATACCAGTCATCATAAGAAAATCTAATATGTCACCTTTAGTAGTAAACAGTACTTGATAGAGTTCTTTAATAGAAAACAATAAAGGTAACACCCAAAAATACTTTCCATACTTTTGAAGTAAATTTTTCATGCTAATGGTTCCTGGCTCTTTCCCTTGATGGTTTCTTTGGAACTCCTCTGCCAATTATTTCCCAACATTCTTTTGGTGTTAGATGCTTCATTTCATCCCTACTCCACCCCAAAGTGAGTAAGTCCATTCTCATTTGATTTGTTATCATTATAGGAATGGAGACATTTTTTATACCTACTTTACCTTTTGATTTAGCTTTGTGATATGCTTTTTCAAGCTTTTGAACTGTCAAAGATTGAACTTTTGATGAGGATAAATTTCTTAAAGCCCATCTATATGCATCCCTATAGGTTTTAAATTCATCCTGCTCTTTTCTAAAGCACATCTTATTAGCAATTAACCACAAGGTATCCATGATTATTTATCCTTAAAAGAATAAAACGAATTTAAAACATTATACAAAATGCTTATCGTTTGAAAAAGATATTTTGAGATACATTACTACCAAATATCTTCATAGCTACCTTCTTCTTTGAGAAATGCGCCTTTCATTTTTTCTTTTACGTTGCTTATTTTTTCTCCTATCAGATACTTTTCTGTTATCTGAACTGTTTATTACTGTAGTTAAAGTATCAATTGCTTTCATAAAATTATTCATATCTTTCTCCATATTTTATCTGTTGTTCTTAAAAGGAAAAGTGCCTATCTATAAACCCCAAAAGTAAAACACTAATGCGTTGTTTGTCATTCACATTAATAAATCTAACTTATCAACTCTTTATAAATCTATCGATGCTTTGATAGATAAAAACAACAAGGTATACAAAAGTATTCATTTTATTTTCAAACAAAGAGGAAGTATAAATCATTCTAAAAATTACAGTAAAAAAAATATAATATTATCATGAATAAAACCTATCCATCATTTAATAAAGTATTAAATACCAATATTAATGATGCTTTTTCATCTTTTGAGAGAATATCAGATAATTTTGGTTCTTGAATCATCGAGTGAACAATAATATACTTTTTTTCACTTAATTTTATTAGTGACCCTATAAACCCAATTAATCCTATCACAATACTTGGCTTAATTCCTATTGTTGCAAATCGACCTAACTCTTTCAGCCTTTCTTCTACGCCAGTTGGGTAAGGATCTCCCATTTTTCTATTTGGGTCTTCATATTTTTGTTTTTCCTTAAGCCAAGGTACTGCCGGAAGAATCATTATAATTGTAGACCATATATACCAAGGTTCACTATTATTAATCAAATAATTTTGCTCAACAACCATACGACCGGAACCATCTTCTGTTAAAGTTCCTTCTTCATATCTTTTTTTTGTTATTAAGTATTCTTTCTTTTGCCTAGAGTATTTATCAATTATGAAATGGATCTTTTTATCTAAGTCAGTTCTTGGTAATGCAATGCTGTCTTTTAAAATAGATATAAAATCAGGAACGCCTAGTAATGATCTGAGGCTATCGTCATAGATAAATGAATCATTTTTAGAACTATATTTAAATATTTTTTTATCAGTCTCAATTATTTTTCCCCAAATAAGACTGATAAAAAATAGTAGTGGTAAATTTTTAGTTATATTTTTCTTTTTAAATTTAATTAATCTTAATTTAAATTAAT
>NZHK01000004.1 GCA_002691285.1 Fidelibacterota bacterium | reverse complement strand
TAGCCTGGAGCAATACTCCACATTCCATCATCATATTCCAGATCATCAAAATAGTCTTCATCAATAACTCTAGCATATTTTGCACCATCAATAACGACCGTATCTTTTACATTCTCTTCATAATCTTCATAATCTGAATCCTGAGCGAAAGTAAATGAAAACAAAAGGATTAAGGGTAAAGAAATAAATATTTTAGGAATATTCATAAAAAAAATTACCTAAATAGATAAAAAATAAAATTAAAAAACTTCAATTGAATTAAAAAAATAATATTCAACAATTATGTACTTTCCATAATTGCCTTTTTGAATGCTTTTTCATAGATGGGGATAACTTTATTTGGGTGTACATTTTTAGCTAATGATACATTTTTAGAGATCATATCCAATTTTTTTGATCGCCAGAGTGAGAATATTTTATCTATGGCATTGCCAATTTGTTCCGAATTATCTGGAGAGGCAATTATACCACCGCCCTTTTTGAAAAGATCTGCGACAACACCTTCTTTTGGACTAAGTGATAAAATTGGACGAGTAGTATGTAAATAATCAGATAATTTAGCATAGAAAAAAATGCCTTTTGAAAAATGGAATTCTAAAAGTAATAATATGTCTGCTTTAGCTATCCATTTCCATGTCTCGTTGAGGCTTTTTTGCTCAAGGAAGGATACGATGTTTTTTAAATCATTTGGTGGAATAATTGGCTTCGAGTTTTTCCCTGCATAGTTTCTTCCCATAAATTCGAATTTAATAACTTTAGCTGCATCTTTATTTTTTTTTAAAAACTTCCGAATTCCATCAAAAAGAATATTTGGATTCCTGTATTTATTGATAATCCCAGCATGTCTGAAAGTCAAAGTGTCTTTTTTTATATGTTGAATAGGAGTATTCCAATATGGTGAAATGTGAGGAGCTACAAATGATTTTTCAATTAACTCTAAACGTTGATCTTTGATTAGGTAGTCACGCATATATATAGATGTAAAAATATGACTTTCAGCCAATTCCAAGAAAGAATCCATTAAAGAATCTGATCTCCACCTGGATAATGCACCTGATGAATTTTGATATGGCGCAGGCAACCTATGAGGAGGCCAAGGATCACTAAAATAGGCGCACCAAGGTATTTCTGGATGTGCTTTTTTTATGAATAAAGCTGCCTGATGAGATGAGTGTGGGTTTAGACGACTATGTATGATATCAAAAGGTTTTTCCTGATGCGCTTTCATAAAAGCCTTTTTCACATTGAGGATCCAACCATAATCATTTGGGGAATTATATGTCAGGAGACTAGGTATTGCTAAAATTTTTTTTCCTAAAACATTTGAGGGAAGTATATTTTCTAAAAATCTCAACCAATAAGGTGAGTCACTATCTATACTGGTATAGTCTAAGTTAGTTAGATGCTTGGTTACAATTTCTTGAGTACCAACCAAATTACCAAAAACTGAAATTGTATGTCCTGCTTCTGCTAGTGCTCTAGCAAGTTTGGCCGTTACAATACCTTCAGCGTGGTGATCGTTAAAAAAATATGAAATAATTGCAATATTCATTTCTTATTGTTTTTTATTAAATTAAAAATTCAGTTTTAAGATATAATATTTAGCTAATTTATAAGGTGAAAATTATTTTAAAAATAACATTATATTTTATATAGAATGTAAATGCAATTTAAAGATGTAAGAGGGTAATCAATACTAAATTCAATTTTAAATATTACAAGCTCATTAATTCAAGAAATGTGGAGTATCTGTCTTGAAATGGCTCCATATTTACTTTTAGGCTTTCTTTTTTCAGGAATCATATCAGTATTTATCGATGATAGTATGGTGTATAAACAGATTGGTCAAAAAAAATTCTCATCTGTTTTGAAATCCACATTAATGGGAATCCCTCTTCCTTTGTGCTCCTGCGGTGTTATCCCTGTGGCTGCAACTTTAAAAGATTATGGAGCCTCTAAAGGTGCAACAACCTCTTTTCTTGTTTCTACTCCTCAAACAGGATTAGATAGTATTTTTTTAACCTATGGAATGCTAGGACCTGTTTTTGCAATTTTTCGACCTGTCGCTGCATTTATATCGGGTTTATTTTGCGGTTTAATTGTAAATGTTGTTGATGAAGAAGAACACATACATCATACCTCAAACAATAAAATAAAAAAAAATGATTCCTCATTTATGGAAAGAATAACAAGTGGTTTAAAATATGGGTTCCTTACGCTTCCAGAAGATATTGTCGTTCCATTATTTCAAGGTCTAGTGATTGCTGCTTGCATTGGTTTTTTTGTCCCACCGGATTTTATTGCTTCTTATGTATCAGCTAATGCGTTGTTAGAGTATTTTGTTATGCTGATAGTTTCTCTTCCTTTATATGTGTGTGCAACTGCTTCCATACCAATTGCATTAGTTCTATACTCCAAGGGTATTTCTGCAGGTGCTATTTTTATATTCTTAATGGCAGGTCCAGCTACCAACGCATCATCCATAGCTATAATTGGTAATATTATGGGTAAAAAAATATTATATATATATATGGTATTAATAGCGTGTAGTGCTGTTTTTTTCGGGGTTGTTTTTGATTTATTTTTCGAGATAAATGATAATGTTTTATCTCAGCATAATCATCAGCATATCCATGACAATGCTATTTATATATTTTTTACAGCCCTATTTGGAGTCATTATGGCAAATGCATATTACTCTAAATTGAGAAAAAATATTTCCGATACAGAAATTTCAGGTAGCTATAATAGCAATCATGCTGAGTCTTTAGATTTAGTTGTAAAAGGGATGACTTGTAGTCATTGTAAAGAAAGTGTGGAATCCTCTATAAAATCAATAGACTTAAATGCGGAAACTTCAATAGATCTTTCCTCAGGGAAGGTAAAAATTAAAGGATTAAATTTGGATGAACTTGCTATTAAAGAAAAAATAGAAGATAGAGGATTCACA
The DNA here is from genome assembly GCA_002691285.1 of Fidelibacterota bacterium. Lineage (GTDB taxonomy): Bacteria > Fidelibacterota > Marinisomatia > Marinisomatales > UBA1611. The sequence goes on along the minus strand of NZHK01000004.1, from coordinate 6,360 downwards.
GTAGAATCATAGCAAAATATAGGAGACATATGAATTACAGAAGATTAGGAAAAACTGGTTTGAAAGTAAGTGAGCTATCTTACGGATCCTGGGTCACTTTTTCATTCCAAGTTGGATTAGATGAAGCTGTTAACATTATGGAATTAGCCTATGAAAATGGCGTTAATTTTTTTGATAATGCAGAGGCATATGCATCTGGAGAATCTGAAATTATCATGGGCAAAGCTTTAAAAAAATTAGGTTGGAGCAGGGACTCATTTATTATTTCCAGTAAAGTATTTTGGGGTGGAGAAAAACCTACTCAGCGTGGCCTTAGTCACAAACATGTTGTGGATGCGTGCCATGCTGCTTTGAAGCGATTGCAGTTAGATTATTTAGACCTTTATTTTTGCCATCGTCCTGATCCAGAAACCCCTATTGAGGAAACGGTAAGAGCGATGCATACATTGGTTATGCAAGGTAAAATTTGTTATTGGGGTACCTCCGAGTGGTCAGCAAAGGAGATCAAAGAGGCATATAAAATTTCTAAGGATTTAAATTTAACCCCACCATCTATGGAACAACCTCAATACAATATGTTTGAGAGAGAAAAGATGGAGACAGAATATTCTGAATTGTTTAAAAATGAAAAAATGGGTACAACTATTTGGAGTCCACTAGCTTCAGGTTTATTGACAGGTAAATATATAAATGGCATGCCAGTTAATACTCGAATAAATCTTAAAAATTATAAATTTATTAAGGATAGTTTTGAATCTGAAGAGTATAAAGTAAGACATCAAAAAGTGGAAGAATTATATAAGCTTGCTCAGAAGTTAGATATTCCTCTGCCAAATCTTGCATTAGGATGGTGCTTGAAAAATGAAGATGTTAGTACGGTTATCTTGGGAGCTTCTAAAACAGAACAATTAAGTCAAAATTTAAATACACTAAATTATATGGATACAATTAATGAGGAGGTTATGGGAGAAGTTGAAAAGATTTTGCAAAATTAATCTATGATTTTTTCAAGGTTTGTAATATTCTTCCTAGTTTTATTATCTTCGTGTTACTTATATGGATACATTCAAAATGGTCCGTGCATCAAAAGGTCGATTGGCAAATTATTTTAGCAGAGATGAATGGATATGATTTCAATTTCAGGGTGCTCAAGCCTTGGGAAAGAGATCCGACTTTCTATCAAACCAAATGATAGAATTCTGGAAAAATTATCTGTAATACTAAAATTTTATTGCTATTAATTATTAACAAAGACGGTATTGATTATAAAAATCGAAAAGCTTATTCTTAATCAATCCTTATAACATTTAATTTACCATTTGGAGTTTCAATTGTGATGGAGTCAAGACATAGTATTAATTCATTAACTACAATCAATAATGCTCAGCTTTACGGTCTTGTTATCCTCCGGGTAATTGTAGGTTGGCATATTTTGTATGAGGGAGTAGCGAAACTTATCAATCCATATTGGTCTTCAGCTGCATTTCTTCTTGATTCAAAATGGATTTTTTCAGGTCTTGCAAAAGCAATTGTATCAAATCCTGCGCTTTTAACAATTTCAGATTACGTAAATGTTTGGGGGCTTACAATAATAGGTTTTTGTCTTATGTTGGGTGTATTTAGTAGATATGCTTGTATTGGAGGGATGGTTCTCATCTCTCTTTATTATTTATTTTCTCCTCCACTATTAGGCTTAGAGTATTCAAGGCCAGGAGAAGGTAGCTACTTAATTGTAAATAAAAACCTTATTGAAATTTTTGCTTTATATATACTATATCTGTTTCCAACAAGCCACAAAATTGGTTTAGATAGAGTGTTGCAAACTAAATTAAATCTTAAAGGATTATCATAATGAGTAATGAACCTCCTCACGATCAAAATGTTCAAAGAAGAGATTTTATTAAAGCTCTTGCTACAGTTCCTGTCTTTGGATTTTTCCTAGCAAATCTATGGCTAAAACTCAAAAAAGATGCACTGAAAAGAAAAAATCTTTTAGTTGATCTTGTTCAGGAAAAAAAGCCACCAACAGTAATCAAAAATCTCTCGAATGGAAAGCATTTAAATATTGGTATTATTGGATACGGAGGTAGAGGGTCTCATTTAGTTCGAGGTGCAGGATTTGCCACAAGAGGTTGGACGGACTACGCTTATAAAGCAAACCAGGAAAATAGTCTCAATAAAGCCTATCCTACTTTCATGAGCCAAGATGATTTAAATTGTTCACTTGTGGGTGTTTGTGATCTTTTTGATGTAAATGCTGATTTAGGGATCGATGCTTCCAAAAATGATGTGGGACCTGGAGGAACACCAAAATATTCTGCAAAAAAATATAAGAATCATCACGAAATGCTTGAAAATGATGATATTGATGCAGTAATAATAGCGACTCCAGATCACTGGCACTCTAAAATCGTTGTAGATGCCGTAAAATCAGGAAAACATGTTTATTGTGAAAAAGGTTTAACTAGAACATTTCAAGAAGCTTTAGATATTCATGATGCAGTTAAAGAAACTGGCATGATTTTGCAGCTCGGGCATCAGAACAGGCAGGTAGAGGCAAACGATAAGGCAAAGGAGATTATCGATCAAGGTTTATTGGGTCCAGTTAATCTGGTAGAATTAACTACAAATAGAAACTCTCAGTGGGGTGCGTGGGTATGGAATATTCACAAAGATGCAAACTCAAAAACAATAGACTGGGAAACATTTCAAGAACCCTCTCCCAATAAGATACGCTTTGGGCCTGATGCATTAAAGCGATACTTTAGGTGGAGATGCTGGTATGATTATGGAACAGGCCTTTCTGGTGATCTATTTTCTCATGATTACGACCAGCTGAATCAGATTATGGGTATGGGAATTCCAAAGTATGCATCGGCATCAGGAGGAATTTACTTCTACAAAGATGGACGGGATGTTCCAGATGTATGGCATGTTACTTTGGAATATCCAGATAGAGATATGACGGTTTTATATAGTGCAACACTTTCAAGCAACAACTCCAGAGGAAATAGAATAATGGGGCATGATGCTACCATGATCTTAGGTGGCCAGTCTAATGCTGGAGGTGTAGGTGGATTTAGCGTTGAGGCAGATCGTGAATCCACTCAGTATAGGGAAAGAATTGAAAAGGGTATCATTAATACAAAGTACCCTATTTATAATTATTCTCCTGGATCCAAACAAATTGATGGAGTTACATCAGCAACATCACAATACTTTGCCAATAAAGGACTGCTTTATGCATATCGAGATGGAAAAAGAGTAGATCCCACTCATTTGCATATTAAAGATTGGCTTGATTGCATTCGTGAAGGTAGGCAGCCTAAGTGTAATGTAGATGTCGCTTTTGAAGAGGCTGTGACCTGTGCGATGGCCACAGAATCCTATTTGACAGGACGAAGAGTTGAGTGGGATCCAATTAAGAGAAGACTGGTATAGATTAACTTATAATGAACAACAACTCTCGATTAGGTGTAATGATGTTTCTTCAGTATGCCTTATGGGGAGCATGGCTACCTGTAACTGCTAGGTATTTATCTGCGAGTATTTCTGAGGGTGGACTAGGATTTACGGGTTCACAAATAGGTATGATCTTAGGTCTTGCGGGTTCTATTGGAGCAATTGCAGCTCCTTTTATAGCAGGCCAAATCGCAGATAGATATTTTAGCACCGAGCGTATTCTATCATTTCTAGTGATTTCTGGAGGAGTGGTTAAGTGGTATACCGCAACTCAAGTAGATTATCAATCTTGGCTTGTGCTTTCAATTTTATATAGTGTGCTCTACATGCCTACACTTGCACTTTCAAACTCTATTACTTTTTCTCACATTTCTGATCAGGAAAATGATTTTCCAAAAATTCGTGTTTGGGGTACTTTAGGTTGGATTGCTGCTAGTTGGGCTTTCCCAATGATATGGTTGCAGACCGATTTGCAGTTTCAGATGATGCCTCCATTTTTTGTTGGAACAGAAGTACCTCAGGTAACCAGCAGACTTGCAGATGCCTTGAAATTTTCTGGAATTATTTCTATTTGTTACGGTGTTTTTTGTTTTTCTTTGCCCCATACACCCCCTAAGAAAGATGCTGTTGATCAACTGGCATTTAAAAAAGCCTTTGGACTGTTTCGATATTCTTCGTTTGCTGTCTTAGTTTTGGCTAGCCTTGCGATTAGTATTATTCACCAAATATATTTTTTACAAACAGGCCCTTTTCTATCCTCAATAGGAATTTTAGACAGTCAGATTGGCCCTGCTATGACTATTGGCCAGTTTGCAGAGATTTTGACAATGGCATACTTAGGATACTTTTTGAAAAACATTGGTTTTAAAAAAGTTATTACTATAGGTATTGCTGCTTATTGTCTTCGATATGCAATATTTGGATCTGAATCTTTACCTGTTTGGATTATTGTACTTAGTCAGGCTTTCCATGGTTTTTGTTACGCTTTTTTCTTTGCAGCTGCGTACATCTATGTTGATAAAATAGCGGACGAAGATGTAAGACATTCTGCGCAAACTGTTTTTGGCATAATAATACTTGGCGGCGGACCTGTTATTGGTGGCTGGCTTTCTGGCTTTTTACAGTCTGCTAATACAGTAAATAATGTTTTTAATTTTTCTACATTTTGGTATACTTTATCATTAATAGGGTTCATAACCACTGTTTTATTTTTTATGTTTTTTAAAGAAGAATTAGCTGAAAGAGAATAATTATGATGAAAAAATCTATAGGCATTGGCTTTGTTGGAGGTGGTTTTATTACCCGATTCCATATTCAATCCCTAATTGGGGTAAGAAACTGTGAGGTATTAGGAGTAATGTCTCGTACCAAGTCTTCTGCTGAGGAATCAGCTGCTTTGGCTCGAACGATTGGAGTTGGTGAAGCCAAAACTTTTGAAACTGTATCTGATATGGTTGCTGATCCAAACATTGATGCTATATGGATATGTGCTCCGAATTTTACTAGAATAGAAATCATGGAAGAAATTGTTGATTCAATTGAGAATGGTAAGGGTGAATTAATCGGAGTTACATGTGAGAAACCTCTAGGTAGGAATGTTAAAGAAGCAAAAAAAGTTCTAGAATTAACTCAAAAGGTTGGATTATTGGATGGCTATCTTGAGAATCAAGTTTTTGCGCCATCAGTAACTAGAGGAAAGGAAATCATATGGTCCAGAGGAGCTAAGGCTACTGGAAGACCTTATTTGGCAAGAGCTGCCGAAGAGCATAGTGGTCCACATATGCCTTGGTTTTGGGAAGGCGAGTTGCAGGGAGGTGGAGTCCTCAATGATATGATGTGTCACTCTGTTGAGGAAGCTAGATTTCTGCTTACTGATCCAAAGAAAAAACGAGAGTCACTTACTCCAGTAAGTGTAAACGCATATGCCTCGTGTCTTAAATGGCAACGACCTGAGTATGCTGAAATATTGAGTAAGAACAGTGGAGGGAAAACTGATTATTTGAAAAGGCCTTCTGAAGACTTTGCTAGATCATTAATTGAATACAGAGATGAGGAAAATCAAAAACTAGTTGTTGAAACTACCACATCTTGGTGTTTTGTTGGTGCTGGACTTAGATTGAGTATGGAGCTTTTTGGTCCTGAATATTCTATGTTTGTAAATACTTTAGACTCTGATTTAAAGGTGTTTTTTAGTAGAAAAGTTGCAGGAGCTGAAGGGGAAGATCTTGTAGAAAAACAAAATGCTGAATCTGGAGAAATGCCAGTTGTTAGTAGTGAAGCTGACACTTACGGATACACCGCAGAAAACAGGCACATGGTTGAAAGCTTTTTAGCAGGCAAACGTCCCGAAGAAAATTTTAGTGATGGCTTAGCTGTGACCGAACTTCTTATGGCTGCTTACATGAGTGCTGAAGAGGATAAAACGATACAGTTCCCTCCAGAAGGGCTTGAAGATTTTATTCCAGCAGTTGCAAAAGGTGAGTGGAACCCAAACGAATAAGGAAAAAAATGAAAAATTCTTATATACTTTTCTTTTTATTAATTTTTTCATCTTGTAGTCAAAATTCTGAATGGATTTCTCTTTTTGATGGAAAAAATGTCAAAAATCTTCGAGGTTATAAAATGGAAAACTTCCCTTGGGATTCGTGGGTCATAAAAAATGGGAATCTTAAGACGATATCAGGAAGGCATGGTGTTGATTTGATTTCCGTGGATATTTTTGAAGATTTTGAACTGGAGCTAGATTGGAAACTTCAATCGGGAGGTAATAGTGGTATTTTTTATTTTGCATCTGAAGAGGGAGACTTCATTTGGCAGTCTGCTCCTGAAATGCAGGTTCTTGATAACCTAGGTCATCAAGATGGGCTTCGAAAAGTCACATCTGCAGGAGCATTGTAC
>NZHK01000003.1 GCA_002691285.1 Fidelibacterota bacterium | reverse complement strand
TCTTGCAAATACAGAATTAAGAAAAAAAAGTAGAGCAAAAATTATGTATTTAAGCCAAATGAGTAATCATAAAAAAGATTATGATTTGAAATCTAGCGACCCAGAACTTAACAGTAATATTGAAAATGAGTTTTTAATGAAAGAAATACATGTTGCAATAGATAAATTGCCAGAAAATTATAAGTCTGTTATTATCTTAAGAGATATACAAGGACTAGGTTATGAGCAAATAAGTAACATTGTTGGTGTACCTTTGGGTACAGTTAAATCAAGAATAAACAGGGCTCGATTACAATTGCAGGTGGATTTAATGGATTACAAAAAGGAGTGATAATAATAAATGGATCGTTATCAATTTGAAGATTTAGTTTCAGCTTATATTGAAAATGAGCTCTCATTGAGTAAGAGGAAAGAAGTAGAATCCTATTTAGCTGAAAATCCTCTTGATAAAGAATTAATTAAACAGGTTAGTCTTTATATGAAAACTTTAAAGAACTCACCTAAAATTGCTGCTAAAGAAAATTTTAATAAGAGGCTTTTGGAAAGAATAAAATCTGAAAATTCTCATTTAGCTCATAAGTCAAAAAGTGAGAAAACATTATTTGGTTTTTCTGTTTTTCATGCCTCTATTCTGATAAGCTTATTTGCTGTTCTTTTTATTCTAAGTTTAGAAATCACTGAATCAACTCCCAGGTTCCAAAATAGTGGAAACAAAAAATTCGTTGAAAGTAAAAATATTTTGGATAAAAAAGAAATTAACAAACAATTGGATGAAGAAGAGATTCCTAAAACTAATTTTACCGATTTTAAAAATGATACAACTAAAAAGGAAAAAAGAGATTTTTCAAAAAATATTAAGTATGTGAATGATTAATTCATAATAGTTCACCAAACAATTTTTAAACTCCCTGCAAACTCATTAATTTTGTTTATTGAGATTTTAAAATTATGTCATCTATGGTAAATTATAAAACTTTCACTAAAGCATTGACCCTTTTCTGTCTATTTGTCTTTTTGTATACAATAATTCCACAAAAATACAATTTGATTTTGCTGATCTTAAAGTATACTTTAATAATTTTTGTTATTATCATTCTCATGATGTACAATAAAATTCTATCTATGAATCAAGGCGATGATGTCCAACCCCAAACTAAACCAGAATTTGATATTATGGTTAAAGATTATTCATTGGATAGTCAAATGTTTAAAAAACAATTCAACTTTTTAGCTGAGACTGTTTTGTCTTTATCAAGTTCCATTAGTTTAGATTGCTCTTCTGCGATCTATATTATTGATCCAGAAAAACAGTGTTTTATTTTGCAGACAGAAAATAATAATAAGTTTGTAGAATCAATTCCTGTCTCCAATCCATTAGTAAATAAATTTAATAAAAAGGATAAAAAACTTTATCAAAAAGATAGTCCAGAAAAATGGAATGAGATTTTTGGTCACCAGAATTGGAGAGGGAGTGAGTGCGCAATATTTTGCCCAATTATCCTAAGCGCCAATACAGTTGGTTTCATAGTTAGTATGGTTAACCATTTTACAGATATTGATAAAAAAGAACACAAATTCCACAATGAATTGGGTAGTTTTATTTCTTTCGGAATAAATACTTTGGGTGTACTTGAGGAACGTGCGAATAGCGAAGAAAATAAATCTATGATTCTTGAAGTTCTATCTGATATTGATTTCAAATCTGATAATCAAATAATCTATAACAAATTTAAGTTTCTCATCGTTTCAATGTTTAAATATGACAGGCTTACAATATCGATAAAAAAAGAAAGTGAAAACAGAAGGGAGTATGATAAAGGGTTAAACTTAGTAATTAAAGTTATTGATGGTGATAAAGATTTGTTTACGGAGGGTGTTGACTTTCCTACTAACGGCTCCTTGCATGGGCTTCCTGTTATAAAAGGCAAATCAATAACTGCTTCAAATTGGCAAGAAACCTATAATAACCTTTTTAGGTTTAGCTCTGCTGAATCAAACGAAAATTTTTATAAACCTATCCTTGGTGTACCAATCATTGTAAATCAGGAAAATAAAGGTTCTATTTTTCTTGAAAGAAGATCAAAAACAACTTTTTCCAAAATGGATGAAGTTAATTTATCATTAATAGGTAGAGTCCTTGGATCAGCTTTACATTGGAAGAATGAGTATGAAAAAATTTATATCGATGCTACCCATGATGGGCTATCTGGATTGTTGAATCATCAAACATTTAAAGAAAGATTTCAAGATGAAGTTAAAAGAGCTGAGAGATTTCAGCATAAAATGGCAATAATGATTTTTGATTTGGATAAATTTAAAAAAGTAAATGATACGCTTGGTCATCAATATGGAGATTATGTAATTCAAACTGTTGCAAAGATTATGTTGGATAATGTAAGAGCTGTAGATGTAGTCGCTCGTTACGGAGGAGAAGAATTTGCAATAATATTGATTAATACTACAGCTGTGATGTCAAATGTTGTTGCAAAGAGGATTGTATCTAATATAGCGGATTATAAGTTTTCAATGGATAATATAGAAACTAGGATAACTATTTCTGGAGGTATGTCAGAGTATCCGACACATACAAAAAAGATGAAGGAATTAATTGAATATGCAGATCAGGCTATGTATGAAACTAAACAAAATGGGGGTAATGATATTACCATCCATAATTCTCAATAGGGTTCCTGAAAAAATATGGGGTTTAAAATAAAATTTACATTTATTTTTTTAGTTTTTGTTTTAGAAGGATTATTTGGCTCTGAATTTGAGGATTCTGAACTTGCGTTACATCATTTTATGCAAGGTGAATTCTTAATGAATCAAGGAAATTATTCGCTTGCTATACTTGAATTTCAGGACGCTATTGATCTTGACCCCAATGCTTCCACTATACATGTATCTATAGCTGATGCATATCTAAAATTAGGTAAGATTAAAAGATCAAAATCTCATTTGGAAATAGCTATTGATCTAAATCCAAAAGAATATGAAGCACTTGAAATACTTGGAGAGATTTATATTAAAAGTAAAGATTATAAAAATGCCCAAATAATTTTTAAAAAGCTGCATGATTTAAATCCTTTAGAGCTAGATTATATATTTGCATTAGCAGACTTAGCTCGAATACAAAAAGATTGGGATTTAGCTATTAATTATTATATAAAGGGATATAATACAGATAACATAGCTATAAATGGGCTTGAACAAGCATTACAAATTTCAATAGCAATAAATAATTTTAATAAGGCTGAAAAAGTATGTGAACTATTGTTAATTGAGCAACCAGATAATATTAAAATAGTTCAAACTCTAATTGATTTAAGTTTGTTTAATAATAATTATGATTTATCATTAAAAATGCTAAGTAAGTTAGAAAAAATGAATGGGGTTTCAACTGAAATCGCTATTCAAAAAAGTGTGATTTATCAGGAACTTCAAGATCAGGAAAAGGCTCTAAATGTACTATTAGAATTAGTTGAGATAGATAGCCAAAATATTGATATTCTTGATCGGATAGTGAATCTGCATATCGAGCAAAAAAATAATTCTCAGGCGTTGATCTTTAACAGGAAAATAATTCAAAATTATGCAGAAGATCCTCGTGGATATATAAATAATGCAATAATAGAATTGGGAAATAAAAGCCCCGAAGGGGCAGTCGATAGTTTAAAACCTTACATTGAAAAGTTTACAAATAATTTCACCTTTCAATATCTTTTAGGTACTGCTTATTATCAATTAAATGATTATGACAATTCAAAAATATATTTAAAAAATGCTTTGCAAATATATCCTCAGTCTAAGAATACAAAGCATAACTTGGCCTTAATTTATGATTCAACAGGTGAATGGGATAAATCTGATAAATTGTATATGGAATTAATTTCAAACGATAGCACTGATGCTCAAGCATATAATAATTATGCCTATAGTTTAGTAGAAAGAGAAGAGAATATCGAATTTGCTCTTGAGCTTGCAAAAAATGCAATTCGTCTTGAGCCAAATTCTGCTGCTTATCTTGATACTTTAGGGTGGATTTACTACAAGCTTTCTCAGTACGATGAAGCGTTGTTTTATATTGGTGAATCAATTGGTCTTGATTCAAATAACGTAACAATAAAAGAGCACTTTGATGAAATCATTAAAGTGAAAGCAGAAAAAAATATAAAAGAGCCACAGCAAGTAGGTAATTAATGTTATTTTTTTTTTTTATTTTTTATTAGTTGTTCAATAAAGCCAGACTTTACGCTTCCTCCATTATCAAAAAAATCATATGCCGAATTATTAAATAATTACAATTCGTGTACTGGGAAAGGTATTATTGATTCAAAGGGAGAAATGAATGGTAAATTATATTTTTCATTTAAATCTCAGAGAGATAGCACGTTTATTGAATTCTCAGATTTATTAGGTAGAAAAACATTGCTGATGTGGGTTTCTCCTAAAAAAATTACTGTTAGAGATTTAATAAATAATACATACTATAGTTATAACCAGGTTGTTAATTTTTTTCCTTTTTTAAATGTTCTCCATACTCAAAATATTACTGAGGTAGTTTGGGGATCTGTGCCTGATTATAAAAAAAGTCTAAAAAAGTATAAAAAAGAAATGAATCGTAATATTGAAATAAAGGTCAGTAGAAAACATTTTTCTAATGAAAAATATGCTTTATCTGCATTACATTATAAAGACAAAAATTCTGGCGATGCATTTAAAGTAAATTTTAGAAGTAGGCAAAGACACGATGATTATATCAATATTAAAAAGTTATGGAAAATGTTAGAGTTCTAAATGAATATATCTGTGGTTATACCAATTTTCAATGAATTAGAATCATTACCTGAACTTAAATCAGAATTAATTCAGAATCTCAAAATTTATAAAAATTGGGAAGTTATTTTTATTGATGATGGGTCAAGTGATGGATCTACTGAATGGCTAATAGATTTAGCCTATAATAATAAAAACTTTAAATTAATTCAGTTTTATAGAAATTATGGTAAATCAGCAGCTTTAAATGAAGGCTTTAAATCAGCCTCTGGTGATTATGTAATTACAATGGATGCAGATCTTCAAGATGACCCTGCTGAAATTAAAAACCTTGTTGGAATGCTGAACAAAGGATGGGATTTAGTATCTGGATGGAAAAAAAACCGGTTAGACCCTTTAAATAAACGAATTCCATCCAAACTTTTTAACTTCGTTACAAGAATTTTAACTGGTGTTAAAATACATGATTTTAATTGTGGGCTCAAAGGTTATAAAAAATCTGTAATTAAATCTATAGATATTTATGGTGGAAGGCATAGATATATTCCGGCTTTAGCTGGGCAAAGAAAATTTAAAGTAACAGAAATTATCGTAAATCATAGAGCAAGAAAATTTGGAAGCACAAAATATGGTGGTGCTAGGTTTTTTCATGGTTTTTTTGATCTTATTACTATTTTATTCTTAAACAGATTTAATCAACAGCCTCTTCATTTATTTGGTTCTTTTGGAATTATGTTTTTATTTTTAGGCTTTCTAGCAGAAATTACTGTTTTGTATTACAAATATTTTCTAGGCGATTTCTTCTCTAAACACATGGCATTATTAATTTTTGGAGTAATGTTGATTGTAATTGGTATTCAGTTTTTCTCAATTGGGCTTCTCGGAGAATTGATAACGCGTTCTAATCAAGATAATGAAAATCGCGTAAAAAGTAAATATGATAAAATCTAACGATGTTGGACAAAGTACCGATAATTAGTATTATAACTCCAACCTATAATCGTGCAGATGAATTGAAACATTTATACAGATCAATAAGACAACAATCTATTGATCTTGAAAAATTAGAATTTATTATTTCTGATGATGGTTCAACAGATTCAACTAAATCAATGGTGAATAAATGGGTTGAAATGTCAGAAATTTCTATAAAATTTATAACGCAAAAAAATCAGGGACCCGGTGCTGCAAGAAATCATGGTATGATGGTTGCAAAAGGTGATCTATTTTTATTTATAGATTCTGATTGTGAGGCTCATCCTGACTGGATTAACATTATTTATGAGGAATATCAACAAAATAAGTTTGATGCTTTTGGCGGACCTGACGGAGCAAAAGATGATTTTTCAGTATTACAAAAATCAATAGATTTTGCTATGACATCATTTTTTACTACGGGAGGTATGAGAGGGCATAGCAAAGATATGTTAGCTAAGTTTTTTCCTAGAACCCATAATATGGGGATAAAGAGATCGATTTATGATCAAATTGGGGGTTTTGGAGGTTTAAGACATGGCCAAGATATAGAATTTAGTAACCGAATTAGAAAATCTGGGGCTCGCATTAAATTTTTGATTAATGCTATTGTTTATCATCGAAGACGTACTTCATTAAAACAATTTTTTAAACAAGTGTTTAATTGGGGGGTAGCACGCGTTAATTTAGGAAAAATAGACAAGGAAATGTTGGAGGTGGTTCATTTTATTCCATCGATTGCTACCCTTACTGCGTTATTATCTTTCGGACTATGCATAGTGCTTAAATTTTCTTTGTCTAAATATCTTTTAGGTGCGATAATTCCACTTGTAATTCTCTCTTTGTACGGATCTATAACTAAAAAAGACATAAGAGTTTTTCCTTATTTAATGATTGTGATTCCCGCTCAAATCATTGGATATGGAATAGGTTTTTTTCAGGCATATGTTAGACGATTTCTTTTTAATCAAGAAGAATTAGTCGGATTTAAAAAAAATTATTATAAATGATAACAATAGTTTTAGGAATGCATCGCAGTGGAACTTCTGTAGTAGCTGGAATTTTGCACTTTAATAAAGTAAGTATGGGCACTTATGAAACTTTTTGGCCTCGACCCCTTCCTCAAAACCCCAAAGGTTTTTATGAAAATTATGATTTCCGAAAAATTAATGATACAATACTTCAAGAGTCGGATTACAATACAAAGCATTACAAAACTAGGATACCAATTCCAGAACCTTCAAAAAGTATTAAGAGGAAAATGATTAAAACTATTGGAAGTTATGATCATAGATTTACAAATTGGGGATGGAAAGATCCGAGGACCTGTCTTACTATATCAAATTGGATAGAAGTTTTTGAAGAGGTAGATTTAATTGAAAAGGTAAATATTATATTTGTATCTAGAAAGTCCCTTTCTGTTGCTAGGTCTTTAAAAAAAAGAAATGCAATACCTCTTTTACAAGGTGTTAATTTGTGGAAAGTTTATACTGAAAGGGCTATTAATTTTTGTGAATTGAGTAATATTCCAACTTTATATCTGTCTTTCGAGAAGATATTAAAAGAACCAGTAAGTGAATGCGAAAAGATTTTCAAATTTTTATCTCAACCATTTAATAAAAACATCGTAAGTGATTTTGTAGAAAAAAAAATTAGTACAAATAGTACAGGGGAGTTTTTAGATCTTCCTGATGATATTATAGATTTGGAAAATGAAATAGAAAAATTAATTTTGGTATAAGGATTATTTTGGTGAAAAAGAATATCACGATTCTTTCAGTTAGTTTTAATTCTTCCATACATTTAAAAAGATTAATTAAAAATTTTCTTTTGAAAACCGCTCAATTGGATAATATAAAATTTTTGATAGTAGATAATACTAATGGTGAGGATAAAGCTCTCTACACTGCGTTTGATAAATCAAATGATGTTCGTATAATTAAAAATAATAATCGTTTTAAGCAAAGGTCGTTATCTCATGCTAAAGCTTTGGATTTTGGAATGCAGCATATTGATACCAAATTCACTTTAATTGTAGATCCTGACATACATATTTTTTATAAAAACTGGGATGAATTTTGTATTAAAAAGATGGAATTAAATCCTCGAACTGTTATTGGAGCTCCTTATCCCCAATGGAAACTCGGTAAAGTACATAATTATCCAAGTGTGGTATTTATGTTCTTTCAAACAAATTTAGTCCAAGGTTTTGGAAAAACTTTCCATCCCTTCCCGAAACTATACAAGAGGATATATAATAGTATCTTAAGGAAGTTTGTAAGGCTCGGAGGTTTCGC
>NZHK01000002.1 GCA_002691285.1 Fidelibacterota bacterium | reverse complement strand
GTCAGAAGATTTCACGACACTGGTAAGCCAGGCTGGTTTATTCTTTTACCTTTTACTATTATTGGTTTAGTTCCTTATCATTATTGGACATGTTTTTTAAAAGGTGATCTTTCAAAAAATGCTTATGGTGAGAATCCTTTGAATAGTATTTCTGAAAATTCAGATAATTTATAAAATTGATTAATTCTGCAAGCCATAATTTTATGCTATCATGATATGAATAAAAATCATTTAGAAATCCTTAAGTTTTTGATTGGGATTATATTTATTGTTTTAGTTATTTATGAAAATTTTGTAATCAAATCGGATAGTTTTTTCCCACCCTATTTTTTGTACGGTATGTTCCTACTATATGCTATTGTATTTTACTTATCTAAAACCTCAGATAAATAGAGCTTGTAAATTTATTTAATGAAGATTTTTTTTAAATTGAATTTTATTTTAATGTCTTGCATTTTTTTGCATTTTTGTGAAAGTAATGATATTGTTTTAAAAAAAAATAAGATAAAAGCTCAAAAATATATTGTATATAAAAATTTTCCTTCAAAATATGTCATTCCTAGAGATATCGAAATATGGTTACCCACTAATTATGAAGAAGTTTCAGCTTTGCCAGTATTATACATGTTTGATGGGCAAAATATATTTCATGGAAAAAAAGGATGGATAAATGATCAATATAGCCACGGTTGGCAGGTAGATGAAACTTTAGATAGCTTAATTAACATAGGAATTATACCCCCCATGATGGTAGTTGGAGTATTTAATACTGGGGCAAAAAGATTCTCTGAATATATGCCCGCAAAACCTAAAAAAGAAATTGAGAACCGTATTCCTAATCAGGCAAAGTGGGTTCAAGAGGGATATCTTAAACATGGTATTTCTTCAAATCAATTCTTAAAATTTTTAGTAGAAGAGTTAAAACCGTACATCGATAAACACTATAAAACAAAAATAGGAAGAAGGAATACATACCTTGCAGGGTCAAGTATGGGCGGACTTATTTCTGCATATGCAATATGCGAATATCCAAATGTATTTGGAAAGGCAGCATGCTTTTCTACTCATTGGCCTGCTTTGGATGGTGTTTTTATAGAGTATCTGAAAAACAATTTACCAAGCCCTAAAACCCATAAAATTTATTTTGACTATGGTACTATTGGTTTAGATAGCCTTTATGAGCCATTTCAGGTTGAAGTGGACTCTCTCTTAATGCGTAGAGGATATACTAAAGGTAGAAATTGGTTAACCAAAAAGTTTGAAGGCGAGGATCACAATGAAAAATTTTGGCGCAAAAGATTTCATTTTCCCATAAAGTTTTTTTTCCAAGGTTTGTAATTATCGTATGTTTCAATTTACTTTTCCTAAGTTGATAGGATAAAATCATTAAATACCAATTACATCTTTATTCTCTTGGATTCTTTCTTTTAAGCTGTAGCCAGAATTTGCAAAATTTCTCCGTTAGTTCACCAAATGGTGAAATTGAGGTCAATATTTTTGAAGATAAAAAATATTTAAAATATAGTATTATCTATAATAATAAAAATGTTATCGCAAAATCAAAACTAGGCCTTGTATTTAAAAATGGGACAATGTTCCCAGAACAAAATTTTTCAAGTTCTTTTGAGCTAAATCCTCATGAAAACATTTGGGAATTACCTTGGGGAGAAACTAGAAAAATTAAAGACCACTATAATGAGGCAAAAATAACATTCAAAAATAATCATAGTGTAAAAATAGGAAACATCCTTTTTAGAGTTTACGATGATGGCATTGCCTTTCGCTATCAATTAGAAAATATTACTGGCAATGGTGATTCTTTGGTCGTTACAGATGAAATCACAGAGTTTACATTAGTTGAGGATGCTGAATCTTGGTGGATTCCTGCATATACAGAAAATCGATATGAACACCTCTATAGAAACACAAAAGTATCGCAAATAGATACTGTTCATACACCGTTTACTATCAGATATAGTGACAATACGCATTTGAGTTTTCATGAAGCAGATTTAAAAGATTATTCTAGCATGCAAATTTCCAGTGAAAATAATGTTCTGAATTGTGATTTGGCTCCTTGGCCAAATGGAGATAAAGTAAGAATGAAGCTACCTTCTGAAAGTCCTTGGCGAACTATAATTATTTCAAATGAAGCGAAAGGGCTAATCTCATCTAACTTAATTTTGAATTGCAATGAGCCAAGCAAAGTTGAAGATCTATCTTGGATTAAACCATCTAAATATATTGGTATTTGGTGGGGTATGATTTTGGGAAAATGGACTTGGGGAGAGGGTCCTAGACATGGAGCTACCAATCAAAGAGCAAAGGAATATATTGACTTTGCTTCGAAACATGGTTTTGATGAGGTTCTTATTGAAGGATGGTCTGCAGGTTGGAAAGGGCTATTTCCAAAGGATTCAGTCACTATAAGTTTTACAAAATCAACACCGGATATTGATTTACATCTTCTATACGAATATGCTAAAGCTAAAGATGTATCATTACAACTTTATCATGAAACAAGTGGGGATACAAAAAATTATTTGTCTCAGATTGATTCAGCGTTTTCCTTTCTGCTTACATTGGGAATTTCCAATGTAAAAATTGGACATGTTGGTGCGAAGTTGGATAAAAAATATTTTCACTACAGTCAATATGGTGTCAGGTATTATAGAAGTGTGCTTCAAAAGGCTCTTGAATACAAAATTGGTGTTAACTTCCATGAACCTATAAAAGACACTGGTGAGAGAAGAACCTACCCAAATATGTTAACAAGGGAAGGTGCAAGAGGAATGGAATACAATGCCTGGCCAGGGGGGAATCCACCAAATCATACTTTGATACTTCCGTTTACTAGACTCCTTGGTTCTCCTATGGATTTCACTCCAGGAATATTTGATCTTTTACTTGAAAACATTAATAACCATGATAATAATGAATTCCCTATTACAATTACGGTTATCGATAGTGGGAATGGATATACGAACCTCAGATTTAAGAGCAGTGAATCTATTTGGATAGATAAAAAAATGGAATCCACGAAAGAATCCATTCATGGGAAAGAGGTAACAACTTGGACGATAAAGGAGAATTTTCAAGTTGGAGAGTGGGAATGGGGGGTAACTGCGGATTTGCCAGAATTAAAAAAGAATAATATCTGGGTAATTGAGACTCTTTTTGATAAAGATAATAGAGATATATCTATAAATATTTCAGGTGATATTGATGGCCAAAATGTTATAAAAATTCCTTATCAAGATTTAAATAATTCTGATCCAGACTTTGTGAAAGGCTATCCAATAGTACCCGCACAGAGAATATCTACAACTTTATCAAAGCAATTAGCATTATATGTAGTGATCAATAGCCCTTTGCAAATGGCTTCTGACTTTATTGAAAATTATAACAATCACTCTGCAATAGAGTTTATAAAAGCTGTACCAGTTAGTTGGGATACAACAATTGTATTAAATGGTGAAATTGAAAATTATCTTACCATTGCAAGGAAGGACAGACAAAGCAATGATTGGTATATTGGATCAATTACAAATCAAAATAGTAGATCTTTTCAATTCAAGTTATCCTTTTTAGAAGAAGGTAGTTACCAGGCATCGATTTATTCAGATAGTAAAAAAACAGACCTTGAAAAGAAACCAAGTCTGTATGATTCCACAAAGAAGGTTTTTACAAAAAGAGATACTTTAAAAGTTAATCTTGCTGGTGGTGGTGGTGCGGCAATTCAGCTTAAATATATTGGCAAAAGCATGTCCTACTAAATTTAAAAATAAATATTTACTTTTTTTAGAGCTCAAAAATTCATAAAATTTGAGATGAAATTAACATTAATAATAACTGCTATTGGTGCTGCTGCTGGTTTTGCTTATGCTTCTGTTTTAGGTTGTGACACCGTTTGCTCAATGACATCGTCATCTCTTAATACAACAGTATATGGAGCATTTGCTGGCCTTTTGATTGCATTCCCAATTAGCAAAAAAATTAAGAAGAAATAATTTTGTAATATTAGTAAAATTATTTTTTAAATATTCTTAAGCATTTAACCCCACTTGCAGTGGGGTTTTTTGTTTTTAGATTGTTTTGATTTTGACAAGTTTAACATAAACAGTAAAAAAAATATATGAAATCTTTAAAAGAAAAAACTATTCAAACAAATAAAATTTATAAAGGAAAGTTATTAGATGTTAGAAAAGATAAAGTCTTATTACCAAATAAGAAAGTTGGATATAGGGAATGGATTCATCATCCTGGTGCATCATGTTGCCTTCCAGTCCTGCCTGGAAATAAAATAATACTTATCAAACAATATAGGTATGCTGTCAAAGAGGAAAGTATTGAAATTCCTGCTGGGAAACTTGATCTAAATGAAAATCCTAAAGAGTGCGCATATCGTGAGCTAAAAGAAGAAACTGGATACAAAGCTAGAGAACTAACTCTCTTAACATCTATTTATCCTGCTATTGGATTTGCTAACGAAATAATTTGGATTTACCTAGCTCAGAATTTGAAAATGGGTTGTCCTAATACGGACCACGATGAGTTTGTTGAAACTATGGAAGTTGACCTTTCAAAAGCTTTAGATATGGTATTCAAGGGTGTAATCAAAGATTCTAAAACTATAATTGCGTTGATGTGGCTGGATAAATATTTCAAAAAGTTAAGAAAGTAAAAATTGTACATTAGGAGAATTAAGTTAAATCACAGTCAGCCTTCCTTGTTGATGTTATGCTATGTAGATTTATGAATGAGTAAAATATTAATTATATCAGCCACCAAGGGTAACAATCTGTCTCTGGCAAAAAAGATTGGAAATTATGTAAGCAAAGATAACAAAATAATTTCATTAGAGGATTTTGAGATGCCTCTTTATGTACCAAAAACTGAAACCATTAAAACAGATATTGTTAAGAGTTTGAGTAAAATATTTATTCAATCCAAAGGCTTTATTTTCTGTGCACCTGAATACAATGGTGGATCACCACCTATATTAACGAATGCAATTACTTGGTTATCGGTTTCTACAGATAATTGGAGATCTACGTTTGTGAACAAAAAAGCAATCATTGCAACACACAGTGGTGGCGCAGGTTTTAAATTTTTGACTTCTTTTAGATCTCAATTAGAACATTTGGGTACGATTGTTTATCCAAGAAATATCGTTGTAAATAAAGAAAAGAAATTCAGTGATCAATCAGTCATAGATATACTAAATGAATTTGAAAAATTGATTTAAACTCAAACGAATACTTTATTCTATGTTTTCATTTCTACAGTCTAAGCATTATTTCCAGAAATTATTTTAAGCTATGGATAATTATTTATTTGTTCTTTTGCAGTACTTAGTCCCTAAAAGATTTATATCAGAATTAATAGGTTTTTTTGCAAAATCACAGAATCAATATATAAAAACTTTTTTTATTAGAAATTTTCACGAAGCATATAATGTGAATATGAAAGAAGCATTACATGAAGATCTAGCATTTTACCCCAGCTTCAACAGCTTTTTTACTAGGCCGTTGAAACCAGAACTAAGACCAATAGATAAAAATATTCAGAGCATTATATCTCCTGCTGACGGAGTTGTAAGCCAAATAGGAGATATTAAATCTGGTAAAATAATCCAAGCGAAGGGTGTTCATTTTAATCTTTTAAGTTTTCTTGGAAATGATAAAGAATATTTTGAAAAGTTTAAAGAAGGTGTGTTCTGTACTATTTATTTGTCTCCAAAAGATTATCATCGCGTTCATATGCCAATTGATGGTAAACTAAATCATATGGTTTATATTCCGGGTAAATTATTTTCAGTGAATAAAATTACTTCAAAGAATGTGAAAAATTTATACTCTATAAATGAGCGTTTGATATGTTTTTTTGATACAGTCCGAGGACCTATGTCAGTGGTGCTAGTAGGTGCTATGATTGTATCTGGTATCACTGTCAAATGGGAAAAAGATAACTTTTTTAAAAAAGGAAAAATGCAAAAGTTTATTTATCCAGCAATTGGGAAAGACAGTGTTTTTTTAAAAAAGGGAGATGAAGTTGGTCGTTTTATGCTAGGGTCTACTGTTGTTATATGTTTTGGAAAAAATAAAGTGAATTGGTTAAATAAAATTGCAGATAATTCAGTTGTCAAAATGGGTCAATGCGTGGGCAGATTTTGAATGCCAATAGAATTTTTTCTATTGATGTTTTCAGATCAATAAGTATGATTTTAATGATTTGGGTCAATGACTTTTGGGCCCTAATATCCATACCAAAATGGCTCAAACATGCACCAGCGGAAGAGGATTATTTGGGTTTCTCAGATCTTATTTTTCCTTGGTTTTTATTTGCCATGGGACTATCTATACCTTTAGCATTCTCTTATAGATTGAAGAAGGGTGAAACTAAATATATCTTACTTAGACATATTATATTTAGAAGCGCAGCCTTAATTATAATGGGATTGTTCCACATGAATATGGAAATGTTTAGCAATGAACATTCCTTGATTACAAAACCAGTTTTTGTATTATTTTGTACTACTGCATTCTTTATGATTTGGAACGATTATTCGGATAACATCAAACTAAATAGGCCCTTATTTTATTCCTTTTAAATTTTAGGAATATCGATTCTAGTTTCTATGCTTTTTCTTTTTTCTGGGAAGGATTATAATGGAATCCAAATTGGTTTCAAGGCCCACTGGTGGGGTATCTTAGGTCTTATAGGGTGGGTATATTTAATAACCTCTTGTACCTATTTATTTATTCAAAATTCAATGACTGGGAATGTGATTGCATTTTGTTTGTGTATTTTTTTAAATATTGTACGCAATAGTGGATTTGCATATAAAATTTTTCATGGCAAGGTGATCACTGGATTCCATGTAATGGAGGTCTTCAAGCACTAACATTTGGGGGAATTATCATATCACTTTTTCTTAAACAATTTCAAAGAGAATCAAATTTAAAAAGATTTTATATATACCTTTCCATCATTGGTTTTTTAACACTTTTAGTGGGTTTGTATCTGAAAAGCTTCTTTATAATTAGTAAGATTAAAGGAACACCTTCATGGATATTTATTTCTTTATCCTCGGCAATTTTAGTTTATATTTTTATATACTGGATTGTAGATGAAAAAGGAAAATCTTCATGGTTTAAATATATAAATATCGCTGGAACATCAACTCTAACTTGTTATCTTATTCCATATTACTATTACAATATTGTTTCATTTTCAAATTGGACAATTCCTACGGTGTTTGTAACAGGAATAGCAGGGTTAATTAAATCTGCCCTTTTTGCATTTTTGATCATTGGTTTTGCCTGGATTTTCTCAAAAATGAAATTGCATATGAGAATTTAGATAATGTCTATTTATTATTATGTTTGTAATATATCAATATAGATAATAAAGGAGTATTCTATTACTTTTTTAAAAATACTAAAAACGGTTGAAAAATTTATACTTGGTGATAAAAAACCTAAAGATCATTGGAAAAAATATCGTAAACCAAAAAAGTAGCTTTTTATCATTTCTTGAACACTAATTAACTCTACGCTGATACTATTTTAACCTAAGAATCATAATGTTTAATCCGAATTCAACCTTTTTGTTTAAAAGATCTGGTGTCCAATCAAAAAACCGTGTTGTCCTTGCGGCAATGACGAATAAGCAAAGTTTTGAAGATGGAACTATATCGATAGATGAAATTAATTGGCTTTCTAGACGGGCTCAGGGTGGTTTTGGAATTATTACTACTGCTGCGACACATGTCTCAAAATATGGCCAAGGATGGGAGGGCGAGTTTGGTGTTTTTGATGATAAGTTCATTCCTTCTTTAAAAAAACTTACCCAAAGCATTCACCGCTATGATGGGCTTGTTTTTGCTCAGTTATTTCATGGTGGTATCCGATCTCCTGAATATCTCACCGGAATGCAACCAATATCAGCTGATAAAGTAGAGTGTAAAGAATCAAAGTCAGGTTTTTCGATAAAAGCATCTGAAAATGATATCAAAAGAATTATTAAAGATTTTACATCTGCAGCAGTGCGTTGTGTGGATGCTGGTTTTGATGGAGTAGAATTACATGGTGCACATGGATATTTAATTTCACAGTTTCTTTCAAAATCTATAAATAAACGTAAAGATAGATGGGGGGGAGATCTAAAAGGTCGATCCCGTTTTCTTATTGAGATTTTTAAATCAATCCGGAAACATGTTCCTGAAAAATTTATAGTTGGAATAAGATTATCACCTGAAATTAAAGGATTAGAGATATCATTAGATGCTAGTCTTAAACTTG
>NZHK01000001.1 GCA_002691285.1 Fidelibacterota bacterium | reverse complement strand
CAAAAACTATAAAAAAGGAAATGCCTGCTGTTCATATTAGCGGAGGAGTAAGTAATCTTTCTTTTTCTTTTAGAGGTAATGATTCAATTAGAGAGGCAATGCATTCATGCTTCCTATATCATGCTATTCAAAATGGTATGGATATGGGAATTGTAAATGCAGGTCAATTAACGGTTTACGATAAAATTGATAAAGAACTAAAAAATGCGATCGAAGATGTAATTTTTAATCGAAATGAAAATGCTACAGATGTGCTTGTTGACTTAGCTGAAAATTATAGAGGCCTAAAAAAAGAAAAGAAAATTGATGATTCTTGGAGAAAATTTAAGATTAATGAAAGGATTTCCCATTCTTTAGTAGAGGGAATAGACCGATATATTATTGAAGATACGGAAGAAGCTAGAGGGTTTTATGATGATCCGGTAAATGTAATTGAAGGTCCACTGATGGATGGGATGAATATTGTAGGAGATTTATTTGGATCGGGTAAAATGTTCTTACCTCAAGTTGTGAAATCAGCAAGGGTTATGAAAAAAGCAGTAGCTCACCTAGTTCCATTTATTGAAAAAGATAAACAAAAAAAAGGATTAGCTGAAGCTTCGAATGGCACTATTTTATTGGCAACAGTTAAAGGCGATGTACATGATATCGGTAAAAATATTGTTGGGGTTGTATTGGCTTGTAACGGTTATAATATCATTGATTTAGGTGTAATGGTACCTGCTGATAAAATTTTAGAAAAAGCAAAAGAAGTAAATGCGGACATTATTGGCTTATCAGGATTGATAACTCCCAGTTTAGATGAGATGATTCATGTTGCTTCAGAGATGAAAAGACAAAATTTTCAAATTCCATTGCTTATTGGTGGTGCTACTACTAGCAAAAAACATACTGCTGTAAAAATAGAAGAGTGCTACAAATCATCAGTTTTCCATGTCCAAGATGCCAGCAGGTGTGTTGGTGTTGCCTCAACGTTGCTTAATCCAGAAAAAAAAGAAGAATATATAAAAGCTACAAATGAAAGAAACCAACATATTCGAGAATCGTTTTATGAAAGCCAAAAAACGTCTAAACTTTTATCGATTGAGGATGCAAGGAAAAGAGGGCCTAAATATATCTATAATCCAGTTCCGCCTAATAAACCTGGAATACATGTAGTTAAAGAATTACCTATTGAACAAATTATTGATTTTATTGATTGGTCACCTTTTTTCCATGCATGGGAGCTCAGAGGATCCTACCCATCTATAATCGAAGATGGTAAAAACATGGAAGCAGTAAAGGTTTTTGCAGACGGAAAAAGAATGTTAGAAAGAATTGTTAAACTTGACTGGCTAAGTATTAATGGAGTCTATGGCTTTTTTAGAGCAAAATCTACTTATGAAAAAGTAGCCTTGCTTGACCATAATGTAGAGTTTTCCTTTCCAAGACAATTAGTTGACAAATCTAATCCCAATCTATGTTTAGCTGACTTTATTTCCCCAAAAGGGGATGATTATATAGGTTTATTTGCAGTTACTTCAGGACATGGTCTTGAAAAAATAGTTAATAAATTTGAAAAAGATTTAGATGATTATAAGAGTATTATGGTAAAGGTAATTGCAGATAGATTAGCTGAAGCTGCTACAGAATGGCTTCATGAAAAAATCAGAAAAAAAGACTGGGGTTATTCATCTCAAGAGAATTTCAATAACATTGATTTAATCAAAGAAGAATATATTGGCATAAGGCCTGCTCCAGGTTATCCATCCTGTCCAGATCATTCTGAAAAAGATAAAATCTGGAAATTATTGGATGTCAAAAATAATGTGGGCATCGGCCTAACTGAATCTCGTGCTATGGATCCTGCTTCCTCGGTGTGCGGTTGGTATTTTTCACATCCAGAATCCCAGTACTTTAGTGTAATGAAAAATTACGTGATATGAGAATTAGAGATAAAATAAAAAAACCACAACGTCCAGTTGTTGCTTATGAAATTTTACCACCCAGAGAAAAGGATGGGACTTTGAATGCATATGCTGAAACAATTAGTTCACTTCTTTCTCAGACCCATATAGATGCAATTAATATACCTGAAGTGCATGATGAAGTTGGACGTGGAGAGCGTCCTGTTTCAAATCAAGAAAGGGGTGAGCCTCGAAAGTTTGGTATGCTTTTGCAAGATATAGTTGGAATAGAGGCAATTGTAAACCGTGTTGTAGTACATATGTCTTTGAAAAAACAAATGGAATGGATAAAAGAGACATACTCTAAATATGAGATAGATAACTTAATTATTGTAGGAGGTGAATCTAGCAAACAAGAGTACCCTGGACCGACAGTTAATGAATCATTAGAAAAAATATCTCAAGATAATAGAAGTCTTGAAAATAGTATTTTGTGTGGGGGCATATGTATACCAAGTAGGAGAAAAGAATCAAAAAATTTGATAAGAAAAAGCGAATGCGGTGCAGAGTTTTTTACAACACAAGTACTTTGTGATTCGAGTAACGTTATAAAAATGATTAAAAATTATCAAGAAAGATGTGATAAGGTAAACACCTTCCCAAGGAGAATTCTATTAAGTTTTGCTCCAGTATCATCTCAAAAAAACATTGATTTTTTAAAATGGCTTGGCGTTGAAATTCCAAAAGATACCGAAAGATACTTGAATGGAAGACCTGGAGCTATGATGGAAAGGTCTTTAGATGTTGCCATTGAGGTACTAAATGAAATTTTGGCTTTTATAGCCAACAATAATTTAAAAGTTCCTGTTGGTCTTAATGTTGAGCATATTATGTCATATAATTTTCAATCTTCAGTAGAGATGCTACAGGAACTGGCAAATATATATAGAAAATTTTGTATAAATACACAGCAATATAATTAAAAATTGGCATAGATTTTGCCCGAATTTTTTACTTTTAAAAAAGGAATATAATAAAATGGGAAAACTTTTATTTACCTCTGAAAGCGTGACAGAAGGACATCCTGATAAGGCTTGCGATGCTTTTTCCGATGCAATTTTAGATTCTATTTTAGCGGAAGACAATGAAGCTCATGTTGCATGTGAATCACTTGCTACTAAGGGATTGGTTGTTATTTCAGGAGAGGTTCGAACTGATGCAAATATTGATACCGAGAAAGTTGTTAAAGATACTATTAGAGAAATAGGATATAATGAAAGAAATAGCGGTGTGGATCCAAGTAATATAGAAGTATTGTCTAAATTACACTCTCAAAGTCTGGAAATTGCTCAAGGTGTTGATTCTAAAGATTTAGCAAGTCAGGGTGCTGGAGACCAAGGCCTTATGTTTGGATATGCGTGTAAAGAAACTCCAGAATTAATGCCCCTCCCAATTCAAATTAGTCATAGGTTGACTGAAAAATTAACTCAACTCAGAAAAGATGAATCTTTGCCATGGCTTCGTCCTGATGGTAAATCACAGGTTTCAGTAGCATATGAAAATGGCAAGCCTGTCAGTATTGAAAAAACTGTAATTGCAACTCAACATGATGATATGATTGAGACGTATGGATCCGAATCAAATGAGCTAAAATTTGTTGAAAGTGAGGTAATCAACCACGTAATCAAACCTGTACTTGATTTTTATGGCTACCCGTATAGTGAAAACTTTATTGTAAATGGAACAGGTAGATTTGTTTACGGTGGACCGGAGGCAGATACAGGACTTACAGGGAGAAAAATTATAGTGGACACATATGGTGGTTACGCCCCCCATGGTGGTGGTGCATTCTCAGGAAAAGATCCATCTAAAGTAGATAGGAGTGCTACCTATATGGCCCGTTATATAGCCAAAAATATTGTAGCTGCTGATTTAGCTGAGCACTGCGAGGTACAACTATCCTATGGTATAGGAGTTGCTGAACCTACTTCATTCTATGTTAAGACTAATGGTACCGGTAAAAAAGATGATGAATCATTAACGAAAATTGCTAGAGAGGTTTTTCCACTTCGTCCCGGTGAAATTGTGGCTCACTTAGATCTAAAAAAACCCAGATACAGAAAAACAGCTGCTTATGGTCATTTTGGTCGTGAACTAGAAGAGTTTACTTGGGAAAAAACAGACATGATTGACAACTTGAATTCAAAATTATAGGATTAAAAATGAATGAAACTTTAACTGAACTAATTGTAGAACTATTACCATATAAAGTGAAAGATATAGGTCTTTCTGAAGATGGTCGAAAAGCATTAGAAATTGCTGAAAAAGAAATGCCAGGGTTAATGGCTACCAGAAAAAAATATGGTCCAGATCTCCCGCTTAAGGGTAAAAAAATAACAGGATCTTTACACATGACAGTTGAGACAGCTGTTTTGATAGAAACACTTGTAGAACTTGGAGCTGATGTTCGCTGGGCTAGTTGTAATATTTTCTCAACTCAAGATCATGCTGCAGCTGCGATTGCAAAAACAGGTGTCCCAGTCTTTGCATGGAAAGGAGAGTCTCTTGAAGAATACTGGTGGTGTACTCTCCAAGCGCTGACATTTCCTGATGGGAGTGGTCCTGACCTGATTGTGGATGATGGTGGTGATGCAACATTATTGATTCACAAAGGGTATGAGCTTGAAGAGTATTATGCAAAACATCGTTCTACTCCTGAAATAACAACTGAAATTGAGGAAGAGAGAATTATCGAAAATCTTATCCGGGAAGTACTAAAAAAGGATCCTAGCCATTGGCATAAAGTACAGAAAAAAATTATCGGTGTTTCGGAAGAAACAACAACAGGTGTACATAGACTTGTTCAGATGGAAAAAGATGGTCATTTACTTTTCCCAGCCTATAATGTTAACGATTCTGTTACAAAATCAAAGTTTGACAATGTATACGGATGTAGAGAGTCGCTTGCTGATGGTATAAAGCGAGCATTAGATGTAATGGTAGCTGGGAAAACAATTCTTATTTGTGGTTATGGTGATGTAGGCAGGGGATGCGCGCAATCAATGAGAGGATATGGTGCGAGAGTACTGGTTACAGAGATAGATCCAATTTGCGCATTGCAGGCCGCTATGGAAGGATTTGAGGTTACTACAATGGAAAAAGCTTTATCTGAAACTCATGTTTTTGTTACCACTACAGGAAATAAGGATGTTATCACAAAAGATCATATGTATCAAATGAGAGATCAAGCAATTGTATGTAATATTGGTCATTTTGATAATGAAATTCAAGTAACTGCATTAAATGAAGATTCTGAAGTAAAGCGAGAAGTTATTAAGCCTCAAACAGACCGCTATACTTTTCCAAATGGACATCAAGTATTTTTACTAGCAGAGGGAAGATTAGTTAACCTTGGATGCGCTACAGGTCATCCTGCTTTCGTAATGTCAAATTCGTTTACAAATCAGGTAATGGCTCAAATTGCCCTAGCAAAAGACAAACCTGAGGTGGGTGTTTATATGCTTCCAAAGGAGTTGGATGAAGAAGTTGCACGCCTTCATTTACATCACTTGGGTGCAGAATTAACAGAACTTACAGATGAACAAGCTGCATATATTGGTGTCCCAAAAGAGGGTCCGTACAAGCCTGATCATTATAGATATTAACCTAAGTTCAATAATATCAATAAGAAACCCTGCATTCTATGCAGGGTTTTTTGTTTTTGTATCTATCATAATTATTTTACAAATTCAGAAGCGGAAGTCCAATAAATTTGGCATAACATGAAGGTAAACCCGAGAAATATTAAATCCTTTTGGAAGAGGGGAGTCTTACATTCCCTTTTGGCTATAACTACAGTTAGTTTTAATGGCTGCGATTTCGATGTTCCAGATGAGTTTGTGATGCCTATTTGGGATATTGAACTTAAAATACCTTTGGTGCAGACAAGGTATGAAATGACGGATATTTCAAATCCCGAAGCTGGAATATTTCCAACAGATGATTCTTTAGGGTTCAAAATTGTTCAAGAAGGGACAATGCCTGCAACTCAACTTCCTGCTCTTCCAGCAGTACCAGTTGGACTGGATCAAAATATTTCATCAGGTGAGATACCGGGTATTAGCTTTGATCTTGATCTTCCAGCGATAAGCATTATTGAAAAAATCCCTGCTGTTTTTTACGAATTGCCAATTTATCAAGATACTGCTAAATTGTGTGAGATTGTAACATTTCCACCACCAATAGGAGATTCTCTAGTTTGTGTAATTGACGAAGCAACTGGAGATACCGTCAGACAATTTTTTTCCTTTCCTACTGATTCAGTTAGACATATGAAAGCTGAAGATTATAATTCACTAGTGGTGACTCTTTTTGACTCTGTAATGGGGGTAATATCATCAACTATTGATCAAACCATAGATTTAGGAATTTCCTCAATACCTCTCCCCAGCAGTCCTGCAATCATTGCAAGCGTAGATACGTTAATTATAGCAGAAAGTGAGGAAAATAGCATATATAGAACTAGTCTTAGGAATAACAATATTCCGACCAATATTAATAATATTAGGTCTTATATAGTAACAGACAATCAATATCCTATTAATGATAGTTTAGCAAATCATAATTCTGATTTAGCACTTAGTAGCGGACAAACATACGAAAAAGAAACAGCTTTATCAGGAAAAGGGCTTACCAGTTTTTTAAAGTTATTCACGGATATGGCATTAATGGAAGCACCGGCTAATAGTATAGTGCAAATACAGCCAGGCTCTTTATATGTTGATTTTGAAATGATTTTTCAAATGGCTGGGCTTAGTGATATAGCTGTCACAACTAATAGTATTTCTCTTTCAGATGGTTTAGCGATTGAACCTATAGAAATTCCAGAAATGGATATGACTGAAACAGGAATAACAAAAATGGAAATCTATAGAAATCAGCTTGCAACAAATGTAGCTAATAATCCAAGTGAAAGGGTAAATAGGCTTCAAATCAGTGATTTAAAAAGCACATTTCCTTTTCCTTTGAATTTCTTAATTGATTTTAAGAATTTTATACCCGGAGAAACCTCTGGGGAGCAGATAAGAATTGAGACCGCATTAAGTAAAACTGATGATCCTTACGATAAAATTTTTAATTTAGAAGGATATTTATTACAAAGCACTGTTCCAGATAACGATGGAATAGATGGGATACCATGTCCATCATTTGCTGCTTGGGAGGCTGATTCTTGTGATGACGATGGTTGGGCCGATAGTCCTTTCACTACTTTTGATTATGAATTAGATATAGGAATCCCAGATACAAGTATTAGAATTCCTTTGGATGGTACGCCATTAGGGGAATTTTCTATGGGAATGAAACTAGATAAATTAGAGTTTGCTTCTGTTGGTGCTGCATTGTACATGGAACTCCCATCAGACCCTCAAGAGCAAGAGTTCCCTCCTGGGTTTACTGGAGCAATTCCCACAGAGGCCTCCATGGAAATTATTTTTAAAAATCAAATTCGATTACCGATAGAAATGGCAATGGAATTTCGAGGATATAATTCTCTTAATGAATTAACATTTGTTCCTATAAATATAGATACTATTGGATTTCCTCTAACTATTTCGGATTACGATACCTCTGTCACAAATATAAAATTAGATAAGTTTGGAACAACTATATCTATTTGGGAATCAATAGATAATTACAATAATGGATTTGAAGCTGATTATGTTTCCCAGCCAACACTATGTGATACTTGCTCTAGTATTATTGATCTTTTAGGGTCAAACCCTGTAAGAATGCTAATCGACCCTAGGGTAAAAGTAGACGGAAGAGGAGAATTGAGAGCAAATAAGGCTTTAGGTGCTACATTTAGAGTAACCATCCCTTTTGCCCTTCAATTAGAGCCTATGGTATTTATGGGAGGTACCGCTACTAAAATAGAAGCATTTGAGAATGACACGAGATCAAAAATTAGAAAAGGTTTAAAAGAAACAAATTTGGTATCTAATATTACAAATGCTTTACCATTTGGAGCAGAGGTAGCAGTGCTAATGAGTAATGACTCCATGTTTCCTGCGGATCGTAATGTTGAGCAATTGAGTTTTTTTAGAGACACTCTTGCAACTTTGGGAGCGTTATTACCAACAGATAGCTTGTATATAATTAGGAGATGTAAAAATCTCTCTCCTGATAGTAGTAATGGTATTTACATATTTGATGTAATGACAGATTTTTCAGAATGTATTGACGGAACTCCTTATATAATAAAATCAAGTGGATCTGGAGTAGACACAGTTATTTCATACGTAGATACATTATTTAAATTTCTATTACCCAATCCAACAGAATACTATCTATCTGGAGGTGATACTACGATTTATCATTATTTCAACTATGACTCGACAAATAATGTGTACTTAGATAGTGTGGAATATGCAGATGGAATGGTTGTCGTTCCTGGAACAGGGACATATTTTAGCACAATAGACACCTCAAAAATAAAGTTACTAACGGGATATGGAGATAACTATACAATGCCAAGATTTTTTTTACCAGGAACAGGTAATACAGGTGTATTTTTATCTGTTCATGATTATCTTGATATTAGCTCTTTTATTACTTTTACATTGAGTAGCGATGGTGCATTAGGTAGTCCCTCCAACGAACTTTTCATTACTTATCCAAATGGTGGGCAAACTTTTACAAATTCCGATTCATTAGAAATTCTTTGGAGTTCATTTGGTAATACAAATGAAACTATAGACTTATGGTATTCTACGAGTGATGCTTCAGATTCTACCTTTGATTCAACTAAATACCTCCCTAGAAATTGTACTGTAACAGAAGGCTGGGTTGAAATTGCTTCAGGTATTGAGAACACCGGTTCGTATAAATGGAGTCTAAACGGAGTTCCAATAACTGATTATTTGAGGATTAAAATCATTGAATCAAAAGCCTCTCCGGCATGTGACATTAATGGATATTACGTAAAAATTATAAGCCCAGGTAGATCTACAGTTAGGGGTAAAATTGTATCAAATGTAATACAATTAAATTCAAGAAATAGATGAAAAAAATCATTTGTATACTTATTATGATTTCTTGTCTATCCTCTCAATCGAAAAGAGATCCTAGAGCCGTTGCTTTAGCTGGCAGTTATACAACAATAGCAAATGGAATTTTTAGTGTTGGATACAATCCTGCCCTAATTGGGTTACAGCAAAATCGACCACTTACTATCCAAGGTTTTCAATTAGATTTTGGAATTGTAGGGAATTTTTTTTCCATTGAAAATATTGCTAAATATAGCGGAGATACTTTATCAACAAGAGATGTTAATAGGTTTATTAATACCTTGGAACAGCAGAATGGGCTTACTTTTTTTATGGACACCCACATGCCTATACCTTTAATTAATATTTCTAAAGGTAACTTAGCATTTTCTGCTAATAATATATTATTGCAAAACTACAAACTTCCTATTGGTCTTTTAGAACTTATATTTTATGGAAATGCAAAAAAAGCAAATCTAGATCTTGAATTTAGTTATGAGATTTTGGGAATGAATGAGTTCGGTCTTTCTTTTGGAATACCTTTTAGATATATGTCGTGGGGAATTACAGCAAAATACATGCAGGGACTTTTCTTTTTGGGTGTGGATGAGGATTCCTCTTCTTCAAGTTTACTCACAGACGATTTAGGTATCTACGGCAATGGTAGGTATATAATTAAACAGGGTGTTGGTGGATCAGGATTTGGATTAGATATTGGAGTAGCTTCAAGGCCCTTAAATGGATGGAGTTTTGGTTTATCTATTATAAATCTTATAGGATCCATTCGCTGGGAGCAAGGCGGTGATGAATCAAGCTCAAGTATAAACCCGCTTACGAAAAGCTTTTATCCATTTAAATGGGGAGATGATGAGCTATCTTCAGATGAATATATAGAATACACTTTTACTATTGATACAATTAGAGTGGATAAAATGTCGAATGATTCTCTATTTAAAAATGAGACAAGGTTTCTTAAAATACCATCAAATGCAAAAGATTTTATAACTAGAATGCCAGCTACATTTCGAGCTGGAGTCTCAAAAAAGTTCGATAATTTTTTAATTGTATCGGACATGGTTGCGGGATTTGAAAACAGATATTACTCTAGAAAACAATGGAAATGGTCTATAGGTACAGAATGGACACGTATGCCATCATTGCCTTTGAGAATCGGATTTGGTTGGGGTGGAGGTGATATGAAAGAATTAGGTGTTGGTTTTGGTATGAAAAAGAGTGTGGTTATGTTTGATTTTGGCTTTGCATTTCGAAATGGCATGTGGTTACACACTATGAAAGGATTAAATTTATCTTTTGGATTTACTTACGTTGGGAAAGAGGATAAAGTAGAGGCTCTTAATGAAAAAGGTCCATCACCAAAAATATAATTCAACTATGTTCGCGATTTCAGAAACAATCCAATACCGATAAGTAAAAAAATTATATTTCCTATCCATGCTGAGATAATTGGAGATAAAATTCCTTTGAATCCTAGAGATTGACCAAATTTTATAAAAGCATAATATCCAAAAATAACAAAAATACTTGCTCCAGCTCCAAAGGAAATCTCACCTTTTTCTCTAATAATTACAAGTGGAATGCCACATAAAACAACTATCAAGTTTGTAAATGCAAATGAAATTTTCAGGTACCTAGTCACCTCCCATTTTATAGTTTCTACTCCGTTTCTTTTTAATTTTTTTATTATATCAGTTAAAGCGAAAAAATCTAGTTCATCTGGTTTCCTTGCCTGTTGGTATATATCCTTAGGAAAAAAACCAAGATCAATAAGCGTATCTTGCTTTCCAATAGAAACTTTTTTTTCTCTTCCTTCTTGATCAAAAAACCGAATGGAATAATTGTTAATTGACCATTTCTCTTCTTTGTTTTTCCATTTAATTTGTTTTGCGTCAATTCTTTTTGTTATCAATTCATGTCCAAGGTCAACTAAAGTCAAATCATAGCCTTTTTCCTTTTGGACTGAATACTTAGTAAGTGATATATGAGTTTTTAAGTTTTTTTGAAAAATTAGATTTTTTAGGGTGTTCTTTATCTTATGTCTAGATTTTCGTTTTACATAATCTCTATCAATATCGAAACGTTTTTCGTTTCCATGAGAAACTAATTTATTGTCAAGTAAGAAAGAGAAACCTGATAACAACAATCCACTTAAAACTAATGGTATAGCTACCCTGTAAATACTGATTCCAGATGCTTTCATAGCTGTCCATTCATTTTGCTTAACAATATTACCCAAACTTACGACTGTAGAAATTAGAATAGACATTGGAAGTCCTATGCTTAAAAAATAAGGCAAAGAATAAACATAATATTCTAAAATAATGTTCTTTGGAACATTGTTATCCATAAATCGGTCAAGGTTTTCAATGAGATCTACAACTAAAAAAATAGATAGAAAACCTATAATTGATAGAAGAAGAATTATAAAAAACTGGCTAAGTATGTATAAGTCTAATTTCTTTAACATTAAATTCTATGAGATAGTGATTGAATTTGATTATAATGTAGCAATAATAAAATGGTATTGAATGCAAATTTATAAAACACTTGACTCCTTATTTTCTTCCCTTGCAAGTGCTCTTTGGGGGACACCTCTCGTTATTTTGCTTCTAGGCGGTGGATTATATTTTGCAGTAATTAGTAGAATGGTTCCCATTTTATACTTCAAGCATGCAATTCAAATATTATCTGGGAAATATGATTCAGAAGATGACCCAGGTCAAATTACTCACTTTGAAGCATTATCTAGTGCTTTAGCAGGTACAGTTGGTATGGGAAATATCGCCGGAGTAGCGGTGGCGATTCATACTGGAGGTCCAGGCGCTGTATTTTGGATGTGGATTACTGCGATATTAGGAATGAGTACAAAATTTTTTACGTGCACTCTTGCTGTAATGTACAGAGGTTATGATGATAAGGGTGAAATTCAAGGAGGAGTCATGTATTTTATTGAGAAAGGTTTAGGGGAAAAATTTAAGCCGCTGGGAATAATGTTTAGTATATCTGGTCTTTTTGGTTCACTAGTATTTTTTCAAGCGAATCAACTTTCTCAAATTATTCGCGATTTTATTTACTCTCCACTTGGTGTTTTCCAACATAATCCTGATTTAGGTAATTTATTAACTGGTATAATAGTTGCTGGTTTAGTCTCAATCGTAATCTTTGGTGGGATTCAAAGGATAGCAAAGGTGGCAAGTAAACTTGTTCCTTTTATGGTTGTATTATATTTGTCAGCAGCTTTCATAATTATCTTTAAAAACATAGGGGAAATTCCTTCAGTATTTAAGATTATTTTTCAAGATGCATTTACAGGAAAATCTGTTGCAGGAGGTGCAATTGGAACTATGATTATCGTTGGTGTGAGGAGAGGTCTTTTTTCCAATGAGGCTGGAACGGGAACAGAAACAATGGCACATGGAGCAGCAAAGACCAAAGAACCTGTGCGGGAGGGCTTAGTTGCCATGCTAGGACCTTTCATTGATACAATAATAGTTTGTTCTATTACAGCAATAATCATTTTAATTAGTGGTGTTTATACCCAGAATATAAATGGTGTATCTATGACTGCATTAGCTTTTGAGCATGAGCTAGGTATGTTAGGAAAAATATTTTTAATATTTGCAGTTTTAACCTTTGCTTTTTCAACAATGTTTGGTTATTCATTTTATGGAAGAAAATGCGTGAGTTATCTCTTTGGTACAAAAGCAAAATATATTTATAATTGGGTTTATGTTACCATGATTGTAGTTGCTTCTGTTGCATCCCTAGATATAGCGATTAATTTTGTAGATAGTGCTTATGCTTTAATGGTAATTCCAACTATGGTTGGTACTATTCTATTGTCTCCAAAAGTAATTGCAGAAGCAAAATTGTATTTTTCTAAGCTATAATTTCCCCCTCTAATAAATTCCATCCTTCTAGATTTTTCTTTTGTTTTAGAATTATCCAATCCGAATATGTATTAATTACATCTGGAACTTGCTTGTCTAATATGCCACTAAGAATCAATTTTTTTTTAGCTAAGGTTTTAAAAGTTGTTGATAATTGAATTAGGGTGTTTGATAAAATGTTTGAAATGAGGATATCAAACTTTTTATGAATACTTGTTTTATTTAAATCAATAAAAGGAATTTGAATATTATTTATTTTACAATTTTGAATAGCATTATCAATTGCTTTTCTATCAATCTCAGCTCCTACTACTTTATCTGCTCCATGTAATTTTGCAACAATAGCTAAAATACCCGACCCAGACCCATAGTCAATTAATGATTTGTTATCAATATTATTTTCTTCAATCCAATTTATGCATAGCTTTGTTGTTGGATGAGACCCCGTACCAAAACCGGATCCTGGATTTATAATAACATTTGTTATAGATTTATTTTTTATTTTTTGCCATGGTGGTATAATCTGCAAATTGTTGGAAATTTTAATCCCAGGAAATTGTGCTTGAGATCGTAATAGCCAGTCTTGATCTTGAATAATCCTTTCGTTAATTATATTTATCTTATCGATTTTAAGGTGGTTTTTGATATCCTGAATGATATTTGCTGATAATATTTTTCCATCATACAATATTGAAATACTATGAGTTTCACTGCTCATCTTTATGGATTTATCATAATAATGAAACCAATCAGATTCTTTAGTATCTCTTAAATCTTGAATAGATACTGATAAGATATTTAGTTCAATTAGTTGATCTGCTATCTCTTTTAAATCATGCCCAGGTAATGTGATAGTAATATTTTTCCAATACTCCATAGATTAGTAATTTACAGTATATGAAATCTCGAGGTGAATTAAATACTGAAAAGAGAAATGATGTCTCTACTTCTATTGACTCCATGTCTATTAAGGATATACTCCAAACTATAAATGAGGAAGACTCGAAAATAATAGATGCTGTGAAAATAGCTATTCCAAAAATTGAACAAACAGTAAACTTTACGGTAAACTCAATAAAAAATGGAGGCAGGGTTTTTTATATAGGTGCAGGAACTAGCGGGAGGTTAGGTGTGTTAGATGCTTCAGAAATCCCACCAACCTTTTCAGCTCCAGCGGAGTACTTTATTGGAGTTATTGCTGGTGGAGACAATGCATTAAGAAATTCTATTGAGGGTGCAGAGGACCAAATTGAAAATGCTATTAATGATCTTAAATCCTATTCTATAAATAAATTAGATACAATTATTGGTATCTCTTGTAGTGGTTCAGCATCGTATGTTATTTCTGCATTAGAATATGCTCGTGAATTGAAGGCTAAGACAATATACCTTATTACTAATCCAAACCCGTATAAAAATACAAAAGTGGATGTGATGATTCAGGCAAATACAGGTCCTGAAATTGTTACTGGATCTACAAGAATGAAGGCTGGTACTGCTACAAAATTAATTTTAAATATGATTTCGACAACAACAATGATCAAATTAGGTAAAGTGTACGGTAATCTTATGATAGACCTTAAAACTGTGAACAAAAAATTAATTGATAGAGGAACTAGAATCATTTCAGAAATTACAGGACTTGAATACGATCGAGCGAAGGATAGACTCGTATCTGCGGAAAATTCAGTTAAATTGGCAATTGTGATGGAAAAATTCAAGTGCAATTTGGAAGAGGCAAAAGCAATGTTAAAAAATGTAGATGGTTTTTTACATAGGCTAGTTAAAAACAAATGAAAAAACAACCTCTTTTCAATAAGATAAATCGCGAAGTATTAAAAAAAGATCTTCAAAATGAAACTTTTCAAAGAATTACTATATCTTTTTATAAATATTTTGAAATTCAATCACCTATCAGCTTTCGAGATGATCTGTATAAAAAATTAGATCAAATAAAAATTTTTGGTAGAGTTTATATCGCCAAAGAAGGTATTAATGCTCAAATTAGCGTACCTGTATATAATTGGAATGTATTCAAACAAAAATTAGAAAAAATTAAAGAATTAAAGGATATTTCATTAAAGAAAGCATTGCAAGATGGAAAATCATTTTATAAGCTTGTAGTTAAAGTTAAAAAGGAGCTAGTAACATATAATGTTCCCAAAAGTTCTTACAACATCCAAAAAACTGGAAAGCACCTTACAGCAGAGCAATTTAATAAAGCACTTGAAAGTCCTGAAACACTAATTGTTGATATGCGTAACTATTATGAGAGCGAAGTTGGTAGATTTAAAGGAGCGATCATTCCAAATGTAGAAACCTCAAAGGAGCTCCTGCCAAAAGTTGAAAATCTATTGGAAGGCAAAGAAAAAGAAAAAATATTACTTTATTGCACAGGAGGTATTCGATGCGAAAAAGCAAGTTCTTTTCTTATGCAAAATGGTTTCAAAAATGTAAATCAACTGCAAGGTGGTATCATTCAATATGCTCATGAAGTAAAAGAGAAAGGCTTGGAGTCTAAATTTATAGGTAAAAATTTTGTTTTTGATGAAAGGCTAGGCGAAAGAGTAACAGATGATATTATTTCCTTTTGTCATATCTGTAAATCGCCTTGCGATAATCACACTGACTGTAAAAATGATGCTTGCCATATTTTATTTATTCAGTGTAATAGATGTTCTGAAATGTTAAAAGGCTGTTGTTCTGAAGAGTGTAAAGATTTTGCATTGCTCCCATTAGTAGAGCAAAAAATATTGCGAAAAGATCCAGATAAGGTAGTCTCAAAAACATTTTTTGATTCTCGAATCAAACCTAAACTCAAAGAACAGGTTTGATCTACCCAATTCTTTATTCTTTTAGAAGGTGTCCATATGCAATGAGAGCAAGAATGGCTTTGGCTTATTCAAAAATATCATATGAGCACAGAGAAATACTTCTAAGGGATAGACCTAAAAGTCTTTATGAATTATCAAAAAAAGGTACAGTTCCAGTTTTACAACTAATGGATGGAACTGTAATTGATGAGAGTATAGATATAATGATATGGTCTATTAAGCAAAATGATTCAAATGATTGGTATAAAGATGAATGTTCACTACAAGATAGTATGATAAAAAATAATGATAACGAGTTTAAGTATTGGTTAGACCGATATAAATATCATGTTAGATATGAAGAAAATTCTTATGAAGCATATCAAAACAAT
>NZHK01000032.1 GCA_002691285.1 Fidelibacterota bacterium | reverse complement strand
GTAGGATTAAATGGGTTTGGATAATTTTGGCCTAAAGCAAATTCAAGTGGAAGCATAGATCCATCTACTGACAATACATCACTAGCATCAAAAGAAATATTTCTCATTTCATTGGACGTTAGTGTGTCCTGTCCATCGGTTACATAAACTACCCAATCTGCCTGCAAACTATTTCCACCTGTCATAGTTATAAAATCAAGAATAGTTTGATACGAAACACCTAATTCACTAGTCATTATAACTGTATCCAGTAAAACCTCTGAGTTTTCATCGGTTAGTGTAAAATGATTTTCTAAGCCTTGTTCAATCACTTCATCGTTTAACTCCCAGGTAAAGATTACTTCAGCCTGATTACTTATGTCTTCATCTGTAATAGCGAAAAAGGAACTGTCATCTGGAGCAGTAAGGTTTACTTCCACATGGATATATCCTTCGATTATTTCCGACATGACTCCTGCATTTCCAGAGAAATCGGTTGCCTGAATCATGTAAAAATACGGTGTTACCCAGCTTGCATTCGTATCGAGAAAGGTATGCGAGCTTCCTTGCCATACTAGATGATCTTCATTTGCAACAAAATCGGACTGGTCTGATCTATAAATACTGAAATGATTCAAATCTTCAATATTCATTGGTTCCCATGTGATCTCTATATCCGTGCCTGCTTGATGAGTCAGAACCCCAGTTGGTACTGGAGGACCAAGATTATCCAAAGAGTATCCAGACATAGATTCCGACTCAAAGGTTCCCTCATCAAGAAATGCGATTAATTTAAATTGTGTTAATCCATTACTAGAAGCTGTTGAGTCTGATTGAGTAGAAACCTCTNCTNTATATNTATCNTGACCNGTAGCNGATACNGTACCTGCNCCAANCCANTGNGTNGTATCATCCACCATATCCAATCGAAAAACAGAATAAAACTGACCTGTCAATTCAGGATGATCAAANTAAGAACGATCAAAATGGACNTACACCCTTCCNCCCTGNTCATCTGGNACATCTTCTACAGATGTTAANACNGGNCTAAAGTTTTCNACNTGTAAATGNAAAGTNTCTAAGNNNGNNGNNTCANNATCNNNAACACTTAGAAGTAATGNNAAATGGCCTAACGTNTCNGATAANCCATGTAANGNATTNTCTGTAATATGANCCCANTCNGGTACATTCGNACTATCACCAAATGCGATAACCAANTCCTCTGAATCNANNTCATCCACATNNAGTGGAACATGNAATTCTAAGTTNANTCCCACNANNGCATGCATTTCACCATGGAAGAANGGAGCATCGTTAACTGGNTTGACTATAACTGTCCTACTATCGCAANTTTGAAACTCTCCATCNTCTACACATAAAGTTATGGCGCCTTCTCCATTAAAATCTGNATCNGCAAAAAGNNTNGCATTCGANTGATTGTCAGCNTCCCACTGAAGATGAATAAANTCAGATTCTGAAAACAAAGCAAAACTTAGNTCTNCNANTGNATTNTCCACATCAAACCATGCGCCATTTTCCATCATTTCAACAATGGATGGCAAGGATAGCATCTGATCTTCATCAAAATAAGTTGTATCATTAAAAATGGAAACAACAGGAGGATCGTTTACAGNAACTACGGTAACTATAACNGTATCCGATACAGAAGCCCGCGNTGGNTTTGAAGCAGTCACAATNAACTCTGTTTGACCGTTTACATCTNGAAAGGATGTAAACTCAAGCATTTCGTTCTCAATTGNNACNCCCANTATATTTTCGTCACTNANCACAAATTCAAANGTTAAATCTCCATCAATATCTTTGAATACTTCATTTAGNTCTNTTTNTANCGTGTCTTCAAAATCTTCTTCTAAGTAAAAATCTGTTAGATACAGATCCACAAANGGAACATCNTCTACAGGTTCNACTNTNAGCNTAAANNATGTCTCATCAGAAAGATCACTCATATCATTTTCTACAACAGCTGTAACTAGAACTTCTCCATTCCAGTCTGGAGCAGGAATAATCGTAGCNNTNCTTNCTTCCATNTCNACTACAACGGCTAAGGTATCTGTGTAAGCAGAGAAAGAATATACATCCTCATTAGAAGTCAAAAACACACCAAACGGCTCTAGATCAATCGTATAGGTTTCATCTTCGAGGATTGAAGCATCTGCAATTTCACTTANAGATGGCTGACAATNGCCTACCCATTCATANGGCCAAACTGCATTGTTTTGGAAAGCGTCATCCATATAACATTTATTAATATCGNTTAAACCTGTTTCTCCANTAAAGATACCTTCCATGTCAGTTACAGATGCAATATCCCAATTCGAAAGATTTTGATTAAAACTTGAGGCGTCATAAAACATCCATCTCATATTAGTCACGCTTGAAACATCCCAAGAAGAAATATTACTNTTAAAACTCGATGCNCTTATAAACATGTTAAGCATATTAGTAANACTAGAAACATTCCATCCTGAAAGGTCACCATTAAAAACAGGATTTGTGTTAAACATAGCCCGCATATTTTCTACACTGGAAACATCCCAAGAAGACAAATCTCCATTATAATTACTCAACTTAAACATTCGAACCATATCCGTTACATTAGAAACATTCCAATTNGATAAATCGCTTTGGAAGCTGATAGCTCCTGTAAACATTTCCCCCATATTCGTAACACTAGAAACATCCCAATTAGANAGATCACCAGAAAATGATTCCGCGTTTTCAAACATGGAATTCATATTTGTAACAGACGAAACATCCCAAGAAGATATATCGCCATTAAAACTAAGAGCATTATTAAACATACCACTTACATCCGTCACATTGGATANATCCCAAGCACTGATNTCGCTATTAAAAAGAGAATCATCTNNAAATAAGNNAGTCATATTTGTTAAAGAACTAACATCCCATACTGCAATTTCACCATACGCCAAGGTTGCTGCTAAAGAGTCCACTCCCCAAAGATTTATTGCTGCAAGGAGACTTGATCTAGAAGAAGGAGTGAAGTATTCAGCGCAAACAGGAAGAGTTTCTCTAGATTCTCCTTCAGGATACACTGCAGATACGCTGTAACAATAATCCATTTCTGGATCCAAATCAGTGTGAGTGAATGTAGTTTCTGATGTCTCAGCAATAAGTGAAGCATCTGAGTTATTGTAAACACGATAGGTGGTTACTACACCACATTCGATATCTCTATTACTGCTACGATTATGGGTTGAGAAGGATAAAAAAAGCAAGCTTCTGGATTCAAAGTCATTTATTTCGGCGCGAGATACCCCTAAACTATTCAATTTTTCCATTGTGTATGGAATTTGATTTTCTACTGTAAAACGTTCTGTATTCGTTTCTGTATACTCTGATTCTTCCAGAAACAGTCCATAATTGCCTGTTTCTGCATCAAAACCATCTACAACCACATAGTAGGTTCCTGCTGGAAGCGTAATCCCATAAAGCATCGCAGATAATCCGTCTATGTCGCATTCTGAAGTTTCATAAGTACCCGATTCAGAATCTGAATCAAAGGCACCGGGGTCATCATTATAATAAAGCTCTTGTCCATCACAGCCATCGAAGACTGAAAGTTTTGTGTCAAATTCCGTGTCTGGAAAGCAGGTAGAAATATTTAAAGTTGTCTCCTCATCTAAAACAAGTTTATATGCTACATCATCTCCCTGATACTCTCCAGCAGAAACAACCCAATCATCTCCAGCATTTGAGTTGTTTCCCATTGCATAGAACGGCAAAGATGGAACGATGTAATCTTCACAGCCACCAGGTTCATTCCACGAAAGAACATTCTCATTCTCACCTATTGCAACCGAAAGATTTGTAGGCTTGCACGATATATAACCACATATGCTCTCCCAATCGGAATATGACCAATTTGAATTAGACTTCCATGAATTATGAATATAGCATTTATTATCATCAGAGAGCTGAGGAGTATTGTTAAACATATCCGTGAAATCTGTTACACTACTTACATCCCAATTGGATAAATCTTGATCGAGGTTAATGGCATCACTAAACATTAATTTCATGGTAGAAACAGCTGAAACATCCCAAGAACCTATACTACCATTGAAAGGCGTATTTTGGAACATGGCCTCCATATTCTCAACGCTTGAAACATTCCAGTTGGAAAGATTACCTTCAAAACTAGATGCGCCTTCAAATAAATGCCACATATCCGAAACAATGGAAACATCCCATGTGGATATATCACCATTAAACGCACTAGCAAACCGAAACATTCCACTAATCGTTACAGCACTAGATACATCCCATCCTGACAAGTCTTTATTAAAGCTTACAGCACTTTGAAACATTTCATCCAACGAAGTAACATTAGAGACATCCCAAGTGGAAATATCCTGATTAAAACTACTTGCACCAAGGAACATGCTTTGCATGTTGGTTACATTGGACACATCCCAAGAGTAGATATCATTATTAAAGTTTGCTTTTCCTTCAAACAATGCTGACATGTCCGTAACCAGAGAAACATCCCAAAGATCAATTTCCCCGTAGCTATCTAAAGCAGATACATTATCGTTTTCCCATAGATCCACAGCTGTTTGGAGCTCCTCTTTTGTTTGAGGCTTAAAGGGTAAAGAAATAAGATTTAATTCAACATTATCAATGTATACGGCTCCATCCCCTCCNTTTTCTGCNTTGGTGAGCAACATACCGTATTCNACTCTATATGTTCCAAAAGGAACCACACAATTCAGAGTTTTAGGGGTCCATGTTTCAAAAGGATCTTGATTGGTAAATGGACTTGACCATTCCATATCGATTTGATTGTTCCACCATTCACCAGGATTNTCTATAGTTCCACCCTCTCCTAGCCCATAATATTTGGCTACCAACTCAAGTTTTGCATCANCTTGCAATGCGTCGTCTGGGTGTTGCCAGACCATTGCTGAAACAGCAAATCGAGTACCTGGCTCCATCATATTCGATCGCTCCTGAAAAACAAAATGTTCGGCATTNGTAGGATAATTATCACANTTNCCTTCCGTNCAATTGTTCCACATTTTCAAACCATTCGTTTGATTCCAACCGTCAAAGGTTTCTGTTGCGGAATTATAAATGGCTGAGCCATGAAGCTCTACGTTGTATAAAATATCGCTTGAAGTAGAATAACTCTGCCACCCGTCTGCCAGCTTTTGCCAGCCGTTATCACCCATTGTATAATTTTCAAACCCACCATTCACCATGTCAAATATGCCTAATGTGTTTACGGATATTGTCATAGAAGGTTCTGACTCACCCTCTACGTATTCTGTTGTAACTNTATAAAAATATTCTGTTTCGTTCTCTAAACCTAAATGAGTGTATAGCGTATCCATTGTTTCAGCTAGCAACTCCCAAGGTCCGTNAGCTGCTGTAGCACCATAAACATTGTATCCATCAAANGTNCCNCAAAAATTTTCAATGTCTCTACCAGTTCGCGAGCTTTCATCATTTGGTTCATCACCATTTATTGCAATTTCGATTTCTTGCGGAGAAAACCCATCATTTTGCATTTTTCTTGNCATTTGATCAACTTGCATTTCAAATGTATATAAGTCATTATTATTCACGTTTGAGGATGACTCCTCAATAGATATGCCATA
Source organism: Fidelibacterota bacterium (assembly GCA_002691285.1). GTDB lineage: Bacteria > Fidelibacterota > Marinisomatia > Marinisomatales > UBA1611. The sequence continues at coordinate 1,897 of NZHK01000032.1, read as the reverse complement.
NTCACCNACTGCACTATTAAATCCGTCGACAACGATGTAATAGGTCCCGGGATTCAAAACCACATCCACCAAGTAAGCCCAATAATTATTGTATAAGCATGGACCATTCACATAATTATCATCAATNAAATATATTTCTTNCCCATCACATCCATCAAANATTGANAGCATAGTGTCGAAATCGGTATCTCCATTNCAAGTTGAAATATTTAAAGTAGTTGTTTGNGTTAGGGTTATTTTGTACGCAATGTCCCNACCACTATTATATCCGCTTACAGGCCAATCATCGGTAGCACTAGCATTGTTTCCAGCATGGTAATATGGTAGTTCGTCAATCACATAATTCTCGCATCCTCCTGGCTCACCCCAAGATAAAGAAACGGAATTATACGTGGGAAACCCATCCAAGTTGCTTGGTGGACATAACTGACAAAAAGAGGACCAGTCATATTCCCAATTATTATTGGACTGCCAGGAACTATGAATAGCACATTTATTTTCTTCAGAAAGATTAGTGCCATCAAACATGCCGATAAAATCTGTAACATTAGAGACATCCCAAGNAGATAGATCACTATCAAAACTAGAGGCGTTATAAAACATACTTCTCATAGATTCCGAACTTGAAACATCCCAANAAGATAAATCGCTATTAAAACTAGAGGCTAAAGTAAACATATGTAACATAGTAGTAACACTGGAGACATCCCAAGAAGATAGATCGCTATTAAAACTGGAAGCACCCTCAAACATACTTTCCATATTCCACACATTTGAGACATCCCAAGTAGATAGATCACTATTAAAATTAGAGGCACCATAAAACATGTGCTGCATATATTCCGAACTTGAAACATCCCAAGTAGATAGATCCTGATTAAAGCTTGATGCTTCGAAAAACATGAATCCAAAACTTGTTGCATTGGAGACATCCCAAGAAGACAGATCTGAGTTGAAATTAATAGCGCCGTTAAACATGCCGATAAAATCTGTAACATTAGAGACATCCCACGCAGAAATATCACCATTAAAGAAATTTTTATCTTGAAACAGACTAGACATGTCTGTAATCAAAGAAACATCCCAAACACTTATATCACCGTAAGTAGTTAAAGCCGTTGCTTCATCATTTACCCATAAATCCACAGCAGCTTGCAATTCTTCTCTGGTTTGAGGTTGGTAAAGAATAGGAGTTTCGGTGGACCAAGTTGCACCATTAATGGTTGCATGATTGGCATTCCCGGTATGGTCATAAAGAACCGTTCCAGTTCCAGCATTGGCTTTCCAGTAGACCAATAACCCTTCTTCTGTGCCTGCATGCGCATTGTACATATCCGATTGAATTTGCGCAGGTGTACGAGCAGTGTTCCACACACTCACCTCATCAACCGTCCAATTTCCAGGGCTGTTTTCCATACGATTGCGGCCTAAATCAATTTTATTCCATGTATTTTCTACATCATCGACAGAAGCGATGGAATCTCCGTTAAAATATATGGTAGTTTTTTCTACTGCTCCGTTCGTTTCTGCCACTACCGCTACATGCGACCAATAGGTAGGAATCGCTTCAGTAAAAGTCATGCTAAAATCAGGAGTAAGCATTCGGAGGCTATTTCCGTTATCTGTATCCAACTGAAATCCAGAACTATTGGGGTGATGTGTACTAAAAAACGCATCATAGTTTGTTTGTTGCACGGCGTTGGAGATAACCCACATGGAAACGGTATATGTGGAAAGCTGATCCGACCAATCTAGGCTCGTATAATCATCNACNCCATCAAANCTAAGNGNATAAGAACCATTNTNTGGATANCCAGNNCAACTTCCATCATCNTCATTNGCACTGGCATCGTAGTTATCTGCATATGGATCTGTACATCCTGGGGTAGTAATTAAG
>NZHK01000031.1 GCA_002691285.1 Fidelibacterota bacterium | reverse complement strand
GCCCTGTTGGGCAAAGAGAATGGTCTTTCCAATCAAATATATTTTCTGAAATTAGTTCTCCTAAATTATTTATAGATACTCCTGGAATCTATCAAGTCTCTCTCAAAGTACTCGGACCATTAGGAGAAGAAGATACAAATACAATATCAGTCATTGCTTTAGCAGAAGGAACCCAACAACATATCTATGGTGATGTAAATGGCGATGGGACAATAACTGCATTAGATGTGCTTTTAACTGCAAATTACACCATCGGACTGATAGAATTTCAACCTGTTGAATTTCTTGCTGCAGACATAGATGGAAGTGGCTTGATTGATATTTTTGATGTATTGCAAATTTCGAATCTCACAGGTAGGTAGATTATAAAATATGAGGAATAAGATCCTTAAAATTTGAAAAAACTTTACGGCCAGTTTTTTTAAGCCTTTCTCCACTAACATGTCCGTGATCAATTAAAACACAGTTTATCTTTAACTTTTCAGCTACATCACTATCATGAATAGTATCCCCTACTATGACTATATCTTCTTCATTGTAAGGAAGATCATTTATCAAATTTATTCCCTGTTCAATTTTTCCTTTTGCATATTGATTATCAATTCCGACTATTTTTAAAAAATATTTCTCTAATTTGTGAGAAGAAACCCAATCTAATAAAAAATCTTGCCTGCCTGCAGATAAGATAGACTGAGAAATTGAATTTAATTGAATTGTTCTAAGCACAAAGCTCGATCCATTTTGAAGCTTTGTTTTATGAAAATTTTCTCCATAATATAAAACAAACTCATCCCCTGCGATTTCAAATGGTTCTTTATCAAAATCAAATCCTAATTTCATATAATAGTCTTTAACTGGAAAGGTGAAAACTTCCCTATATTTAGCTTCTGATATGGGCGCAAGCTTTCTCTTGATCAATGCCTGATTTATACCTTCAACACAAAGCCATGTATCATCTAGTAGAGTTCCGTTCCAATCCCATATAATATGTTTATATCTCATAGTAAAAGTTCGGGTTCAATTAAACAAAATGGGATAATTTTTATCAATGAAACATCGGTTTTTAATAAAACTAACCAAAAAAATGAATGATAAACTACCAGGCAGGATTTCACATGAGATAATGATGGTAAAACCCCGATATAAATATATTGAAAAAAAAGCGTCTACCCCTGCTGCTGTATTAATTTTATTATACCCAATCAAAGATAAATGGCATTTTTTTTTAACAAAACGAACAAATAATGTTGAGCACCATAAAGGACAAATTTCATTACCAGGAGGTATGCTTGAAAAGGGCGAATCACATAAAGAAGCTGCAATAAGAGAAACATTTGAAGAGCTAGGCGTACAATCAAGAGAAATAAATATTATCGGCCCGCTAACTCCACTCTATATTCCAATATCAAATTTCAAGATTTTTCCCTTTGTTGGCTGGCTTAGAAGCGCTCCAAAATTAAATATCCAATCCAAAGAAGTTTCTAAAGTCTTTTCTCCATCTATTTCTAGCCTTACAGATCCAAAAACAAAAAAAATTAAAGATTCTATTTTGCTGGGACAAAAAGTTAAAATACCTTTTTTTAATTTAAAAAATGAAGTAGTCTGGGGAGCAACCTCAATGATTTTATCAGAATTTAAAAAGATATTAAAAGGTGCTGTATGAACTTCGGACAATGGCTAAAATCTCTTTCAACCACAGATCATATTGTTCTGATTGTTCTTTATATATTTTCTATTTACTTAAGTAAGATTTCTCTTGAAAGTCTTATTGAAATGTATGACAAACAAAAAAAATATAGTGAATTTAGAATCCAATTTAGAATCACACCAATAATGTTATTAAGTCTTGGATTCTTATATAGCTTATTGTTTTATACTTTACTTGAAGGAATATTCGATATTATGCCTTAAAAGTTTTCAACTCAACTGATTAGACTTGTTTGAACCTTGTACACTATTGAGCTTATGCATTAGTTTACTCTTTATCCTTTGTAACTTTTTTTTATAAAAAATAAGAAGTGCCTAAAAAGAAAAATAAAATTTTTGTCTTGGACACAAATGTCATTCTTCATGATTCAACATGCATAAAAAATTTCGAAGATAATGATATCGTGATTCCTATTTCTGTTCTAGAAGAATTAGATCAATTTAAAAGAGGAAATGAACAAATACATTTTAATGCCAGAGAATTTCTTAGACAGTTAGATGATTTTTCATTAAACCCAGTAAATAGTGAATATGATAACCATAATGGGAAAATTAGAATCGTTGTTAATCATAATTGGCATCCTAATGTAAAAGAAGTCTTTAGTGAAGACTGTTCAGATAACCGCATTATCAATTGTGCTTACAAAATTCAAAATGAAAATCCAAAACGTACNGTAGTACTTGTATCAAAAGATACCAATATGAGATTGAAATCAAGATCCCTTTCTCTAAATGCAGAAGACTATACAACAGATGCTGTAGAACTATTCGATAATGTTTATGATCCTGCCAACTTCATTGAACAGGTGAGNGATTCAGAAATTAATTTAATTCAAGAAAATGGTGGTGCAAAAATAGATCAATTACAATCAATTAAAGATCCACTTCCTAATGAAAATTTTATTTTAAGAAATGGAGAGAAATCAATTCTTGTTACCTTTGATCCTTTCCAAGAAAAAGCAGTTAAAATTAATACCCAAACTGCCTATGGAATTATCCCACGTAACGCTGAACAATCATTTGCCCTTAATGTTCTAATGAATAATAAAATTCAACTTGTAACCTTAACTGGGAAAGCTGGGACTGGTAAAACATTATTAGCTCTGGCTTCAGCTCTTGAAAAAAGAAAAAGTTTTCAACAAATTTTTCTTGCAAGGCCAATTGTCCCTTTAAGCAATCGAGACCTAGGNTTTTTGCCTGGTGATATTGATTCTAANCTTACCCCTTANATGCAACCTCTTTTTGATAATCTAACGGTTATTAAACATCAGTTTAAAAAAAATGATAAACGAATAAATAAAATTAAAGAANTGTTAGATGACCAAAAACTGTTAATTACGCCTCTAGCTTACATACGAGGAAGAAGCCTGCAAAAATCTTTTTTTATTGTTGATGAAGCACAAAATCTTACACCTCATGAAGTTAAGACAATTATCACAAGAGCTGGAGAAGGAACAAAGATAGTATTTACCGGAGACATCAACCAAATAGACCATCCTTATTTGGATAAAAAATCAAATGGAGTTTCCTATTTAATTAACCGTATGAAAAAACAAAAAATATACTCTCATATAAATTTAAAAAAAGGAGAACGAAGTGAACTAGCGGAGTTAGCAAGCAACTTACTCTAAAAATCTAAATTTAGTTCATTATAAATATCTAATTTGATAAGATCTCATCAATTTTTTCTTTAGCCTTTTCTTCTACAACTTTTCTTGTTGATTCTTTAGCATTTTCAATTGACTTTGAGGCCACTTCTTTAGCTTTATCCACATTCCCAGATACCGATTTTTTTAGATCTTCAACAGTTTTTGGTACCTCTTGACCTGTGTAGTTTAAATACAAAACGTATGCAATTAGGATAATTCCTAAACTGATCACAAGCTTAATAATTTTTTTTATAATTGCATATACTAGAAGAATAAATATTATTGCTAAAATAGCTAAGTAAATTGGATTAGATACTGCTGTCTCAAACAAATTTTCCATATGAAACCTCTAATTAAAGAACAAGTTTAGATTCATGCCATTCTGCATTAATTTTAACAATGAAATATATTCTTCTGATTTTATTTGTCTCAACTTCCTTAAGTCAATCAAAATACCCTGTTGATACTATTGTCCAATCTACAAAAATTAACATTCTAAAAAAAATAGGGCTATTACCAATTTCAATGTGGCAACGTATATCATATAATTCTAATTATTTTAATTGCCAATTCTATCCTAGCTGCTCTAACTATTGTGCAAATGCGATAAAACAATATGGCATGGTGAGAGGAATGATTATGGGATCAGAAAGGATTACTAGATGTAACCCATTTGCAATTTATTACCATATGGAGTTAAATCGACCTTTTTATGAGGAAGACGGAAGATTAATCGATTTCATTAATCAAAATCAAAACATAGAAACAAAAAAATCTCCTGCTTTCGCTTCTATTCTATCCATCTTTCCAGGAGCCGGTCGCGCATATGCTGGAAGAAAATTAGATGGCATAATGGGACTATGGACAGTCTATTTAACTACTAGTTCTGCAGTTTATGCAATTAAAAATAAAAATCATATTTTAGGACCTCTATTAATAGGATTTGCAGGCATTACTTATTTTGGAGAAATTTATGGTGCTTGGAGAACAGCAAAATATTATCAAAAATTAGAAAATAATAATATTTGAGCCACCGAGCAGAATCGAACTGCTGACATCCAAATTACGAATTTGGCACTCTACCAACTGAGTTACGGTGGCATCTTTTTATTTAAAAATCTTCAACACTTAATAACTCTATCTCAAAAACAAGTGTGGCTCCAGGAGGGATGACATTTCCTGCACCTTGATCACCATAACCCAATTCTGGTGGAATGGTTAACTTTCTTTTCCCACCAACTTTCATTCCTTTCACTCCTAAATCCCATCCCTTGATTACAGAGCCTACACCAAGAGTAAATGTGAAGGGATCCCTTCCCTTTTTTAAGGATGAATCAAAAATGGAACCATCTTCTAATTTGCCTGTATAATTTACTGTGATTTTATTATACTCTTTTGCCTCAGACCCCTGACCCGTATCAATATTTTCAATAATTAATCCATTATCCATTACTTGTTTTTTCCTATTGTTATTTGGTTACTTGTTTAAAAATCAAACGTAAATTTACTCTATCATGCATATCTCACAAAATATATTGAATAAAAAAATTCTTCAATTTATCGGTTTTATTCATGTGTTTTTGGTCTTTTTCCTTGGTGGATCTACCTTAATAGCAAAAGATCGTTTAAAACTAAAAAGTGCAGATCTTTTGGAAAGGAAAATAATCAATAATAAACCCACAAAACTTATTTCTGGCAATGTTATTTTTACAAAAGGTGCTCTTACTTTGAAATGTAATCATGGAATACATTTTGAGGAAGATGACTTAGCAATCCTATATGGAGAGGTGTCAGCCTTTAAAGAAGACTTAATGGTTACGTGCGACACAATAAAGTTTTTTTCGGAAGAAGATAAAATTTTCAGTATTGGAAATTCTCATGTACGGAATTCAAGTTACGATTTAAAAGCAAATACTATCACTATTTTTACAAAAATCGATAGTGGAATAGCTCATGGTAATGTAGAACTAATCCAAAAAAAACAAACAATCACATCGGACAGAATAGAATATCAAAAACTAAAAGGAAAAGATGGGATTTCATACACCTCCAAAGGAAATGTAGTCATAAAAGATTCGCTTAGAATTGCAACTTGTGGAAAAGCTCAATATGATCGAGAAAAAGAGGTTACCAAACTAAGTCTGAATCCTAAAATTGAAGATAATTCTAATCGAGTATTATCTGGAAATAAAATATCCTTATCTTACAATAATGAACAATTAACAGAACTTTATATCTCCTCGAATAGTTCCGCAACTACCCCTATAAGAGGATACAAAAAAGCTAATAATGAATCGCCATATCGTGACACACTGCGTTTTATGGATTCCATGAAAGGATCAGAAATTATTGGATTTTTTGATAATGGAGCAATTGATTCACTGAGAATTCATGGTATGGCACAAACTTTATATCATATCTTTGATGATTCTGTATATCAGGGCAAAAATGATGCCTCCGGAGATACAATTATCATGAATTTTTCTGAAAATGAATTAGAAAAGTTAAATATCATGGATGGCGCTGAGGGTATATATACTCCAGATTCAATTGCAACCGATATGAAGTCCCCCATAAGTTACTCTGCAGATCATATAAGATATTTCTTAAAGGATAAAAAATCTGATTTTTGTGGTAATGCCAATATAGAACAAGACAAAACCAAATTAAACTCTGGTTTTATTAAAATAGATTGGCAATCAAATATGCTGCAAGCATTACCTTTTTTTAACAATGATACAACACAAAAACCAATTTCTCCTGTAATAAAAGAAGAAGGCCGAGATCCAATGACTGGAGATGAAATGACTTACAACTTAAAAACAAAAAGAGGGAAAATTAAAAAAGGGAAAACTAAAGCTGATGATGGGCATTACACAGGTAGTCAAATTCGTAATCAATCTGAGAATGTATATTTTATTGAAAATTCAACCTACACCACATGTGACCTAGATACTGCACATTTTCATTTTGAATCAAAACAAATGAAAATCATACAAAATGATCTAGTCATTGCTAAGCCNATTGTTCTACACCTAGGACAAATTCCAATTCTAGGTATACCGCTTGGAATTTTCCCACATAAAGGAGGGCAAAGACACTCTGGATGGATTATGCCATCATATGGTGATAATAAAANCCGAGGACAATACATACAAGGATTAGGATTTTATTGGGCACCAAGTGATTATTGGGACACAAAGTTTACCATGGGTTTTGGAGACAAACAAGGTGTCACATTCAGAAATAATATTTTATATCGTGTTCGTTANAAATTTAATGGGAGCCTAAATTTTTTTAATAGACAATATTTATCTTCTGGACAAAATGATATTACTAAACTTGGAGAACAAAAAAGTAAAAGTACAACTGTTAAATGGACACACAAACAAGAAATGCGTAATCATCAATCTTTCAATGCTAATGCAACTTANTCAACAAGTGGAGATTATAATAAAAAATATGGCCTTTCTCTATCTGACCGAATGAATCAAAAGGCAGTTTCAAATGTTTCATATTCCAAACGGTGGCCAAAATCTAANAATTCTTTTAGTGCTAGTTATTATTCAAATACAGATTTACTAATCGATGAAAAAACAAACTCTAATAGCAGATTTTATGTAAANCCCTCACGCGCTGGAACTCAAATAAATATTAATAATAGAAGGTTCCCTAAATTTTCGTTTCGACATGGNCAAAGTAACCTCTTTCCCACGGAATCAGAAAAGAAAANATGGTACAACACAATAANTTGGAACTATGCTTTAAACTACACAAATACAGAAAGAGATTATTATAAATCTGTCGAAATTGACAGTTCATTTTATTGGGAAAGAAATGTTGACAGCACTTTGAAAAAACAAAATGAACAAAACAATGGCTGGGTTCATACATCAAGTATTAATGCACCTCAAAAGATCTTTAAATACATATCAATTAACCCTAGCCTCAACCTAAAGTCCACGTGGGTAAATAAAACACAAGAAGGAATTTGGAATGGGTNTTCATATGATAAAACGACAAAAACAGGTTTTGCCGCAAGGACTACCGGATCGTTTTCCATGAATACCAATACACAGATTTATGGTCTAATTGGTATTCCATATGGCCCTTTGAAAGCTATTCGACATGTAATGTCTCCTTCAATAGGATATTCTTGGACGCCTAATTTCTCTGAACCTCTTTTTGGTAAGNACCTGGGCTATGTTNTTACTGAAACAGATNCAATTACATCAAANATTGTCCTTCATGATCGATTTGCAGGCACAATGGCTGGTAGCACACCTATTACAGAAAGAAAATCAATGACTTTCAGTGTAAATAATATTTTTCAAGCCAAGATTAAAAAAGGAGAAGAGGAAAAGAAAATTGATTTGCTAAGTTGGAGGATGAATTCAAGCTATAATTTTGCAGCAGACTCAATGCAATTGGCCAACCTTCGATCAAATATTCGTTCAAAATTAGCAGGGAAATTGAACCTTGATTTAAGTATGACACATGATTTTTATGATTATAATGAAAATACAAAAAAAAGAGTNGGTCAATTACTTCAAAAAAAATTACCAAAAAGTATGGGTAGCATAATCTATCCAAGANTAACAAATATGCGCTTCTCTACNGGATTCCGTTTAAAAAGTAAGNAATGGATAGACACTTCAAAGCAAAAAAGTGCTGCTGAAGATACTTCTTACGTGAATAGTGATTTAGCAGGACCTGGATTAAATGAGACAAAAGAAAAAATTAAAGAGAGTTTAAATAATAAAAAATTATGGGATACCAATATTAGCTTAAGCTATACTTATTCTGCTNTAAANCCCTTAAATAAATCCAAAAATTTTTGGGCAAATACAAATTCCTCTTTTAACTTAACAAATAATTGGAAAGTGTCGTANCGTGCTAGATTTGATTTGTTAAAAAAGGATCTTGTTAGTCACTCCTTTTCAATTTATAGAGACTTACATTGTTGGGAACTATCTATGAATTGGACACCGAATGGAATTGGACAAGGCATTAACTTCAAGTTAAATGTCAAATCCCCTACACTNCGAGATTTAAAAATAGAAAAAAGAGGAGGAATATACTCTGGAGCTGGATTTTAAAACTTCAATTGTACTAAATGCCAAGTTAGGGCAAATTCTAGAGTAAAAAATTATATTTTCATGATCTGTCCACAATGCCATGCTGAATATTTAAGCCATATTAAAATATGTGGAGACTGCAAGAATCCATTAGTGGATGCTAGCAATATTGATTTACCTATTACAGAAATGAAATGGCTTCCTCTACCTATTATTGAAGGGAAAATATATGCAGATATGATCATAGATTTATTAAATCAAGATGCTATTCCACATTATGTTAAAATGGACTGGACATCTTCTGCTTATTTGGTTGAAGCTGCAAGCTTACCAAACCAAGTAATTAGAATTTTTGTTCCTANAGAACACTTAAAAAAAGCATCGTCAATTACTGATTCAATANTAGGAATTAAAAAATGAAGAATTTTAGAAGCATTAAGGGNACTCATGATATACTACCAAAAGATTCATATAAATGGCNTCATTTAGAATCTGTTGTCCACNAAGTGTGTGCGCAATTTGGATANCAAGAGATCCGAACTCCGATTTTTGAACAAAACAAACTTTTTTCAAGAAGCGTTGGTGAAGAATCAGATATTGTAACAAAGGAAATGTACTCATGGGAAGACAAAGACAATAGTTTTNTCACATTAAGACCAGAATTAACAGCGCCAGTTGCAAGGGCATATAACCAACATAATTTGGGGAATCTTTCTCCTATCCATCGTTTTTATTATATTGGTCCACTNTTCCGCAGAGAGAGACCNCANAAAGGTAGACAACGTCAATTNCATCAGTTTGGCATAGAAGCTTTTGGNTCAAGCTATGCTGAACAAGATGCNGAAATTATTGCACTTGCATGGCATTTNCTATCACATTTTGGACTTGCCNATAAAATAGATTTACAATTAAATAGTATAGGAGCAAGCGAATGTAGAGCAGAATATCGAAATGCTTTAAAACAATTTTTAAAACCACATTTTGATGAATTATCAGAAATAAGTAAAGGACGATTTAATACTAATCCACTTCGAATTTTAGATTCTAAAAATAAAAAAGAGCAAACTCTTTTAAAAAATGGTCCAAAAATATCGAATTATTACACCCAAGAGGACAAACAACATTTCAATGAAGTTAAAAGCTACTTGAAGGCTATGAATATTCCTTTTACTATCAACTCCGGATTGGTACGAGGTTTAGATTATTACACAAAAACTGTTTTTGAAATAAATTCCAATGAACTTGGTTCTCAAGATGCTTTATTAGGGGGCGGCAGATATGATTCACTGGTTGAAACTCTAGGCGGAAAGCCAACACCAGGTATTGGTTTTGCTGCAGGAATAGAACGTATTTTACTTTTAATTAATGAGGAAAATTTTAAAGAACATAAACCAACACCTGATATTTATCTTATTTGCCTTGAAAAAAAAGGCATTCCAGTTTCACTTAATATAGCAAAAAAACTACGATTAAAAGGTTTCAATTTAGTCTCTGACCCTCTTCGAAGAAGTATGAAAGCCCAAATGCGTGATGCAAATAAACTAAGAGCACGTTATGTTTTAATTTTAGGAGAAAGAGAATTAGAGGATAAGACTATACTATATAAAAATCTAGAAAACGGTAAACAGGAAAGTATTAAACAGGAAAAAATTGTTAAGTATTTTGATAACTTGACAAACTAAATTTAGACATAAAATATTTTTAAATAAGAATATGAAAAATTAATCTCATATAAATAACCTTAGTATTCCCTATGAAAAATAAACCATTACTAATTGTAGAATCACCAACAAAAGTGAAAACAATTCAGCAATACCTTGGAAAAGATTACGATGTAATTTCCTGTGTGGGACATGTAAAAGATCTTCCTAGAAAAGAGTTGGGAATTGACATCGAAAATGATTTTAAAATTGCACTTACAGTACTTCCCGATAAAAAAAAATTTATANCAGAATTAAGGAAAAAATCTAAGACAGCTGAAAGAGTAATGATAGCAACTGACCCTGACCGGGAAGGTGAGGCTATCGCTGCTCATCTTGCAAGTGAAGTTCCAGAAGAAAAAATGGANCGTGTACAATTTACAGAAATCACTAAAGCAGGAATTGCAGATGGCATTAAAAAAATTCGTAACATCAATCATAATCTTGTGTCAGCACAAACAGCCAGAAGAGTAATTGACAGATTAGTAGGATATAAAGTTTCACCNGTTTTATGGGCGACCTTACAAAGTAATATGAAATTTGTTTCCACGAACCTATCAGCAGGTAGAGTCCAATCTGCCGCAGTAAAGATTATCGTTGATAGAGATCGATTAAGAGCTAATTTTTCACGCACTAAATTTTTTGATCTAAAAGTTGAATTATCAAAAACGGATAGTAAAAAAACGTTTTCAGCAAATCTTTTTAAATTGGAAGGGAAAAAAATTGCAACAAGTAACGATTTTAATTCTCAAACAGGTGAAATAAAAACAAATGATGTTACCTTATTATCGGAAAATGAAGCCAACCAACTTTGTAACAAACTAAACTCCGACTCATGGAGCATAATGGATATAAGTGAAAAACCTAGGACATCCAACCCTAAACCTCCATTTACTACGAGCACACTCCAACAAGAAGCTGCCAGAAAATTGAGGAGTTCTGCAAGGCAAACCATGAGCACTGCTCAAAAACTTTATGAGAATGGGTTTATTACCTACATGAGGACTGACTCAACCCATTTATCAAGCGAGGCAATTGAAGGAGCTAGAAAAATTATACAGAATAATTTTGGACCAGAGTATATGCCTGACTCACCAAAACAATACAAATCAAAAGTTAAGAATATACAAGAAGCTCATGAAGCTATTCGCCCTGCTCATAAAAATTTTGTTTCAATCAAAAAAGTGGAAGAATCACTTGGTAAAGAAGGTTCTAACTTATATGAATTAATCTGGAAACGAACTATTGCAAGCCAGATGAAATCTGCCAAATTGAAACAAACATCTGTAATCATAAAGGTAAAAAATGCTGAGTTTAAAGCAACAGGACAAGTAATCCTTTTTCCAGGATACATGAAAGCTTATGTTGAGGGAAAAGATAATCCAAATAAAGATTTAGAAAACAAAGAAAGAATACTTCCGGCGTTAGAAAAAAAGGATACATTGACCTGCCTTTCTCTTGAAGCTGTATCTCATAATACAAAACCACCNGCTCGATATACGGAAGCCTCATTAGTAAAAGCACTAGAAGAAAATGGTATTGGACGACCTTCTACCTTTGCTTCCATTCTTGCTACCATTGTAAAACGAGAATATGTAAATAGAAAAGGNGGTAAGTTGTCTCCTACTTNTCTTGGACTAGCTGTTACTCAATTACTTGAAAATCACTTTACAAATCTTGTAAGTAAGGAGTTTACTGCAAAAATGGAAAATGGATTGGATGAAATATCAAGAGGAGAGCAGCAATCAACTCCATTTATGCATAATTTTTATCATGGTGGTGGACGATTTTCAGGACTTGANAAAATGCTAAAGGAAAAAGTAGATATACCACTAGCTTGTACGATTCCTCTTCCAGCTGAAATGAAAGAAGANACTGAAGGAAGGATTGGTCGATTTGGACCATATCTTCGAAGAGGTGAAGATACNCGATCAATTCCAGAAGAAATATATATTGGAGATTTAACTTTAGAAAAAGTTGAAGAACTATTTCAAACAGAAGTAAAAGAAGATGAACCCATTGGGTCTGATCCAGAATCTGGAGAATCCATATGGTTAAAAAAAGGTCCCTATGGATATTACGTGCAAGTCGGTGACACAAAAAAACGTAAAGGAATACCAAAAGGTTTTTCATTATCTGATGTAGATTTAAGCTACGCACTTAAGCTGCTTTCACTTCCCAGGGAAATAGGAAAACANCCAGAGAATGGTGAAGTGATTTCTGCAGATTATGGTCGATTTGGACCATANATAAAATGTGGGAAAATGAANGCCTCNCTTAGAGGAGAAGAAACACCTCTAGACATTGAATTACCTAAAGCCCTAGAATTACTAAAAAATAGAAATAAAAAAAGTTCTGATCTTCGCAATATTGGCGCACATCCAGAGACTGGAGAGGATTTAGCAGTTAAAGATGGAAGATATGGTCCATACATTAGTGATGGCAAGGTAAATGTAGCACTAAAAGGTGACCTAACTCCAGANAACATAACTCTAGAGCAAGCNGTTGATTTAATAAATCAAAAAAGACTATCGCCAACNAAAAAAAGAAAAAANCGTAAAAAGAAAAAATAATTTTATGATGNAAAANACTATTGAAAAAATAGTATCTCTTTGTAAAAGNAGAGGGTTTATTTTTCAAAGTTCAGATATATATGGNGGTTTTTCTGCTGTNTACGATTANGGTCCTCTAGGNATTGAANTAAAAAATAANATTTCCCANTTATGGTGGAAAGAAATGACCCNANCNAATGAAAANATCGTGGGCATTGATAGTGGNATATTAATGCATCCTAAGGTTTGGGAAGCNTCAGGGCACATTGGAGCATTTAATGATCCCTTAGTTGANTGTAAACANTGTAAANCNCGNTANCGGGCNGACGAATTTTCAGAGGATTACAAATCTATTGATTGGACGATAATACAATGCCCAAATTGTGGCAGTAANGATTGCTTTACAGAGCCAAGGCAATTCAATTTAATGTTTAAAACAAATGTAGGNCCNGTNGAAGAATCTGGTACNGAGGCATNTTTAAGACCTGAAACAGCTCAAGGTATTTACGTTAATTACTTACTGGTCCAAGGTGCTATGAGNTTGAAAATTCCGTTTGGAATTGCGCAAATAGGAAAAGCATTCAGAAATGAAATTATTGCTCGTAATTTTATATTTCGTACTCGAGAATTTGAGCAAATGGAAATGCAATATTTTGTAAAGCCAGATACTGATAATGATGCTATGAATGAATGGAAAGAAAAACGATTCCAATTTTATACTAATCATTTAGGACTTACCAAATCAAAGCTCAGGTTTCACAAACATGGAGATGGAGAGCTTGCTCACTATGCAAAAGAAGCATGGGATATTGAGTATGAATTTCCATTTGGCTGGTCAGAAATTGAAGGTGTGCATAATAGAACAGATTATGATCTTCTTCGCCATGAAGANTTTTCAGGTAAAAANCTTTCATATTTTGATCANGTGAATAANGAACGGTANTTGCCATATATTATTGAAACTTCTGCTGGATTAAATAGNATGCTTTTAACTGTTTTAGCAGATTCTTATTGGGAAGATAANGAAAATAACCGAATAGTTATGAANNTNCACCCAAGGCTTGCTCCAATAAAAGCCGTGATATGTCCTCTTACTAAAAAAGATGGCTTGCCAGAGAAGGCAAGGTCTATAATGGATATGCTAAAAAATGATTTCAAAATCATTTATGATCAACAAGGTTCAATTGGTAAACGCTATTACCGGCAAGATGAAGCAGGAACTCCTTTTGGAATCACAGTAGATCATCAGTCCATTCAAGATGATACTGTAACAATTCGATATCGAGATACTCAAAAGCAAGATCGTTTATCTATAGCAGAGATTAAACCTTTGATTTCTAAAAGTATTAATACGATTTAAACTTTTTATACATTTCCCCGCTGAAATATTTTCCACCTATAATTTTCTCTAAAAACCTACTCTGTTCAGATACTTTTTTATAATCAATTCCTGTATGGTACCCCATCTTTTCTAACATTGAAACTNTATCTTCTGTAGCTATGTTACCTTTAGAGTTTTTAANATATGGTGTCCCTCCAATACCGCCNAAAGAGGTATCTATTTCCTTTATCCCAAACTGTAAAGCACAACAAAGGTTTTTCAAACCATATCCATAAGTATTATGAAGATGTAAGCAAATGTTTACTTTNGGAAAATCATTATAAATAAACTCTAACAATCGGGAGATTGTATNGGGTGTTGCCATTCCACTGGTATCACAAAGTGAGATCTTNTCAACTCCTAAATTTAAGATTAACGAAATGTTGNTCGTTATATTATCCAAGTCTATTTCTANATTNTCTGGAGTTCCCCAAACACATTGNAAACCTGCGCGTATATTTAATTTATTCTCTAACCCTAATCTGATTACGTTTTCCAATCTTTCAATTGCTTCTAAATTATTCAGTCCGAGATTTTTTTGATTGTANGATTCACTTACGGAAATAGAAGTTTCTATTTTATTTATACCTGAATTAATCGCTCTTTCAACTCCTTTGCGATTAAAAACAAGCGCACTATACTCTATATTNTTATTAGAACTAAGTCTACTTATCAAATCTTCAGCTTCAGACATTTGAGGAACCTTTCTTGGGTTTACAAAACTTACAATCTGAATATTTTTGATTCCNGCATCAATCAAACCATTCACGATTNTAACTCTATCTTTGATAGGGACATATTTTNCCACCACCTGTATGCCATCTCGAAGCCCTGTCTCCATTATNGTTATTTCTGAAGNGTTTAACAATCTGATTGTACTCCTATTGTTTAAAANACTTGTTATATTTCATTTATTTATATAATGAAATAACTCAAGTAAATAAAATCTATAATCTTAAATTATTATATTAATTTTTTCTATAATTAAAAATAAAATATTTAAATACTAAAGCCATGAAAATTAAAAATTATATTAAAATTTTTTA
Organism: Fidelibacterota bacterium; assembly: GCA_002691285.1. Lineage (GTDB taxonomy): Bacteria > Fidelibacterota > Marinisomatia > Marinisomatales > UBA1611. The sequence goes on along the minus strand of NZHK01000031.1, from coordinate 29,279 downwards.
CTTATTTATATTTCTCCAAAAATTAATTTCAGCTGCGACTTCAAATCCTGAATATGGTCAAAATGGGATGGTTGTTTCTACAAGCAGTCAAGCATCTGAAGCTGGAATTGAAATTCTAAAGAAAGGAGGAAATGCAATTGATGCCGCTGTAGCAGTTGGATTTGCTTTGGCCGTTACTTCATCAAGCAATGGTAATATTGGAGGGGGTGGATTTCTCGTTGCTTCATTTGCTAATGGTCTCTCCATTACACTTGATCATAGAGAAAAAGCACCTTCTAATGCTCATCCCAATATGTTTTTAAATGACAGCGGATCTGTCATTCCAGGGATGTCTTTATATTCTAGAGCAAGTAGCGGAGTTCCAGGTACAGTTGATGGATTAATTCGAGTTTTAGAAGATCATGGATCTGGAAAAATTTCTTTAAGAGAAGTTCTAAATCCAGCAATAGAATTAGCCGAACGTGGTTTTTTTCTTTCTTATTTTGAAGCGAATAGATTAAATGTATATAAAAAGTTTTTTGAAAGAAATTCAGCCGCATCAAAAATTTTCATAAGAAGTGATGGAAAACCATGGGAAAAAGGGCAAAAATTCATTCAAAAAGATTTAGCAAAAACCTTGAAAAAAATAGCAAGATATGGCCGAGATGGGTTTTACAGTGGTACTGTCGCACAATTAATTGTTCAAGAAATGAAACGAGGGAATGGGCTTATCACTAAAGAAGACCTCTTTAATTACGAATCAAAATATAGACCACCTATACTTGGCACATATAAAGGATATGAGATTGTCTCCATGGGCCCTCCAAGTTCAGGCGGAGCACTATTAGTTAATATGTTAAATATGCTTGAAAACTACCCTATGGATACAATAAGCTGGAATTCTTCAAACTACATTCATTTACTGACTGAAGCACAAAGACGAGCCTATGCAGATAGAGCAGAGCACATGGGAGATCCTGATTTTTGGGATGTACCAATATCTATGCTTACCTCTAAGCAATATGCAAAAAGTAGGATTAAAAATATTGATTTAAATAAAGCAACTCCAAGTAGTTCTGTATCTGCATCAAAGAAAACGAGTTATGAATCTCCTGAGACTACCCACTATTCAGTGGTGGATCGTTGGGGAAATGCTGTAAGTGTAACCACAACTATAAACTTAGGTTACGGAAATGGATGCGTGGTTGAAGGAGCAGGTTTTTTTTTAAATAATGAAATGGATGATTTTTCATCAAAACCAGGAGTCCCTAACGCATTTGGATTAATAGGAAATGAGGCAAATGCAGTAGAACCCGGAAAAAGACCGCTTTCTTCAATGACTCCAACCATAGTACTTAAAGATAGCAAACCCTTTATAGTTATTGGTTCTCCTGGAGGATCGACTATTATTACNACTACCATGCAAACCATATTGAATGTAGTGGATCATGATATGGATATAAAAGAAGCTGTCTGCGCTTCAAGGTTTCATTCTCAATGGCTACCTGATGTAATTCAATATGAACCTAGAAGCTTAATAGAAGATTTGAAAAAAGCTCTAGAAAAAAAGGGCCATAAATTAGTACAAAGGGGTGGCTATATAGGTGAAGCGAATGGAATAATGATTTCAGAGGAAGGTTATTTTGGAGGAGGTGACTGCAGAGGAGAAACTTCAGCTATTGGTTATTGATTAAGCAAAATTTTATCAATTATGTTTAAATATATAGANGGCCCAACCAATAGAGCTCTCTCATCCATATTAAAATGCGAACAATGATGAGGTGTCTCAAATAATTTCGCCTTATTGGGAGCAGATCCAACAAAAAAGAAACAGCCTGGAATTTTTTGTAAGTAATAAGAAAAATCTTCACCCCCCATTGAAAGATATGGAGNGCCTGCTTTTTCNCCGACTACTTTTTTTGCTGCTTCCAAAACATTCTCACTTTGCTTTTTATGATTAATTGTGGGTGGATAACCATCTGTGTAATTAAACACAATTTCAGCATTATACGTTTTTGCAACGCCCGCGATAATTTCTTTCATTCTTGATTTGATTAATTTTCGGTTTTGTTCAGAATATGCACGAGTAGTCCCTGAAAGGTTTACCTCATCAGCAATAATATTAAAATTATGACCCCCATTTATTTTCCCAATAGAAACAACTGTTGAGTCTAAAGGATTTGTGTTTCTACTAACAATTGTTTGCAATGCTTGAATTAAATGAGATGTTACAATAATTGCATCTACAGTTCCTTGCGGGGCTGCTCCATGTCCACCAATTCCTTTTATCTTAATATCAAACATATCAGCAGATGCCATAACTGGGCCAGACTTAATCCCTACTTCTCCAAAAGGTTGATAATTCCACACATGAATACCATAAATTTCTTCCAACCCGTCTAAACAGCCATCCTCAATCATATACCTAGCACCACCTGCACCTTCCTCTGCGGGTTGAAATATAAATCGAATAGTACCTTGATATTGGTTGTCTTTTTGGCTCATTATTTTAGCTGTCCCTAACAGCATAGCTATATGTCCATCATGTCCGCAGGCATGCATCACTCCATCATTTTTTGATGTGAAAGGTANACCACTAGTTTCTTGAATAGGCAAGGCATCCATATCAGCTCGAAATCCAATCACCGGACCCTCTCCGAATTTTAAGTCGACGGTTACTCCAGTCCTTCCAACTTTAGTTTTTGGCTTAAGACCCATNGATTTCAATTCTGAATTGATTTTTTTGGCTGTATTAAATTCCTTAAAACTAAGTTCTGGATTTTCGTGAAAATATCGTCTCCAACTTATTATTTGATCTTTAATTAAATTTACTTCATTTCGAATATTCATTCTTTAACACCTTTTATTACACCTGACAATAAATTCATTAGTTTTATTTTAGATTGTGATGCAACCTCTATAACATCTTTATGAGATAAAATATCTTTACCTATCCCAGCTGCATAATTGGTCAGCAATGCTATCGACAATACCCTCAACCCTTGAANACCTGCCTCTTCAATCTCTGGTAATGTACTCATCCCAACTGCATCCCCATCATTAAGTTTAAAAAACTTAATTTCTTCTGGAGTTTCATAGGATGGTCCCAAAACCCAACAATAATTTCCTGATACTACTTTTATTTTATAATTCGACGCAACTTTTTCAGATAATTTTATTAATTCTTTAGAATGGTATTTATCACCAATAACCAATTTTAAATCATGATAATTATTTTGAAAAGAACAGTCCAAATGACCTTTGATAAGCATCAAAGTACCTGGTTTATTTTTCNTTTGTAAACTTCCAGATGAATTTGTAATAATCAGATTTCTAATGCCACATTTCTTAAAAACTCTAATTGGGAAGGTAACCTCTCTCAAGGAATATCCTTCNTAACAATGGACTCTTCCTTTAGCAATAAGAATTTCTTTCCCAAATATTTTCCCAGAAACCAATTCACCCGCATGCCCTTCCACATTTGAAATAGGATAGTATGGAATGTTGGAAAAAGCTAAAATTTTCTGCTCACTTAATATACTTGCATATTCACCTAAACCTGATCCTAAAATTATTGCTGTTTTTCCACTGAAAGAAGTTTCTCTTAAGATAAAGTCTGAGGCTTGACTTTCTTTATCTGTATTGTTCATTAATATTCGTAGCTAACTGCCCACATCCTGCATCAATATCTTGACCTTTGCTCCAACGAACTGTAACAGGGAATGGTGCATTTTTAAAAGGATTTAAAAAAACATGAATCCCTTCCTCAGATGGCCTTTTATAAACACTATCAATTTCATTATAGGGGATTACATTCAATTTGCACTTAATCTGAGATAATATCTCTATTAATTTCAAAGAATCTTTTTTACTATTATTAATACCTTCAATTAACACATATTCAATAGTAATTCGTTTACGGGATTGGTTGGTATATACTTTAATTGCTTCTAACAAATTTTGGAATGTTTGATTTTTTGTTATCGGCATAATTTTTAATCTTTGATCGTGATTAGAGCCATTTAAACTGATTGCTAGTCTAAATGGATGCTTCTCCTTAGTGAATTTTTTTATTTTGCCTATGATTCCTGCAGTTGATATTGTAATTCTTCTCGCACCGAGATTAATACCTTTTTCATGATTAAGAAGTTTAGCTGCAGCTATGGAATTTTTGTAATTAAGGAAAGGTTCCCCCATGCCCATAAAAACAACATTAGTTATTTTAGTATCAGATAGTCTTTCCAATTGAAAATACTGATCAATTATCTCACCAACTGAAAGATTTTTAACAAATCCCATTTTAGCAGTAGCACAAAATGAACAATCCACTGCACAACCCACCTGGGTTGATAGACAGATAGTAGCACGGTTTTTTTTCCTCATTAAAACTGATTCAATTGTCATCCCCTTTTTTGTAGTTAAAAGGTACTTTTGAGTTTTTTTGGATGAAGAACTATTTGTATTTAATATCTTCAAAGGGTGTAAAGAATATACTTTAAGTTTTTCTTGTAATGATTTTGGAAGATCTGTCATTTTAGTAAAATCATCAACTTTCTTTCTATAAATCCAATCGAAAAGTTGCCTGCCTCGAAAAGAGGGTTGCCCCAAAGCAATTGAAAGACTTTCCAAATCTTCAACTGATTGACCAATTAATGATGGATATTGTTTAGTGTCTAAAGATCTCATTATAGAGAATTTCATAANAAGANTAAAAAAAGCCTAATTGGAAAATCTTTAATATATTTTTCAAATTAGATATACCTTATTAGGTAATTTCAATAATAATTAATTAAATAAATAAATAAATTTAAAATGAATGAACAAGAAAAAGATCTAGAAGCACTTGAAGAATTATCAAAATCTCGGGATTTATTCTTTAATGAAATCAATAAAATTGTAATCGGTCAAAAAAGGATATTAGATCAGCTATTTATTGCACTATTATCAAACGGACATACTTTATTAGTTGGGGTTCCTGGATTAGCAAAAACCTTAATAATTAAAACTTTTTCTGAAGTTTTAGATATGACATTTAAACGAATTCAGTTTACTCCAGATCTAATGCCAAGCGATATAACAGGTACAGAACTTATTGATCTTGATCAAGAAACAGGTCAGAGATCATTTAGGTTTTTTAAAGGTCCAGTTTTTGCAAATATCGTACTGGCTGATGAAATCAATAGAACTCCTCCAAAAACTCAGGCTGCGCTTTTAGAAGCAATGCAAGAACATAAAGTTACTTCTGGAGGTAAAACTTATGACTTAGATAAACCATTTTTTGTACTAGCTACGCAAAACCCTATTGAACAGGAGGGTACTTATCCTCTCCCTGAAGCGCAGTTAGATCGTTTTATGTTTAATCTCAGAATTGACTATCCTTCAAGTGATGAAGAAATATCTATAGTTAGACAAACAACGAAATCCATTAAAAATGCGCTTTCTCCTATAATGACAAAATCTGCAATTAAAGACTATCAACGCCTTGTACGTAGAGTTCCCGTTGCGGATAATGTTGTCGAATATGCTGTAAAACTAGTTTCTGCAACTAGACCTAACTCAGAGAATGCACCTGATTTTATTAAGGAATCTATTTCATGGGGCGCCGGCCCCAGAGCATCTCAATTTTTAATTCTTGGATCAAAAGCTAAAGCTGTTCTTGATGGCCGACCTACTCCAAATATAGAAGATATCAACTCTTTAGCTATTCCAATATTGAGACATCGAGTACTTACAAATTTTAATGCCGAGACAGAGGGACTTAAAGTAGAGGATATAATTTTACAGTTAATACAAAAAATGAAATAACCTTTTGCAAAACTCAAATAAGTCAAAATTTTTACTTCCTGAAACAGTATCCATTCTAGATTCTATGTCCTTACGAGCCCGTCTAGTAGTTGAAGGATATATTATAGGCCAACATCGTAGTCCTTTTCATGGGTTTTCCGTTGAGTTTGCTGAGCATCGAAGTTATGAGCCAGGAGATGAAATTCGTCATATTGATTGGAAATTATATGGAAAAACGGATAGGCTTTATGTAAAAAGATATGAAGAAGAAACCAACTTGTCTTCCCACATAATTTTAGATATCAGTAAATCAATGATGTTTAGTAGCAGTAAAATATCAAAATTAAGCTATGCGAATACGCTCGTAGCAGCTTTATCTTATTTAATGATTAAGCAACAAGATGCTGTTGGGTTAGTACAGTTCTCTAACCAAATTGATTCCTTTTTATTGCCTAAATCTAGGCCGAGCCATCTCAGCTCTATACTTGATAAACTAGGTGATGACAAATTTGGTCAAGATACTCAAATTGAAAAAATATTGCACGAGATGGCAGAACGAATCGTAAAACGTGGACTTGTAATACTTATATCAGACCTTATTGACGACCAACAAAAAATACTTAATGGTTTAAAACATTTTAGACATAATAAACAAGAAGTAATTGTTTTTCACTTGTTTGATCGAAAAGAATTAGAATTTGATTTTAGCGATCGGACAAAATTTGTAGATATGGAAACGGGAGAAGAAATTACTACTGAGCCTTGGCACATTAGATCTAATTATAAAGATTTAATATCCAAAAAACAAAAATATTTCAGAGCAAAGTGCCAAGAAAATTTAATTGACTACTGCCCTATTGTTACAGATCAAAGCCTTGAGTTTTGTCTTACAGAATATTTAAGAAAAAGAAAAAATTTAGGTTAAGAATTCTACCCTCCCTCAGCAATATCTCTTTTGAAACGAACCAACTCTAAATTTTTTCTATATACATCTTTATTGTCAATATCAATTATCATCACCGATTTTATTTTTTTCTCAGCTTTCCTATACCACCTTGCTGCTTTATCAGAATCTTTTTCAAAAACACCTCCGCATCCTTCACCTCCATTTAAATAATTATCACCTAATCCCTCATACGACCTAGCCATTCCTAATGCGGCTTCAAAGTCTTCTTCATTTAGAAAGAATGCTTCATCAAATGCTTTCTCTGATTCTTCATAGTCACACATCTGGCTATAAATAACACCAAGATTAAAGTATAAATCAGCTTTTACAATCTTATCAACCTCATTTGAAATCGCATTTTTAAAGATCGTTACTGACTCTTCTTTTTCTCCTATATCATAGTATGTACCAGCTAACTCCCTTAATACTTTACTATTTGATGGCTCAATTTCAACTGCCTTTCTATAATACGGTAAAACTTGCTTACTATCTAGTCCTGTTCTAGAGAGTATTTGACCTGCACTAAAATTTGCATCAAAACTTTCTGGGTTTTTTTCAACAGCGGCAATGACCGCATCTTTAGCCGCCACTTTATCTCCCTTATCAAGATAACATTTTGCTAAGGTTGTATACGTATTCGAATCAGAAGGTTTTATAGTAGCAGCATTCGTAAAATGATTAATAGCGACATCTAAATATTGATTTTTTTTATCTGGGTCGTTTTGGATTTTTTTAAATTGTTCTACTCCTGCATTAAACTCTTTGGCCCAATAGAATTCAATATAATTATTAACTGCATCTTTAACAGGAATAAATGAACCCCTAATTTCAATGACTTTATCTGGATTTATATCGATTGCTCTATTGAGTAATTTTACCATATCAATCCATTTTTCGTTCTCAGCATGTATCTCAATTGCCATTACAATAGGAATTTCAGGGTTATCTGGTTCAACAGCCATCGCCTTTGGTAGCCACTCTGCAGCTTTTTTAAAATCTGATTGTTGAAGAGCGAGCTTTGCGGTGGTGTATTCTTGACTACTGCAAGCAAAAAAAACCATTATTAATAGGATATTAAAGTAACTTTGTATTATTTTCATTTTGAGACCTGCTTTTTGATGAATTGTGAATTTATGAATATACATGAGTATGGAAAAATTCCGATATACTATATTGATTTTTGATTTTCAAAGATTAACATAGTTTAAAAAATTTTAGATCGAATTTGACTCAACATATTTTTATCAAACTGAGCCCCATTAATTTGAATTATTTCTTCAGCAAGAGCAGAACCTATTTTCCCTGAGGCTATGTAATCATTTGTTTTAAAAAACTGTGATAAAAAACCTGCAGCATACATATCTCCAGCACCTGTTGTATCTTTAGCTGATATTAATTTTGGTTCTATTTTATTTTTTTCAAGATCGTTAAAAACTATCGAACCTTTTTTTCCTAACTTTACCCCCCCACACTTTACAATATTCATTAACCTACCTATTGACCGATCAATATCTCCAGATTGAAACAAAATAAGCAATTCGGGCTGATTTGCAAAAACAATATCTACACTATTTTTTATGAATTCGAGAAATTCTTCTCTGTTTCTTTCTACAACAAAAGGATCTGCTACATCAAAACATATTTTTAAATTATTTGATTGAGCAATATCTACTGCTTTTTGAATTGCTTCTTTTTGAGAATCTGTATCCCACATGTAACCTGTAAAATATAAAAATGATGAGTTCATTAATAGTTTTTCATCAATGTCTTTCACATTGAATTCTCTACACATCCCTAAATGAGTATTCATCGTTCTCTCAGCATCCGGAGTAATCAGAACAACACTTGTCCCAGTAGAACCATTACCTTGAACAACTTTTGAAAACACATCATATTTATTTATTTGGTCTAAATATATTTTACCAAATTTATCGTTACCAATTTTACCTGAAAGAACTGAAGAGATACCTAAACCATTACAGGTAATAATAGTGTTAGGAGCAGATCCTCCTGGAAAAATTGACGCATTTTCTATTTGTAGATAATTAATTATTTCAGTTTGCCGTTTTTTAGTCACTAAACTCATAGTGCCTTTCTGCAATCCTAAAGTTTCTATATCATCATCGCTAACATGGAATATTATATCTACAATAGGGTTACCAATACCATAAATAGCAGGAGGAGTTTTCATATTTTTTATCCTAATTGTTTTTTGCTTATATAAAGCTTGAAAAAATAATACCATAATAAGATTTATTATAATAAGACTTTTAATTATAAACGTTCCATCAATTAATATACTTGCTCAACAAAAACTAAAAAAAGTATATTCTGTTGTTATGGATACAAAAACCTTTGCAATAATTACAGATATTCATTCGAATTTAGAATCTTTGAATCAAGCACTGAAAATTATTCATGAAAGAAAAGATATTGATCAAATAATTTGCTTAGGTGATTGTTTTGCCCTAGGTCCAGAGCCTGAAAAAACTATGACCACTCTAAAAAACATATCTAAATGTATATTTATTAGAGGTAATCATGATCGTTATCTATTAGAAAAATTGTGGGAGGAGGAATCTCCTTCTCTTGAAGGCATGGATCCAAGTGATCCAATTTGTAAAGCTATAGTCAAGAATGAAAAATGGACAGCAGATTTATTAGGGGCCGAGGGGTTTGATTTTTGTTCTAAAATGAAGATAGCTCATAGGGAAATTGTTGGTCAAACTTTAATTGAATTTTCCCACGCATGGTATAAAAGAGATGATAAACCTCCATCTGTTAAAGAAGCTATTAATTGGAAAAATCATGTAAAAAAATTATACCCAAAAATAAAAAAATTTGTTTTCATCCATGGTCATGTTCATGTTCCAAGACATCAGATAATTGAAAATTTAACCATCCTTTGCCAAGGAGCTACTGGGCTCCCTTTTGATCGAGACCAAAGAGGATCTGTAGCTTTTTTAAAGGTATTGGATGATGAAATAAATTGGGATGTTCATCGTTATGATTATAAAAAAGAGATAACATCCGCTCAATTAGAAAGAAGAAAACCACCTTTCTATACCAACCTCATGAATACAATTAAATTAGCATCTATCCGAAACGATATTTAATATATAATTTTAATTATGTAGCATAAAATTTATTCTATTTTAAATGTATTTTGATCATAGCGCCACAACACCAGTTCACTCTGATGTTCAAGATTTAATAAATATTATTCAAAAAGAGGTATATGGGAATCCTTCCTCTACTTATTCCATTGGGAAAGATGCTCTTTTGTTATTAGAAAAATCTAGGGAACAAGTTGCAAAATCAATAAATACAGTACCCGCTAAAATTATTTTTAACAGTGGTGGGACTGAGGCAAATAATCAAGTCCTTTGGTCAATGATAGGAAGCAATAAAAATCATGTAATCTCCAATGAAATTGAACATCCTGCAGTAACAAAAGTACTTCAAAGACTTAAAAAGTTCGGATTGGAACATTGTTTAATTAAAGTAAATAAAAATGGTTTTATAAATATTGATGAATTGAAATCCAAAATAAAAAAAAATACTGGCCTGATAAGCATCATGCTTGCAAATAATGAAATTGGAACCATTCAACCTCTAGAACAAGTTGTCAAAATTGCAAAGAAGCATGACATATTAGTTCATACTGACGCTGTACAATGCTTAGGAAAAATGAGTATTGATGTTCAAAAATTGGGTGTTGATTTTTTAAGTTTATCCGCACACAAGTTTTATGGGCCAAAAGGAGTGGGCGCACTTTATGCCAAAAACCCAAAAATATTAAAACCGCTTATTATAGGAGGTAATCAAGAAGGTTCTCTTCGATCGGGTACTGAAAATATTCCATACATTGCAGCAATGTGCTTAGCTTCCGAAATTGCAACAAAATCATTAAAAAAAAATATTTTACATATTAAATCTATTGAAAAACAGTTCAAACAAAAATTACAAAGTAACTTTCGAAACATAATTTTTAATGGATCTCAATCTCAAAAGCTTCCTGGCCTTATTAGTATCTCATTTCCAGGGTTTAGTTCTAACATTCTAATTATAAAGCTAGACCGTGAAAAAATTTATGTTTCAAATGGATCTGCATGTGGATCTGGAATGGTTAAACCTTCTCATGTTTTGAAAGCAATTGGGCTAGATGAACCAACAAATCTTTCTACTTTACGGTTCAGCTTTGGTATCTCAAATAATTTCAAAGAGATAGAAACACTAATTCATATTTTGAAAAATAAAATACTTAAATGAAAGAGAAAATTATTGTTGGCATGAGCGGAGGTGTTGATAGTGCAGTAGCCTCAGCAATTTTAAAAGAGGAAGGCTATGATGTTGAGGGATTGTTTATGAAAAATTGGGAGGAAGATTCAGAATTTTGCTATTCAGAACAAGATTATAAAGATGCATTGCAAGTTTGCGATACACTAAATATCCCACTTCGATCTGTAAATTTTTCTAAACAATATTGGGATCGCGTTTTTAAATATTTTTTAAATGAATATGAAAAAGGTCGTACACCAAACCCTGACATCCTATGCAACACTGAAATAAAATTTAAAGAGTTCTATAACTATTCACTCGATTTGGGTGCACAGCGTATTGCAACAGGACATTATGTCCAAACAAAAAGATTTGAAGATAACATCATGCTATTAAAAGGAAATGACCCAAACAAAGACCAAAGTTATCTCTTACATAAATTAGATCAAAAACAGATTTCTAATGCGCTATTTCCTATTGGAAAACTTAAAAAAAAGCATGTCCGAACTTTTGCAAATAAATATCGCTTTGCAAATTTTAGCAAAAAGGATAGTGTTGGAATATGCTTTATTGGGAAACGGGATTTGACTGAGTTTCTTTCAAATTATATTCCAAAAAAAACTGGATATATAATTGATGAAAAAGGGGAAAAACTTGGTACGCATCATGGAGTAATGTTCTACACTATAGGACAGCGTAAAGGCCTTGGTATTGGGGGTATCAATAATGGGAAAGATGGCGGATGGTACGTTGCTGATAAGGATATAACAAACAACGAACTTATAGCTGTGCAAGGTCACACACACCCAGCTCTTTACCATACAAAACTTATCGCTTCAAATGTTCACTGGATATCTGGATCTGATCCAACTAGAGTCCAATTAAAAGCTAAAATACGATANCGAGGAAAAGAAAAAGNATGTAATATNAAAAAATTAGANNANGATATGNTTTTAGTNTCTTTNAAAGNACCTCGTTTTGCTATTTCCCCTGGTCAATCAGTAGTTTTTTATCAAAACAATATTTGTTTAGGTGGTGCATTAATTGAATATCCTCAAAATTAAAATAAATTGTTCTNTCTTTTATTTCGGAACTTTAATACCTTTATTAAATTCAAATGGTTATGATNAACAAATTTAATTCAATTNTTGTAATATTTATTTTTACAACTCTAAGCGGNCAGTTTATTTCTGAANTGCCANTAAACAATANCCCNAGNNATCTTGGTAGTCAGGAAGANAACTATGTCGATGTAATAAAAACTTCAAATCGTNTTAATATTAACCATGGATTTTCAACATCAATGATATCTGATGGGAGAAATTTTTATTCAATTTCTGGAATTAACAATAATTTTTCATATAGTCTTTTAAATAACTTAACATTAAATGGGAATGTCGGTTTATATATCATGCAATCTCCTCTTCAAAACCACAATCCATTAATAGAACAATTATCAATGGCNTATGATGCNTCAATCACATANCANCCATTTAAAAATTCTATTCTACAATTTCGAGTCCAAAAGATCCCGCATCANAAAANCTATTCTCCATTTTACANAGGNTNNAATCAATAATTGNCAAAAAAACCATTACGTCGAAAAAAAAATTCGCACCCTTACAAAAATCTTCCACTNGATATAGCAATAGGTATCGCAGGAATCTTATTGATAGGTTTTATTTACTCGCTATCACAAAATACAATTCATACTGGAGTTCCAATTAAAGTAAAATTCCCTGAAATTGATTCACCNAAAATGCTGGCAAAAGAAATTTATAGTGCAGACCCCATTAAAAATATAAAAGTAGAAATTTTNAATGGGTGTGGTATTAAAGGAATTGCAGCAAAAACCTCAGAATNTCTAAGATNTGANCATAGAATTGATGTAATTAGATCNGATAATGCTGATAAATATGATTACTCAAAAACAATCATTATTGGAAGAAATGAGGACTTAGATAAAATACTNTCTGTTTCTAAAGNATTTGATATATCTATTAACAATACAAATCATATACAACATATTCCAGATGAAACATTGGGTGTAGATGTAACAATTATACTAGGAAAAGATATNAATTCCTTTCCCNANATTTCTGAATACATTTCGCAATCTAAATGAATANACCCCAACTGGATGATAATTCCAGTCAANCATTACTAGAAGAAATAGTACAACTTGCAATTGAAAAAAAAGCTCGAAACCTGATCTCATTAGATTTAAGAGGCCTTTCTTTCTTGGGTGATTACTTCATTATTTGTCATGGGAAATCAGAGCCACAGGTTAANGCAATTGTTGACAACATAAGAAAAGGTACTAGTTCTAAACCAAGGCACCTTGAAGGATACGAAAATAAAAAATGGGTCNTATTAGATTATTTTGATATTATTGTACATGTATTTGATGAGNAAGAAAGGGATTACTATTCAATAGAAAATGTNTGGGCGGACGCGCCAAAAAAAGAATTTTATGATGAAAAAACTTAAAATATATCTTACTGAAAATATTTCATCTACTCTAAAGTCTTTATCACTCCCAAATGTAGATTTTAATCTTACTCAGCCAAAAAAGAAAGAATTTGGAGACTTATCATCTAACTTACCTTTNTTANTTGGAAGTAAACAAAAAACAAACCCATTAGATATAGGAANATTAATTTCANAAANTNTAAAAGAAAAAAAACTAAAGTATATTTTTGATNTTAATGTAACTGCNCCAGGGTTTTTAAATTTTAAAATTGCNCCAATATTTTTTCAAAAACAGGTGNATNNCATATTAAAAAAAAATGAGNATTTTGGTAAAGGATCGATCGGTTTTGGTAAATCTGCAAATGTAGAATTTGTCAGCGCTAATCCNACAGGGCCATTNACTGTTGGTCATGGTCGTAATGCGGTATTAGGTGATACAATTTCTAAAATATTAGAATGGCAAAGTTTTAATGTTACAAGAGAATATTATTTTAATGATGCAGGTNGACAGATGAGGGTATTGGGAAAATCTGTTGAAGCTAGGTATTATGAAATATTAGGTAAAAATTTTGATTTCCCTAAAGATGGCTATCNAGGAAGTTATATATTAAATATCGCAGAACATATCTTAGANCAAAAAGGAAATAAAATCAAATGNGGTGATGATATTTTTCAAAAANGTGCAGAAGAGATTATTTTCAAAGAAATAAAAAGTTCTTTAATTAATCTNGGTATAAGNTTTGATAAATTTACTAATGAAAAGTCTTTNTATGAAAATGGTGATATTGATGAATTGCTTAAATCATTGTCTGAAAAAAATCTTATTTATAAAAAAGATGATGCTATCTGGTTTAAATCATCATCTTTAGGNAAAGANCAAGATAGAGTTTATNTAAAGAGCTCAGGAGAGCCAACATATCGAGTNCCAGATACAGCCTACCATTTAAATAAAATCAAAAGAAATTATGATTTAATTGTGGANATCTTTGGTGCTGATCATGCAGANACCTACCCAGATNTAATTATTGCTCTNAAATCCTTGGGNTTTAAAACTGATCATATTAAAGTACTTTTATATCAATTTGTTACATTAATTCAAAATGGTGAGAAAATTAAAATGTCTACTAGACAAGCTAATTTTATTACATTAGATCAATTAATTGAAGAACTTGGATCGGATGTTGTACGTTACTTTTTTGTTATGAGNAGCATGAACAGTCATTTGGATTTTGATTTAGACATGGCAAAAGATCAATCAGAAAAAAATCCTGTATTTTATTTACAATATGCATACGCTAGAATATGTAACATAATCAAACAAGCNNAGAAAGAAAAACTAAATAGAAANAAATTTTATAATCTTANGTTACTTTCTCATGAAGATGAGATTATTATGTTAAAACATATGGTCCGGTTTCCCGAAGTTATTGATATTGCGTATGAAAATTTAGAGCCTCAGTACATTGCAAACTATCTACAACAATTAGCCTCATTTTTTCACAAATTTTATAGCCATTGTAAAGTAATCACCAATGATGCTGATTTAACGAATACTAGAATTCAATTAATTAAAGCAGTAAANANCATCCTTAGTAATGGGTTTAATATTCTTGGNATTAGTTCACCTNAGAGNATGTGAAATNTATGANTTTTTTCAACATTTATGAGTTTTTTCAACACGAAATACAATTTTTTATTTTTTGCCTAACCACTTTATTTACTCTAATAAATCCAATTGGGATTTCCCCTATACTGATAATTATGACGGAAAGATTCCCACAAAAAGAAAAGATTAATATCGCAAAAAAAGGTTCCTTAACAGCATTTATCACCTTAATATTATTTTCNTTACTTGGATCTGTTATCTTTAACTTTTTTGGAATTACTATTGAAGCATTTCAAATTATGGGGGGAATACTCTTTTTTAGAAACGGTCTTAGNATGCTTGATTCNAAAATAGGACGATCAAGAACCACTCCNGCTGAGCAAGAAGAGTCTGAAGAAAGCGATGANATAGCAGTAAGTCCNATAGGAATACCTCTAATTGCTGGACCCGGTGCTATTACAGCTGCAATGTTATTATCAAGCCAAACACCACNAATATATAGTTACTTTACTTTAATATTTTCAATATTTTTTGTTTTATCTCTAGTCTATCTCATACTTAGAAATGGGAATGTAATTCTTAAATTACTGGGAACAACTGGTATAAGAGTAATACAAAGGCTAATGGGCTTAATTCTTATGGTAATTGCAGTACAATTTGTAATTAATGGTGTGATATCTATTTATAAACCACCAATGGTATGAAATACTACTAATTTGAAATTGTCTTTTTTTCTTTATAATTAAATGTCTCGGGTTTATCGATTTTGATATTTTGCTCATCTATGAGCTCACTCGCTTTAAAAACTCTTAAAGTGTGGTCTCCTGCTTCAAGATCAAGACGAATATTATCTACATCCCAATAATGTTCTCCGTTCAACTCAAAGACTAGACCTTTTTCCTTAGTTTTGAACTTGCAAACATGCACAGGATTCAAGAAAAAATCAATTTCAACCGCCTTTGAAGGATTTACAATTAATTCGTATTTTAAAGGAGCATACCCTTTCTTTTTTATTTCAAAGATATGAGCTCCTGGTATTATCCGCTCATTTCGAATTGGAGATGTACCTATATTTATATCATCTAAATACACGTCTACCTCATCTGGAATAGTATTTATATCCAACCTTATTTGAGAAAAAGCTAAAGATACATATAGAAGAGAGGAACCTATGCTGTACTTAATTAAAGAATACATTCTATTATTTAATGACTTTACGTATTGAGTTTAAATTTAATTCTCTCAAATCAGATCGATTAACCCACCCTTCCATCATTACATTTTTACCACCATTAATCTCCACCTCTACGAAACCATGGTAAGAACCCGGTGTGATTCTATCTACAGAGATTACTTCTCCTTGATTTAATAAAAATAATATTTCAGCTCCAATATCCGGTCCTTTTTTAAAATGTACATTATCTTTTTCAGTAATATAAAGAGGTCCTCTCATCGCTCTGCTTGGACCTAGAAAAGCATTAATTTTTAATTTTCGTGAATTCTCAAAAATTAATTTTTGGGAAAAGGGTTTAAAAATAAGGTTTTCACCAACAACAATTCTTAAGTTTTCAGAAAACCTAGACTCTCCAGGGATCGCTATTTGATAAAAACCAGAGTCATTTGAAAAAGTAGTAAAAATAATTTCTTTAGAATCTTTTATTGCAACCTTGACCTTTGGAAGTATACTAGTATCATTTTTTAAAGAAGTTTTTCCAGATATAATTAATTGACCTGACCTAATAACCTTGGGAGGTAACACTATTCTCCCAAATCCAATACCTTTGAAACGAACCGATACAGGATCAAAATTTTCATCTTGAGGTATGATTTTAATTAAATTAGTCTTTTCAGTAATATCAAGTGAACCTTGAGGTAAGGTGGTTCTAAACTCACTTGGTGCCTCCTGCAAAAAAGAAATTATTGGATTCATTGTATCAGCTTTAGCAAACACTTTAAATAAAATATTTTCTGGAATATCTCCTTCATATTGTATTGGAAGAATGATTTGTATTTCTCCATATTCATATTTTACTGAAATAAGTGGCTGTTTATTATTATAAATTATTTCTGGATATTTTGGGCCTCTAAATTGAGCACAACTAAAATAAAGAAGAACAATTAACCCGAGTGATAAATTATAAAAGTATTTAAAAAAGGATATCATTATATACTGTAATTTATAATCTTATTTAAAACATTTCCTTGAACCGAAACAAATATTTTAAAATTAATTATTTTAAATATATCTCTCTCTAAGTGACTTAATGGATAGGAACGTTTCTTTAGCAACTACATATGTCTTGTAATCTTTATGTCCATAGATGAAAAAACACTAATTAAAAATGTTAAGAAGTCAAGCCGGAGCTCTTTTCAAAAACTTTTTTATCAATTTCATGACCAGTTATTTCGGTTTGTTGTATATCGAGTGCAAGATGCAGATATCGCTAAAGATATTACCCAGGAAACATTTCTTAGAATATGGACAAAAAGAGAATCTTTACAACCTGAAAAATCATTTTTTTCATTATTAGCTCGTATTTCAACCAATTTATGCTATGATCATTTTAGGTATACCGAGGTACGATTAAGAAATAAAGATAATATACCCGAACATGGAAAATCTCACTTCGACAATCCAGAAGAAGTTGTTCAAGCAAAAGCTATTGAGAAAATCATTAGAAAATTAGTTAACGAAAAACTTCCTCAAAGATGTAGAACTATTTTCATATTAAGTAGAATAGAAGGCATGTCCAATCAAGAAATTTCTATCAAACTTGGCCTTAGTATCAGAACAGTTGAAAATCAAATTTATAGAGCCCTTAAAATCTTAAAAAAATATATGGAAAAATATCTTTGAGTATATAATAGTGTTACTGCGTTATCTTTAAGGATACAAAAAACTTAAATGACTCAAAAAAAAATAAAAAAATTAATTTGGGATATTAGTTCAAGAACTAAAATACCTGATCCGCCCAATAAAGAAGAAGCTTGGGATACTCTTGTTCAAAATATGGACAACCTAAAACCCTCTTCCCTGGTAAAAGAATCTTCTTTTTTCCAAAACATAATAAAATTTTGGATGCCTTCTATCCATAAACCTAACTATGCTTTATTTCTTCCAATTATATTAATTTTGATACTGCCTATTTATTTTAATTTTTATCAAAATAAAAATTTTACAACTAAGCATGGTGAAAATTTATCATTATTACTTCCTGATAATTCAAAAGCAATTTTAAATTCTGGTAGTTCTATCACATACAAAAAAGGATTTAATGCAAGTCATCGCACCCTTCATTTAGAGGGTGAAGCATATTTTGAAGTACAAAGCCTCACCTTACCCTTTATTGTCAANACCAAACATGGCGAAATANCCGTATNAGGTACTGCTTTTAATGTTAAGTCCCGAAATNACGAATTTGAAGTTGGAGTTAANTCTGGACAAGTGAAAGTATCNAATCNTNATTCTTTTGTAGANCTTAATCNAAAACAATATTTGATGGGCTATNGNAATTTTAACCAACACGCTGTTNTAAATATAGAATATGAAAAATATCCCGGATGGATAAACCAAAAACTGTATTGTAAGCAAACCGATCTTGAAACAATATGTAGAGAAATAGAAAGAATTCATAATGTGAAAATCAAATTTTCTAATATAAAAATGAAACAGATTACCATAACTGGANCAATTGATACTNCAGAACTNAAAACTATGTTGAACACTATTNCNTTATTATCACAACATTCATTTAAATTAGAGGATGNCACCTACACAGTCATCTAAAAAACTAGTACTATNTAAAAAATACTTCAAAATAACTCCTANACTTTATTTTTGCCTCCTCGGACTATATGGACAAGAAAAAATTACATTTAATTTTGAAAAAAAAGAGATTTCTTCTGTACTTAATTATTTAATANTTCAACATGACCTNTTAATTGTTTATCCTGATGATATCGATGAGTACACAGATTCAAGTTCTTGTGAAAACTGTAAAGGCGAAGAAGCATTATCATCTATTCTTAAAGGAACAAGTTTAANTTTTGAAAAATTTGGANATCAATTTGTAGTATACTTTAAGAAAGCAAAAACTATTTTTTCATTATANGGTCANTCGATTGATGGAGAATCAGGAGANCCCATTTCCTATGCGAATATTCATATCCCCTATTTAAATATTGGTGATATATCAAATCAAAATGGAATTTTCTCAATACCCAGAGTANCGAACGATTTATGTACATTAATAGTGTCTTACATCGGATATGAAACAGTNATTAAAGAATTAAAGTTNCCCNAGGATGAAAATGTATTTCATGAAATCAAGTTAAACCCNAAAGTAATTAATTCTGATGAGGTTTCGATTTTAGGTACNAATAGAGAATTCATGGATGATTCTAATATCCCTGGACAAATTTCTTTTTCCCCTAAACATGTATCTACACTTCCAAATTTAGGGGAAGTCGATATATTTCGATCTATACAATATCTACCAGGGGTCCAACTTGCTTTAGGATCCACATCTGACCTTTATATAAGAGGAGGAACTCCAGATCANAATCTNATTACACTTGATGGAATGACTTTATATCAAACTAGTCACATGTTTGGATTTTTGAGTAGTATTTCAAANGAAGCTATTAANNATGTTCAGATTTTTAAAGGNCACATCCCNGCAAATTTTGGAGGACGAACNTCTAGCGTTGTTGAATTAATGAGCAGGTCTGGAGATAATTCTAATTATAGAGGTTCAATATACGGAAATTTAATGAGCAGTGGAATCTCAGCCGAGATTCCAATCTTTAAAAAAGGTAGTGTTATATTTAACTTTANAAAATCTAGGCCTTCAAATCAATTTTCAAAGGTATATNAATCGATTGAAAAATACATGACAANAGATAATAANTTTAACTTAATAACAGAGATAGGAGAGCAAAATATAAATCAAAATACCGAATACGATTTATTTTCTTCTTATGAAGACTTTTTTAATCGTTTTTCTTATTTAATTAATTCAAAACATAGAGCTACTTTTACTTTAATAAGTAGTANAGANTCTATCTTTGAGGATAGAGGTTATTATGGTTTTAGTAATATTTTAGAATCTGATACTGCATATATTGAAGAAAAGNACTCATTTAAAAACNTCGGNCAAAATATAAATTTTTATTCTCAATGGAATAATAAATATAGTACCCAATTAAGTATCTCAAAGTATTNTTATGAAAATAATTATTTTNCCATACAATCCTCACCTCAAAGTAATAATATTTCNATAGTTGGGACTGCTGATAAATTTCATTCTTTATCAGACCATAGTATTCGNTTTATTCAACAATACCGAAACATGAAAAACCATAATCTTTCTATAGGTTTTGAAGAAACCTACTTTTCAACANATTTTAAAAATAAGAACACTGAAAATTCTTCTTTAAATACTTCTTTTTTGACACAAAATGGATATCTTTATTCCTTTTTTATTAGAAATTCCTGGTCATTAAAAAACCAATGGGAATTTGATACTGGTATTAGATATTCATACTTTGACAACCTTGACAAGCTTTACTTTGAACCACGCATTGCAATTATTTACAAAATTAAACAAAATATGTCTTTAGAATTATCTTATGGAGCGCATAACCAATTCATCCATAAACTAGGGAAAGAAAACAATTCAAATTTCAATATAAACAGTAGGTTTTTATCCTCACCTAAAATACCACCAATTTTATCTAAAAATTTTCAATCTGGAATCAATTGGGACAACAATGATTATAATTTTTCAACAACTTTTTATTTCAAAAATTTAAGTAACTTTTTAATACCAGAATGGTCATTTTCTTTTGAAGACTATCTATCCTATAATAATGAAATTATAGATCTCGGATATGGAAAAATTGAAGGATTAGAGATTCAATTTTGAAAAAAATCTGGCATGATTACCGGATGGATATCATATCATAATAGTAATACTAAATATCAGCTGTCAGACTTCAATCAAGGGAAACTATTTTTTGCTGACCATGATAAAAATCACGAACTAAAAACTATAATATTAGGAGAAATTTTTAATACAAACCTATCTGCATCATGGGTTTTCTCTTCAGGTCGTCCATTTACTAGTTTAGAAAATTTATACGTAGAGTCTGGATCAGGTTATGAAATATTTTCAAAGGGAGACTATAATAATGAAAGAGTCAAATCCTCACATCACCTTGACATTAGCCTTGTTAAAAGTCTTGAAATGTCAAAAGTCCAAATTGAACTAGGATTTTCAATATACAATCTTTACAATAAAAAAAATATAGCTCATAAAAGATATAATCCATTCTCCAGAGAACTCTCCATAAAGGATATATCAATGTTTGGAATTACTCCAAGTATTTTTGCAAAAATTAGTTTTTAATACTTGTGGAGGCGGGGAGAATCGAACTCCCGTCCGAAATAGAGTAATGAAAAACATCTACAGGCTTAGTTTCCTGATTAATTTTTTATTTAATTTTGTATCAGGAACAAAAACAAAACTAAACTAGCTTTCTTATATTTTATCTCAAATTCGAAAGCATATTTGAGACTAGCCTACGTTAGTGACGTCCTTGGTTAAGACCGTAGACTCATCTACACCAGGACGGGCTGCTAGACTTAAGCTGCAGCCATGTAGCCGTAATCGGCATTTATAGTTGTAACAGATGATTAAGGAGGGAACTGTCATCCTCCGCTTGCAGTTCGACACATCTCATATATCGTCGATACCGGTCGCCCCCAATTTTCAATGAACTACTAAATTTAAATTATTTAGGTGCAAAAAGCAGAAAAGGCTTCTAGCGCCAACCCGAAGCCTTTCCAAAAAGCCGATTTTTCACCAACTTTAATGCATTTGTTATTCTCTTTTTTCAAAAACTATCTTTTAAAAATTTTTTACTGAAAAAAGGTTAAAGAGTATAAATATTTGAGAAAACTATTAGCAACTGATAATTTATTTTTGTTCCAAATTTTTTATTTTTTAAAAAATACCAAAGCTATATTTCCTTTGAGAAACATCATTGATAATAATTAAAAAACAAAAATAGGATTATAAATGAAATCATACTTACAAGGTTTTATTACCGGAACAGTTTTTATAAGCTCATTTTTTATCTTTATCGGTTCTAATTCACCTCAATTAAACGCAATTGAAAATGAGATTATCAAAATTTGGGTACAAGAAAAGCAGCATGATCGAATGATAAAAGATAATAAAGCCACAATATCAAACCTTGAAGGTGATATTGATATACATTCAAAAAGTATAAACTTGCATATTAAATCTTTAACAAAAGATTTTGACAAATTAATAAATCAATTAAATGAACATTGTGAATGTTACAGAAATCAAAATTTTCTTCATTGAGAATCCACCTATAAAATCATTTTTGAAACTTATATTTCACCTTCCATGGATATCTTTGCTTTTTTGAATTCTTTTTAATTGTTGAAAATTCTATTTCTTTGATTTTGCCCGTTTTTAAAATTGCTTTTCTATATCCTAAAAAATTCACGTTAATATTCCAATTTAAAAACCTAGGACTTAAAAGATCTTTATGAGATATAGCTTTATGTCTTTGTATTAAATTAATAATTTCTTTTGTTCTTCCATTATATACAGACTTTACATCTTTTATAGTTTTATTAATCAAACGATTAATTACTTTCACTTTTTTCAAAAAATTATGTTTGTTAATTAATTCCCCAATCAATTTTTCTACCATTAAATTTCTAAACTGGGTATCATCTAAATATTTATTTAAGAGTGATATCAAATCTTTATTTGATTTGTAAAAAGAAGATTCCCCATATAAACTTTTGGAAATCACCGAATCATAGATAATAAAAGGAATCCCAGACTTAATTCCTTGAGAAATTGTTTTATCCCAGTCAAAAGATTGCTTTTTTGGCGAAACACCAACACAACAACTCCTCAAATATTTTAAGTAGGTTCTTTTATTGATGCTATTATTATTTACAACCCAATCATGTTTAAGAAATTGATTGCTACCTTTTAGGAGTGGTACCCAAACAATAAAATCCGTTCTTTTTTTTCTCAATTGTTCTATTGAAGATCGAAATTCAATAAAATTTTTCGTTCTGCCAGTAACATCCCCCCAATAAATAATTTTCTGGTAGTTACCAGTCTTACTTGGCCTAATATCACTTGGGACCACAAGTTTTGGTAATACTTCTAATTTTTCTTTAAGAACCCCACATATTGAGCTGCTAAATATTTTCCGCGCCTCTTCAATAATTAACTGTTTCTGAAAATTAGTATTTACAAAACATGAAACCATTTCTGTGATTCCTAGAATATTATATTCAAAAATCCCTTTCCAATCTAATTTTGGCAATTCCATCAAATGAGAATATCCAATAATTGGGGGATCTAAATTGGTATCGTTTTTAAAAAATAATCTTAAGTGTTTGGTTATTTCTAGCTGATGGCAAAAAATTATATCAATTGGATAATCTTTCCATTTTAACTTTTGCCTTAGTTCATTTACGTTGAAATGTATTTGATTCTGTGGATATTTAGGTATATCAAGGCTAATAAAAAGAGAATTATTAGAATTTACTTTTTTCTTAATATTATCATAGAATTTTTTTTCATTTGATCTCAATTTTGGTATTAAAATGTACCAAAAAACATCCTGCCTTTGATTATTCATCAAGTCTAAAAAGTTTTCAAGAAATAAAGAATATGAATTTTGTTCAATACTTCCCCCAAAAACGATTAATGAATGATTTGGTACAAGAAGAATACGAGTCATAAACTTAAAAAACTGCTCCTTTGATATTTTTTGCTAAGCAAGTACAAAAAGTAAAAGTTATCTTCAATCATTTTCTATTTGAGATTCTCTTTTAGCTTGAGGTCTAACTTTTCGAATAAGATCTTCTGAAAGCGCATGCTGTAATTTCATCCAAAAACTAGAATTTTCGTGCTCTAAGTTTTTCAACCGGTCACTTTTCCATGAAATAAATATCACCTCACCTTTTGCATGTACATCAGCGGATGCAGGTTCTCCAGTTAAAAAACTAATTTCAGCGATGAAAGATCCTCTTTCTAAAATAGCGATTGGTTTTTCATTTACTTCAACTTCAGCGCTACCTGATAATACTAATAAAAGATTATTTTGTTTTTCTCCTGAATGAATAAAATAACCGTCTGTCACAGATTTTATTGTGCCCATATTCCAAAAATAAAGAAATTCACTAGTAGTTAAATTTTTGAAAATTCCTTCATATAAATCTCGTATTTCATCAGGAATTATTTTCGGCCTTCTTTCTAATAAAATTTTTATGATATTATAGGTATTGACAAAAACAAAAATCGCAGTCCAAAATGCTGCAGAATTATTACCAGCATAAAAGTAATGATATGTAAAAAGAGAAATCTGTGCGGCTGTTAGGGTGATTCTTAGCCAAAGAACCTCTTTTATAGCTAACGCGATAAAAGTAAGCGCATAACCAATATTTAATATAATTAATGATTCATTCATAACATTCTTAGATTTAAAGTAATTAGTTCATTATTTTTACTATATATAATTGGCGCGAAATATATTAATATTAAATTTCAATCTCCAATACTCTGATATTAAAAAAAATATGAAAAAAAAATTTAAATGGGGCATTATCGGAACCGGAGGAATAGCAAATGCTTTTGCAAATGATTTACAACATTTAAATAACCATGTGGTTGAATCGGTTTTATCCCGTGATATGAAAACAGCAAAAAAATTTTCCTCTAATTATAAAGGCTGCAAGCCTTTTAACGAAGAAAAACTATTTTTGAAAAATAAAGATATTGACGCTATCTATATAGCAACACCAAATACTTTGCATGCAAATCAATCTATTGAATCATTAAAGCATAGAATACCTGTTTTATGCGAAAAACCATTCTCTATGAATTTGCAAGAAACACAAAATATGGTTTCTGCTTCAAAAAAAAATAATACCGCTTTATTAGAAGCTATGTGGATGCGATACCTTCCACATGTTGAGTTTTTAAAAAAAACACTTAAAGAGAATCGTATAGGTAAAGTACACTCTCTTTACGCATGTCATGGGCAAAATTTAAAAGGTGTCAAAAACCCTAGGCTATGGACAAAAGAACTTGGAGGTGGTGCTCTTCTAGATTTAGGAATCTATGTAGTTTCATTATCTCAAATGGTACTTGGAACCCCAAAAAACATCCAAGCAAAATCTATTTTTACCAAAGAGGGAATTGATGCAAAAACATCTATGATTTTTGAATATAATAACGGAGAAATTGCTAACCTAAGTTGCACTATGTATGACTCTCATCCAAATAGAGCTGTTATTTCAGGAGAAGAGGGGTGGATAGAGATTGATCCTACGTTTTATGCTCCAACCACCATAAAAGTGATAAGAAGAAATCAAAAAGAAATTAAATATGAAGAAAGTTATCATGGACATGGGCTTCGAGAACAAGCTTTGGAAATGGAAAACTGTTTAGAAAAAAACTATATTGAATCAACAAAAATGACACACTCGGACAGTATTGCTGTAATGAGTATAATGGATACTATCCGAAAAAAAACTGGCTTAACATATTAGATTATATAAATGACTAAAAAAACAGTCAATATATTCTTTATTATACTTGGAATTATTATAACAACTATTTCAGTTCAAAAACTTTTATTAATTCCACTTTTAATTGGTTCATTTGCAACTTTACAAGGAATTTGGGGATTTATAAAAAAATGATAAGAATGAATTTAGCATTCAATTTATTCTTTTTAACACATGCCGCTATTTATCCACAAAAGGAATACAACATAGATTCATTAATCAAAATAGATGGCATTTACAAAGCAATAGGAGATAAAAAACTCCCATCTGTAATTGGTGTATATGGGCTAAATAATTATAAAAAAAGATTCCTTGGGAATTTAGTGAATGGTAAAAAACATGGTACTTGGAAGGAGTTTCATCCTAACAAACGAGTCCTTGTTGAAAATTATAAAAATGGAAACCTCGATGGGTCGATTAGCTTATTTTATAAAAATGGGCAAAAAGAATGGTCTTATAAATACTCAAATGGAATACTGAATGGTTCTTATTCACGATGGTATTCAAATGGAGTAAAAGCAACCAATGGGTATTTTGAAAATGGCGAACCTGTAGGTTTTTGGGCATGGTGGGACAAGAATGGAGAAATAACAAAAAAACAAGACTTTCCTCCGAAAACAATTGGTATTACACGAGGACATAATCAATACACAGATAAATTAGACTTAGTTAAATAATGAGTATACTTTCTATTAAAAGTTAAATTTAATTTGTAGAATATTGTGAAAAAGTTTAGCTAACAGGAAATATTATAAAATGAAAAAATTTCGAAAACTGAAAAATGGTGAATCAGCAGAAGAGCATGAGAGCTCAATTAATCTTATCATAAAAACAAAATGTCCAACAAAATGGATCATTGAAGATTTAGAAACGGGCCAAAGATATCGAGCAAATGGGAACACAGAAATAGGAAAAATGTTTACTCCAATAAAGACTTCAAATGCGGAATAAAAATGACTTCTTAAATCATGTTCCTCCGATGGGAATTTATGAAACACTGTACAGATTCTTAAATTCTTTTGGAACATATATGGGGGAAAAAGGTACTCACCCATGGAGTCAAGGTTATCCACTTACATCTCAAATCCCGGGTGGACCTGAAATGCCTAAATCTATACCAATTATTTCAACAGACTTAAAATACCCTAAGGCTTGGGGACAACCAGAGCTTCGTCAAACAATTGCAGAATATTATAACCATTANTATAATTCATCTTTAGANTACGANAACATAATGATTTTTGCNGGTGGCAGNCCTGGATTAACTGCTTTATTGATGTTNCTNAANNCTGATATNAAAGTACNCATNGCATCTACNGAGTANACNCCCTANTATGATATGCTTCGTTTTTTTAANCGGNATTACAAATTAATTGANAGTACAGAAGNAAATACTTTTTNCCCAACTNCGNATGAATACTTTGGNNAAAATANNAATGAACGNAAACTCTTATTGNTAAGCAATCCNTGNAATCCAACTGGNATAACAAGAAANGNAGATGAATTAAANGAACTAATTNAAAAAGCTGAANCNAGNGNCNATGGANTNCTTTTCGATGANGCNTANGAATTTTTTCATACGCCNCCAANAAGCTCTTTANNNTTNGTAAATGATATTAANAATTCTAATATTTTTGTGGCAGGNGCGGCTACAAAAGGTTTNCAAGCACCTGGNATTCGAATTGGNTGGGTAGTTGCAGCAAAAAAGTATATTGAGATTCTTGGNAATTTTTCTTCTTTCGGAATGGGAGGTGTATCACAACCATCACAACTGTATGCTCTAAAATTATTTGANAAAAAAAGGATAGAATTAGCAAGAGATACTATTTCTCGGTTCTACGATGAGCAACGTAAAAAATATCAAAAAGGTTTTTTAGAATTAGGATTAGAATTGTTTTCTGGTGATGGTGGTTTTTATCATTGGTGTAAACTTCCAGNTANCCTTACTGCNGAAAAATTAAATGAANAATTATTTNAAAANGGNGCAGCAATATTAAAAGGTACAGACTGTGATATGCACCGTTTAGGNNATNNTTCNCATCTTAANCATTTTTTNAGATTCTCNTTCGGACCACTTCTTCCTGACTCATATGATAATGACATTAAAATATTAAGTGAGGCCATCAATTCTAAAAAAGAATAGATAATTATTAAATCACTAAAANTTTTTTATTNCTTATGATTCAATTCTCANCTTATTTTCCATTACGATGTATTTGATTCATAATGGTTAAAATCAAAGATCAATTAAAAAAGATCATTTTTGGTACAGAAACCTTTGGNGGNCGACTNTTTGATATTTTACTGATTTTTGCTATCACTTCAAGTGTATTGATAGTAATGCTGGATAGTGTTTCAGAATACCATGNTGCATATGGGAAGGTTTTTTCCCAAATAGAATGGATTTTTACTATTTTATTTACCCTTGAATATATACTTAGAATTTATTGCATTCGTTTACCCTCAAGTTATATTTTTAGCTTTTTTGGAATTATTGATTTTTTAGCAGTTTTGCCAACTTATATTAGTTTTTTTATTCCAGGAGCAGGNGTCTTTTCTGTAATCAGGATTTTACGTGTTCTACGAGTTTTTAGAGTNTTAAAATTAGTTCAATTTATGGGAGAAGCNGAGCTCCTNCGGNAAGCNATGATAGCAAGTAAAAGAAAAATATTTGTATATTTATTTTTCTTGCTAAACTTGGTAATCGTACTGGGATCAATTATGTATTTAATTGAAGGNGAAGATTCAGGNTTTGATAGTATCCCTAGGAGTATCTATTGGGCAATTGTGACNCTAACAACAGTTGGNTATGGAGATATTTCACCCGTAACAAATATTGGCCAATTCATNGCAGCAATAATNATGATTATGGGNTATTCNATAATAGCTGTNCCNACTGGTATTGTTACNTCTTCAATGAACTTTACCAAAGATAAATANANAAAAACATGTATNGTTTGNAATGATGATCGACAATCAAGACTTGCAAAATATTGTAATCAATGTGGTGCTGTAATGCCAGGAGAGGAGTAAAATTTTTGTCCCACNATCCAAATAAAAACCCAATAAACCAATCGAGNNTTCNAAACTTGGAGATGGATGATAAATGGATCATTCNTTTTTTAAAAAAGNTTCAGGTTGGGCATTTTGTAACCATGGATAAAGATCAACCATTTATAAACCCTTCCTCTTTTTGGTATAGCTCAAAAAGACATGAAATATATTTTCATTCTAACGCATATGGAAGAATGAGATACAATGCTGAAAAGCAATCAAATGCAAGTTTCGAATGTTTTAAATCTGGAAAACTTTTACCTTCTAATTTAGCATTAGAAATGAGCTTTCAATACGAATGCGTTATAGCATTTGGGACAATAATGGTAATTCAAAAAATAGATGAGAAAAAAGAAATTCTTAATGGACTTCTTAAGAAATACTTTGGTGACATGAAGCCAGATAGAGACTACCGTGGAGTCACAAAACAGGAATTAAACCAAACTTCAGTATATCGATTTAAAATCAAAAAGTGGAGTGGCAAGAGAAACTGGGTAGATAAAGCCGAACAAGCAGAAAAT
>NZHK01000030.1 GCA_002691285.1 Fidelibacterota bacterium | reverse complement strand
TTAACTACATGTACTCCAGGTTTATTTGGCTGAACTGGATTATAGATATATTTAGGGCCTCTTTTCCTTGCATCCTCAATCGATAAAAGTTTAGACGTTTTTTGGCTTTCATAAAACGATTCTCGAATATGTTGGTTTCTTTCATTTGTAGCTTTTATATATTCTTCTTTTTTTTCTGGATTAAGCAACGTTGAGGCAACACCAACACACCTACTGGCATCTTGGACATGGAAAACTGATGATTTGTAGCACTCTTCTATTTTTACAGCAGTATGTTTTTTGCTAGTAGTAGCACCACCAATAAGCAATGGAATTTGAAAATTTTGTCTTTTCATCTCTGAAGCAACATGAATCATCTCATCCAAACTAGGAGTTATCAAGCCTGATAAGCCGATAATGTCCGCATTTACTTCTTTTGCTTTTTCTAAAATTTTATCAGCAGGTACCATTACACCTAAATCAATGATATTATAACCGTTACAAGCCAATACAACCCCAACAATATTTTTACCGATATCATGTACATCGCCTTTAACTGTTGCCAATAAAATAGTGCCATTTGAAGCTTCAGCTAATCCTTTTTTTTGTTTATCTTTTTCAATAAATGGAACTAGGTGAGCTACTGCTTTTTTCATAACCCTTGCTGATTTCACAACTTGAGGTAAGAACATTTTACCCGATCCAAATAAATCTCCTACAATATTCATCCCATCCATCAGTGGACCTTCAATTACATCTACCGGATCATCATAAAACCCTCTAGCTTCTTCCGTATCTTCAATAATATATCGGTCTATTCCCTCTACTAAAGAATGGGAAATCCTTTCATTAATCTTAAATTTTCTCCATGAATCATCAATTTTCTTTTCTTTTTTTAGACCTCTATAATTTTCAGCTAAGTCAACAAGCACATCTGTAGCGTTTTCATTTCGATTAAAAATTACATCTTCGATCGCATTTTTTAGTTCTTTATCAATTTTATCGTAAACCNTTAATTGACCTGCATTTACAATTCCCATATCCATACCATTTTGAATAGCATGATATAGGAAGCATGAATGCATTGCTTCTCTAACTGAATTATTACCTCGAAAAGAAAAAGAAAGATTACTTACTCCTCCGCTAATATGAACAGCAGGCATTTCCTTTTTTATAGTTTTTGCTGCTCTAATAAAATCTTTACCATAATTATTATGCTCTTGAATTCCTGTTGCAACAGCAAATATGTTCGGATCAAAAATAATATCCTCAGGAGGCAATTGGACTTTTTCCGTTAATAATTTATAAGCTCTTTTTGATATCGAAACTTTTTTATCATAAGTATCTGCCTGCCCTTTCTCATCAAATGCCATTACAATAACAGCAGCTCCGTATTTTTTTATAAGCCGTGCCTGCTTGAGAAATTCATCTTCCCCTTCTTTTAAAGATATTGAGTTAACAATGCCTTTGCCTTGAATATTTTTTAAACCTTGCTCAATTACTTGCCATTTAGAAGAATCGATCATGATTGGGACTCGGCATATTTCTGGCTCAGATGCAATTAATCTTAAGAATTTTATCATTGCCTTTTCACTATCAATCAAACCTTCATCCATATTAATATCAATAATTTGTGCTCCATTTTTAACCTGCTCAATAGCTACAGATAATGCTTCTTCATATTTATTTTCCTTAATTAGCCTTTTAAATTTTAAGGAACCAGTTATGTTTGTTCTTTCTCCAATATTAATAAAATTTGTTTCGCTCCTTATAGATAAGGGTTCTAACCCACTAAGTTTAGTAACAGGATCATTATAAGGAATTTTTCTTGGTATTTTTTCAGCAACTAATTCTGAAAATGCAGCAATATGTTCTGGCTTTGTACCACAGCACCCTCCAATAATATTTACAAAGGATGAGTCAATAAAATCATTTAAATACCCAGACATAATTTCAGGAGATTGATCATAATCACCAAATTCATTAGGTAGTCCAGCATTAGGGTATACAAGAACATTAGTATCCGCAATTTTTGCGAGGTTTTCGATATATGGTCTCATTTGCTCAGCACCAAGAGCACAGTTCAAACCTACTGCAAGCAAGTCTACATGTCGAATAGAATGCCAAAAGGCTTCAACAGTTTGCCCAGATAACAATCTACCGCTAGCATCCGTAACTGTTCCAGAAACCATTATTGGAATCTTTACATTAATATCTTCCATCAAATCCTGAATAGCGAAAAGTGCGGCTCTACAGTTTAAGGTATCAAAAACGGTTTCAATTAAAAGAATATCCGAGCCACCATCTATAAGACCTTTTGCCTGTTCTTTGTAAGCACTGACTAGTGTTTCAAAATCAATATTCCTAAAATCTGGCTTAGATACATCAGGACTCATTGATGCTGTTCTGTTTGTAGGTCCCATAGCTCCACAAACAAATCTTGGCTTTGATGGGTTTTGCTCTGTATACTTTTTACAAATATTCTTTGCTATTTGTGCAGAGGCAACATTTAAATCATAAGCTCTATGTTGTAAACTATAATCTTCTTGGGAGATACTTGTTGAATTGAAAGTATTCGTTTCAATTAAATCAGCACCTGCATCTAAATAAAAGCTATGAATTTGACTTATTATATCAGGTCTTACTAATGATAGAATATCATTATTCCCTTTTAGATCAGATGAATGATCTTTGAATTCTTCACCGCGATAATCTTCCTCACCTAATTTATAAGATTGAATCATCGTGCCCATGGCACCATCAAGAAGAAGAATTTTATTTTTTAATNTTTCTTTTAAGTTAATCATAAAAAAAAAGCCAGNGCTAAACCTGGCAATATTTATTGACCTTTTTAGCACATTTTTTTTTANGTCGCGGCAATATGGTTCAAAGCACGACNAATANNGGTTAAATNTAATANNTCCTATCTAAATCATTCAAATAATTTATTTTGGNATTTTNGGACCAGCATTTAAAATATTNTTNTCACCTAAGTCATACAATTTATAATTTTTTTGGAACTTTTGAACAAGCATTTGTGCACTTGAATGATATTTATCTATTTCTTTCCAAGCATATAAAGGGTTTAAAGTTTTAGAATCTAAACTATCTANCTNCTCAGGTATTTCAAATCCAAAATACATATCCGTTTCAAAATTAGACTTCTCAATAGAACCATTCAGTATAGCACTAAGAATATTTCTAGTTTTTGGAAGACTAAATCTTTTCGCCCCAGATTGAGCACCTTCTCCAACCCACCCAGTGTTTACCAGGTATACCTTCACTCTAAAATTTTTCATCTTTTCATTTAATAGTTTAGCATATTCAAGAGGATGNAGAGTTAAAAATGGCCCTCCAAAACAAGGTGAAAAAGTAGCGGTTGGTTCTGTAACNCCTCTTTCTGTTCCAGCAACTTTTGCAGTATATCCACTTATAAAGTGATACATCGCCTGCTCAGGAGTCAATTTGGCTACAGGAGGCAANACNCCGTAGGCATCACAGGTCAAAAATATAATTTTTTCTGGGTGACCTGCCATACTTGGCATTCCCTTGCCAGCTATAGAATTATTAATATGCTCTATTGGATAAGAGACTCGGGTATTTTCAGTTTTTGATCCATCTGAAAAGTCAATATCTAAAGTATCTTTATCNAAAACTACATTCTCNAGTANCGCTTCTTCACGAATTGCATTAAAAATATCTGGTTCTTCNTTAGGATTTAGATTAATNACTTTTGCATANCAACCACCTTCAAAATTAAAGATCCCATCATCAGACCATCCATGCTCATCATCACCAATAAGTGGACGATAGGGATCNGTAGATAGGGTAGTTTTTCCNGTTCCTGACAAACCAAAAAATATTGCTGAGTTTTGCATGTCGTCTTGTACATTTGCCGAGCAATGCATCGANAAAACCCCTCTTTGTGGAAGCAAATAATGCAAAACTGAAAAAATACCTTTTTTCATTTCACCACCATATTCTGTTCCACCAATAATCGCTAGTTTTTTTGCTAGATGAAAAATNATAAATGTCTCAGAGTTCATATTAAACTTTTCATAATCANTATTCCTNAGCTCAGAAGCATTTATGATAGTAAAACCAGGNTCAAAATCTTCTGGATTTAAATTATCCTGATTTATAAACATGTTACGAACAAAATGAGCTTGCCACGCTTTTTTTGCTATTATTCTTACATTTAAACTGTATTTAGAATCTGCTCCNGCATACCCATCAAAAACGTATGTTTTGGACTCTTTTTCTNTATTATAAAAATCAATTATTTGCTTAAAAAGAATATCAAAGATATCTTCAGATATCTTTTGATTTACATTACCCCACCAAACTTTTTCATTAGAGCTTGATTCATCAACTATATATTTATCTTTAGGAGATCTACCTGTATATATGCCAGTATCAACCATTGCTGCACCTCGCATGCCAATTAATCCTTCNCCATTATCAACTATATCTNCCACCAATTCTTTTGAAGAAAAATTATAACATATATTATCGAGATTATGTATCCCTANCCTATCTAAACCTATTCTATCACTTTGGGTAATCATATTTTTTTCNGTTTGATAAATGTAATTTATTGAGAATTGTTCTCATTAACAATGAAACTCATTATTTAGTTTGCATGTGGATGAGACTTTCCATATACCTCTTTAATTTTTTTTGGATTTACTTTTGTATAAATCTGTGTTGAAGAAATGCTGCTATGCCCTAACAATTCTTGAATTGATCTGATGTCAGCATCATTATCTAATAAGTGAGTCCCAAATGTGTGTCTCAAAACATGTGGNCTGGCTCCTTTATTGGTATCAAGAACTTGTGCTAAGTATTTTTTCATTCTTATTTGAACAGTTCGAACTGAAATACGTTTGTTATTTTTNGCTGAAAACAAAGGGGTGTTTTGATTNGAAACCCAGCTNATACCTCTTTCTTTTAAATATACTTCNAGAGCACTCATTGCGTTATTTCCAAATGGAATAATTCTTTCTTTATNTCCTTTTCCNACAACTTTAACCAAATTATCATTATGACTAACAGAACCAATATTTAAAGCTACCAATTCACTTAAACGCATTCCTGTCGCATAAAANAGTTCAAGAATTGCCAAATCTCGTTTGCCTATTAGGGTATTTTTATTTGGGATTTGCATTAAAAAATTAATCTTGTTGTTATGAACAAAATTTGGAATGTTTTTTTCTACCTTTGGTGATTTAACATGACTTGCTGGACTATCTGTAATCAACTCTATTTGTATAAGGTAATTAAAAAAAGATTTTATAGAAGCTAGTCTTCGAGCCACTGTTTTTGAGGATAANCCAGANTCAAATTCGATACCCATAAACTGNCGAATTTGTGACTTATTAATTAAATGAAAATCACCAAAAGATTCATGGTGCATATCTTTTATATAGTTTATAAATTTTTTCAAATCTCTCTCATAAGCTGAAACAGTATGATTAGAAAAGTTTCTTTCTTTAGAGATATAGATTAAAAAATCTTGTAAAATTTCTTTGATNNTAATATCCAATGAGANTCTCTAAGTCTTTAATTAATTTAATAAAATCTGCTGGAAGTTTTGACTCAAAATTGANAAGTGATTTAGATCTTGGGTGAAAAAATTCTAACTTTTTAGCATGAAGGCCATACCTATCAAAGTTACGCATTAGTTTTTGATATGCGATTGAATATTCATTTATAAACCCTTTTGTTTGAGATAAGCCTCCACCATACTTTTCATCCCCAAATATAGGATGNCCTAAGGACGCAGAGTGAACTCTAATTTGATGAGTGCGACCTGTTTTTGGGAAAAACTTTATTAATGAAGAATGTTGAAACTCTTTATACACTTGAAATTTGGTGACTGATTTCTTGCCATGTAAGGAAATACAAAATCTAGTTGGGTCNTTTCTATCTCTTTGCAAAGGCTTATCAACTTGACCTTCTTTCTCTTTCCACAACCCCCATGTTAAAGCATAATATTCTTTTCTTACTTGTCTATTTTTAAATTGCTCNGAAAGACTATAATGGGCACTATTGCTTTTAGCAATCAGTATTAATCCAGATGTATCTTTGTCCAACCTATGTACAATACCAGGACGNGTNAATCCATTTATATTGGATAAATGATTGAAATGATGTANAATTCCATTTGCTAATGTTTTTGATGTGTTTCCTTTACCTGGGTGAACAACCATTCCAGAAGGTTTATTTATAACCGCAATATCTTCGTCTTCATATAATATCTCTAAATCNATTGGTTCAGGACTTATCGTAGACAACTCCTTTTTCCTTTCTGGATGAAAAATACTTATTATATCATTTAACTCTAATGNATAGCCTGTTTTACAATTTTTATTATTCACCAAAATTTTACCAGAGCGAATAAGAAGTTGAATTTGTGATCTTGAGTATTCTNTAAGGTTTTTTGTAANAAAATGATCTAANCGGATTCCTATATCCAATTGAGAACNTATTTTAATTCTATCAATATTACTCACTAGTNATAGGCTTTTTTTCACCTATAAGAATTGTATGAAGAATAAACAATATCATTCCAGTCGTAACCGATGAATCAGCAACATTGAAAATATACCAATGGAAATCTCCAATCATTATATCTAAAAAATCAACTACCTTTCCATACAGCACNCTATCAATCATATTTCCTATTGCGCCAGCTAAAATAAAGGATAANCCATATCNAATNAGNTTATGGCTTTTCTTTTCTTTCCAAAGCATCCAAATAATAACNCCAGTAAGGNCAAGNGTNACAAAAAGCAANACTTGCTTNCCTCCAGGNAAGGAAAGACCAAAAGCCATACCATCGTTGGTAACATACGTGAAATGAAANANACCTTGAATAATAGGTTCAGAATGATATAATTCATAGGATGTTNTTACCATCCACTTNGACCATTGATCTAACGCAACAATTGCAGCAATTATACCAACTANAAACATCTTTTTTATAAATTAAGTTTTTCTNTTTCTTTAGCTTCTACTCTTTTAGTTGTATTCGGAACCTCAAGCATTCTTTCTTCAGGTATTAGCTCTCCACTNATAGAGCAAACTCCAAAAGTACCATCCTCAATTCTCTCAAGTGCTTTGGTNAAAGATTTATGGTAATCAGTTTGCCTATTTAAAAAATGGTAGTTNTTCTCTCTTTCATACGAATCTGTCCCGGCATCAGCCATATGCACACTGTAGACGGATTCCTGAGCAAGGCTNGAAGATACACTTGTATTAGAATCTAGGTTTCCTTTACTATCATCAAGATCATTTGTTAAAGCGTCAAGTTTAGCTTGTATATGTTTCTTAAAGAATGCCAANTTTTTTTTAGAATATNTTTTTTGAGCCATAACAATCTCCTATTTANTTTTNTTTANTTTTATNTTATANTGNTTNTCNTTGATNTCAACAACTTCNTNGTAGTCAAAATNNTCTATANTNTCTTCAATATNATTTGTTAAAGTTTCNNNTTTAAAATANNTNTNAAATTTACCTAANGCNTCNTCNATTTGGCCATCAAANTCCCAAGAAATATTTATTCTATCTTCAACCGCAAATCCAGCTTTCTTTCTCATTGATTGAATGATCCTAACAATATCCCTAACAATACCCTCCAAGATTAATTCCTGGGTTAGATCTAAAGAAAGCCCGACGGTTATACCAGCATCGCTTGCTGCTGAAAAACCCTCAGTTGCAATTGTTTCAATAAAGACATCTTCTCTTTCTAACTGATATTCATTATTGTTTAGCACAATTAGGTTTTTTTCCTTCAATTCTTTAACTAACATATCAACATTAGATTCCTCAAGTATTCTTTTTATGCTTGATAAGCCTTTACCATATTTCTTCCCAAGGGTTCGAAGATTTGGTTTGATTTTGTATTTTATTAACTGATCTGCCTCTGTAATTCTTTCAATAGACTTAACATTTAGCTCATCAAGAACAATATCCTGATTATCTATAATAAATTTAGATACTTTATCATCTTCCATAGCAAATAGAGCTTTACTTAGTGGCTGCCTAATCCTAACGTCAGAGTTATTTCTTGCAGACCTACCTAATTCAACAGATTTTTTTAGCGTATCTACATTTTTTATCAGACCCATATTAATATACTTTTCATTCGATATTGGAAAATCGCACAAATGTACACTTTCTAATGAATTGCTGTCTGAATTTCTGATAAGATTTTGATATATTGACTCGGATACGAAAGGCAAAACTGGAGCTATAATCTTTATTACATTCTCCAAAACATGATAAAGAGTCGCATAAGCAGATTTTTTATCCTCATCATCCTCAGACTTCCAAAACCTCCTTCTATTCCTACGAATATACCAATTAGAAAGATCTTCTAAATACACTTCAAATTTTTTCATTAAAACATCGGCTTTAAAAGTATTTAGCGACTGATCAGCATTTTTAATTAAAAGATGAGTTTTAGCAATAACCCACTGATCTAGAACCGAAAGAAAATCCCATTTTAAAGGATTTTTCATTGGGTCAAACCCATCTACAGCAGCGTATGTAGCATAAAAAGAATAAACATTCCAAAGAGTAATAAGTTTTTTACGTACTTCATCTGCTGCTCCATATCCGAACAAAAGGTTTTGCTCAACATTCTGCAATGAGTACATCCATCGCATAACATCAACTCCCATTTTTTCAGCAGCATCATCAAACCAAATTGCATTACCCCAGCTTTTATGCATCTCTCTTCCATTTTCATCTTTTACCAAAGCATGTCCGAGAAGAGTTTTAAAAGGTGCTTTTCCCTCCATCTCAGCAGACATTGCAAGCAAGGAATAAAACCAATTTCTAAATTGTCCTGGAAAGCATTCTACAACAAAATCTCCCGGAAACCATTTTTCCCAGTATTGTCTATCCGTATTATAATTTAGAGTGGAAAATGGAACTATCCCTGCATCTAGCCATGGATTACCAACGTCCTTTACTCTTGAACCAATAAGCCCAGTTTTGGGGTGCTTAATTTTAACTTTATCTATCCAAGGACGATGAGGCGAATGATTTCTAAAACCATCAAATCCTTCCACTGCTAACTCTTGAAGTTCATCCTTAGATCCCACAACAAAAAAAGACCCATCTTCAAATACCCATATTGGCAATGCAAGCCCCCAAAACCTTTTTTTAGAGATCATCCAATCACCCATCTTCTCTAACCACTCATGTTCACGATCGCTTCCCCATTCAGGAATCCACTCAATATCATCTACTATGTTTTGTATTTTTTTTCTCCAATCCATATTGATATACCATTCATCTACTAGACGAAAAACTAATTCATCACCCGATCGCCAGCAATGCGGATATACATGAGGATATTGCTCTGCATATATCAAAAAGTTTCTTTTTTTGAGGTCTTCGATAATTTTTTGGGTAGTAACTTTATCTGTAGCTACTTGGCCAGAAAGCCATCCAAATTTTTCAATAAACTTCGACTCATCATCTAAAGGGGCAATATTGATGAGAGATAACTTTTTACCTATTTTATGATCAATATCACCGCAACCTGGAGCCATGTGGACAATTCCAGTTCCTTCGCCAGCAACAACAATATCATTTCCTATGTTATCTTTCCCTGGATCGATTACCTGATGTTGATTAATAGAATTAATTTTTTCCTTTTTTAAATCATTGTCTGTAAAAGGATATCCGCCATATTCTTTCTGAGCCTCGAAATCATCGTAAGGGCCATCATATTTCCATCCAACCATCTCAGATCCTTTAATTGTGCCAAGTTCTTCATACCCACCTTTCTCTTTGAAGATTTGTGCAATTGTTTTCAACTTAGGGGTACCATCTACCCATTGTTTTTTTTCTTTAAATTGTTTTTCTAATCTCTGAAATTCAAGATTATCTTTGGCAAAATAATAAATTGAATTATCATCAGTTTTAATTTTTACATAATCAAGATTGGTATTAACTCCCACAACAACATTTGAAGAAAGTGTCCATGGTGTTGTTGTCCAAACTAGTAGGTATTCATTTTTTCTATCTTTAATTGGGAACCTAACAAAAACTGAAGTATGAGCAACTAATTTCCTTCCTTCAATAATTTCCATTTGTGAATAGGAAGTTCCAGATCTTCCACTCCATGGTACAACATCGGATCCTTTATATATTTTTCCTTCTTCCCATAATTTTTTTAAAAAAGACCAGATTGTATAATTATTTTCATCGGACATTGTATAATAAGAGTTATCCCAATCCATCCAATAGCCTAATCTTTTTGATTGTTCTGTTTGGATTTTAGAGTATTTATCCACCCTTTCTTTACACAAGGTTACAAATTTTTCTATTCCGTACTCTTCAACTTCTCGTTTAGTTTTAAACCCTAGCTCTTTTTCAACCTCAATCTCCACCCATAAACCCTGACAATCAAATCCGTTTTGGTAACGTAGCTCAAACCCTTTCATCGATTTATATCGATTATAAATATCTTTTAGAGTCCTACCCCATGCATGATGAACTCCCATAGGATTATTTGCTGTAATAGGCCCATCAATGAAACTCCAAGGTGGTTTTCCTTCATTGCTTAAACGCCTCTTTTCAAAAATTTTATTTTTCTTCCAAAAATCTAAAACGCTGTGCTCTTCCTGGATGAAATCAACTTTATTATTTACTTTTTTTATACTCATGGTATGGTTTTAATTATATTTTTGAAGGACAAAATTTATTTATTTTTTTTCTAAAAACTTATAGATGTTTTTATATAAAAAAAGCGCTTTTTGAAGCGCTTTTTTTAATATTAATGGGGTAGGCCTAATTGAACTTTAATGTAAAAAATCTTGATCCTCCGCTTGGCTTTTTTACTAATAAAAGAACAGTCCCTTTTTTTCTAGCTTTTTCAATCAATCTATTAAATTCTTTTACCGTTTTTACTCTTCTAGTACCTACATTTTTAATTACATCACCCTCTCGAATTCCTTCAGCGTAGGCCTCTCCATTTGTATCAATTCCGGTTACAACTAACACATCATCACCATCAATATCGTATTTGTCCTTAATCGATTTATTTATTTTTCTTAACTCCAATCCAAAGGACTTTTTGCTATTTGTTTTCTTAGTTGCAAATTCTTGAGGACTATCGGGCAATTCTTTTAAAACAACATCCATTACTTTTGTTTTTCCATCACGAACTAGCCTAACCTTATTTTTACTTTCTGGCGCGGTTAAAGAAACCACATTCTTTAAGTTTGCAGGGTTAGCAATAGTTTTTCCATTAAATGCTACAATCACATCTCCTTCCTGTATCCCTGCATTCTCTGCAGGGCTATCTTCTACTACATCCGTTATCAACGCACCGTTTCTTGTATCTATATCAAATGCTTCTGCTATCTCGCTATCAATTTCTTGAATGTAGACACCTAACCAGGCCCTTGTAACATACCCCTTGTCAATTAAATCAGACATTATTCTTTCTGACATATTTGAGGGGATTGCAAACCCTACACCTCTATTACTTTTTTCATATCCACCAGTGGCAATCGCCGTGTTAATACCAATCAGTTCCCCATCCATATTAAGCAATGCGCCACCGCTATTGCCGGGATTAATTGCTGCGTCGGTTTGAATAAAATCTTCATAACTTTGAGCATTCATAATATTGCTTCTTCCAAGAGCAGATATAATGCCAGTAGTTACGGTATGGCTTAAATTTTCAGAAAAGGGACTACCTACTGCCATAACCCATTCACCAACACGAATACCATCTGAATTACCTAATTTAATATCTTTAAGGTTATCAGCCTCAATTTGTAAAACTGCTAAATCTGTTTTGGGATCTGTGCCAATGATAACTGCATCATATTCTCTTTTATCAATGAGTTTTACGCGTATTCCATCCATATCATCTACAACATGGTTATTCGTTAAAATATATCCCTTTCGAGCATCAACAATCACTCCAGATCCTAGCGCATTGGTTTTATATTCTCTTTGCCTAGGCATATTTGGCTGAAAAAAGAAATATCCAAAATCATCAAATTGATTTAGAGATACAACTTTGTCTGTAATGATAGTTACGACAGCCGGTTTTGCTTTTTCAGCAACATCTGCAAAAGCCTTACTAAATTGCCGAACAACTGAGTTTTGAGCAAACGTTAAACTAAAAATAAAAATAGAAAAAAATAATTTTTGCATTTGTATTATCCTAAAGGTTGTAATTCTTATAATGACCAACATACNACAATAGTTCCAAAATAATAAAAAAGCCCCGTATTTGACAACG
The DNA here is from genome assembly GCA_002691285.1 of Fidelibacterota bacterium. Taxonomy (GTDB): domain Bacteria; phylum Fidelibacterota; class Marinisomatia; order Marinisomatales; family UBA1611. The sequence continues at coordinate 12,971 of NZHK01000030.1, read as the reverse complement.
AGGCTTTTTATTTATTTACTTACGTAATNTTATTTTAAGAACAACATTTTCTTTATTGANTGAAANTTCTTAGTGTTGATCGAATAAAAATACATTCCAGTTGCAACTTTTGCTCCTGTATCATTTGTGCCATTCCAGATAATNGAATGATANCCAGGAGTCATATTTCTTGATGCAAGAGTCTTTACCTTTTGACCCATCATATTATAGANAGCAAGAGTGACATGATCATTCTCAGGAAGATCAAATCTTATTTCTGTCGAAGGATTAAAAGGGTTAGGAAAATTTTGCTGAAGAGCAAAATTAACTGGTATAGCTTTTATGTCAGAAGACTCTGTGCGGNAAAGAGACCGTACAATATTCCCGTCAGCACCAGCTATTTTAATATCCTTCAAAGAAACTGTTGAGACTTGATAATCATTTCCATTGAATTGAAGCGGAAGATTTAAGTACAAATTCTCATCATCTTCAATTAGTCCAGAATTCAAGTTTGCAACAACCACCTTAANTTTACCGTCTTCAATTCTTTTCGAAGTNACCATCACCTCATCTTGAATTTTGGATAAACNAGTTGAAAGAATATTTACCATTTCAGGGTCAAATTCTAATTCTAATTCAATTCCTCTAACTGGTCCTTCGTATTCAATATAAATTCCCAATTTAGAGTTNTGATAATCTTGGATTAGGTCAACATAGGCAATCTCATTCATATCAAATGCCATCGTCCTTGCGTTACCACCATAAATAATATCAACCATCATAATTACATCAGCAATATTGATTTCTTCATCCNTATTTACATCTACATTTCGAAACTCATCTTCTGTTGGAAAATCCTCTTCAAGGATGAAGTCTACAACAGCCAATACGTCATTAATATCCGTATCACTATCAAAATNAGCATCACCTAAAGCATACGGAACAGCNCAAGCAACATTAGAGTGTCTTGATTCAAGTACTCCGTAATTGTCNGTATTCCATANNGCTGAGACATTGTAACAATATTCTACGTAATTAGGACTAGCATCAACAGTTGCGAAAGTATCTGTGGTTGAGACAACATATGTTTCAGTTCCGTCTACATCTACCTGATACACTTTATATTCAACCAGATCATCTCTATCCGAGATTTGAAGGAACAGGATTTATGGGCTGATATATTTGGTTAAGAGTTGTCANATTACNTGGCTGCTCCATCTCTCTTTCGGAATCGTTACTATCATAATTCTGATTAGANATAATACCTGAACTAACTGCTGCATCCTCAATAACATCTCCAGAAGCTGTCATCGCGTAGTTTACACCTGGCGCTCCAAGAAATTGAGCAAGAATACCAAANTCTCCGGTAAGGCCTGGATCCCCTGCTACAACATCAAAAATAGTTGCCCAAGTAACTCCATCAGTAGTCACCCAGTTTCTATCGTAGTTTTCAGGACTTTGAGGTTCTGTATCATTNGANATACCTAAGAAACCACTTCCAGCCTCNTTAACAACAATATAAATNTCACCGCTTGANACCTCNACACCTGCTCCTGAGACATCAAACTGATACTGAACCATTTCNTCTGGAGCNGAAAANTCNGCAGATGGAACTANNTTAATNGGGTCNCCAACTGGGCCACCAACAGATCCACTNGGATCTANNTATATATCGACNGAACCTGCNACNGCNGTTCCACCACCTTGAAAAGATAGAACCATTCCGGTTAAAAGAGCAGGNTANTTTGGTGGTGTAAAGCGAACAGANAATGAACANGGCGCACCNCAGCCNATTTGCGCTTCAAAATTATCATCGTAGTANGCCATGTCATATACNGCAGCTCCACCTGGCTCNCGCCATTCTAAATGNACTTGCTCATCATGAGGATATGCATTTANACCAACNGGACTTGGCATATCAGGACTCATNACAAANTCTTGGAGAGTTGGGTCAGCCTGAGCTAAAACCTCTACCTCAATAGTTGCCGTAGAAAANCCAGAACGACGAACTTGAACAGCATTGGTTCCAACATCNAGATTCCACAGGTAATACTCTCCCGTTTCATCTGTNGTATCTGAAGCACTCCCAGAAGTAACAATAACACTATCTAGAGCCATACCATTAGGGTCTCTAACTACACCAGTTACGTCACCAAAAACATAAACAGGTTGCGCTGTAACACTGACAGGAGCGCTCTCATAGTTAGCTGCTCCTGGTGCACCTTCATAAACAGCAGAAACTCCAAACACATACTGNAGCTCATTATTTAAATCATATACTGTATAATNAGTTGAATCAAAGACTTCACTATTATTTAAAGTTCCNTCCACATAAACATTATATCCCATAAAATCATATTCGTTACGACTNTCTCTTCCAGGAGCGGATACAGAGAAATTATCAACACGGTGCCAATTCAGATCAAAAGAATTTGCTCCATATGCATGAAATCTAAAAAATAAACTTCCNGATAAACCGGTTAAATCATATGANTAATTTGTAAAGTCAAAACTCTCTCCAGCATTATCAAATACCTCTAGNACCGACCAATCAGCGTCAGTACCAGATTTGTATTCAATGGAAAAAAATTCAGCCCCACTTGGTGACCAGATATTTAATTCATANTCAAAAGAAACAGTNACTGNTGNNAAANCACCCAATGGCAAAACAGGAGCATACAGACTTTGGGANTANTCGGTTACCGATGGACTCCAATTAAAAATCATAGATGGTGCAGGATTACCTGTAGCTTCATCATAAAGCCAATTATCACCTCCATCAACAAGCCAAAGATCTAAAAGTCCACCCTCATCAAAAGATTCGGTATATGGTACGCCTAAATTATTAACATCTGGCGAGGTCCAAAAAAGTGAAACCTCTTCGTCCCAGACTTCAGCATATACATTTGTAGGAGGGGCCGGTGCCCAACTATTTGGAGTACCACACCCTGTTTCTGTCGCCTCAGAAGAGCCTTCATCATATACTGTTTTAATGTAATAACAATACTCAGTTCCATTAGTAAGACCCTCATGAGTAAAAGATAAACCTTCGGTTGAAGTCAGAAGCGTGTTATCTACAGCATTGTAAACTTCATAAGTTGCAAAAGTACCACACTCTTCTGGAATATCTCTTGAATTGTTTTGTGCTGCATATCTGAGAGGGTTCATAACAATTTCAGTATATGTATCAATTTGATCTTGAGAGAAACCCGTATCTGCCATTTTCTGCTGCTCAAGCATCCATGCTGTTTTAACAGAATTAGCAAGAGGGTTGTTACTTCTTCCAGCAACGCTTACAGATAACTCATAATTTCCTGTAGCTCCTCCATATCCATCAACTACTACATAATACTGACCAGGCTGCAAAGTAACACCAAACAAACCACTTGGAGGATAAGGAGCTTGATATTCTGCACAATTTGTGTAGTCATCATCATTGTAGTTCCCCGTGGATGTAGGTGTAACACAATCTTGGTCATTAGTGAAAATTTCTAATTTGGTATCGTAATCTGTAACCATAGAGCATAAAGTGAAATCAAAAGTAGTTGTTTGACCAACATTAAGAGTATAAGCTACATCATCTCCCTCCGATCCAGATACTGGCCAATCATTTCCCGTACCTGTATTGTTACCTTGATGTGTGTAGGGTAATTCATTTATGGCATAATCACCACAACCAATGTTACCAACAGGCTCTCCCCAGGATACAATATTTTGCTGATCTCCACCAAAAACATCAATGAATGAAGGTGGGCATAATTCTTGAGAAAAAGAATATTGGTTAAAATAAAAAAGGAGTGTAAAAATTGATAGCCTTAGTTTCACGATAAATCTCCGGATATTAAATATTATGAAAAATTTTGTATTAGCCTAGAGTACTACGATTCATGGCACTCATGAATTTATGAAATCTAAGATGTATTTCAATCAATTTTCTATATACTTCTTTGAAAACTAAAGATCCAATTATGAAAATTGATTTCAGAGCTTCCATCATTAAAAATAAAAGCTGGGACATCAAACCTTAAAAACAATTCTTTTTCAAAAAGTTTTGTATTTAACCTAGTCCCAAATCCAACATTACCAAGATACCTATCAAAAACCCTATTAGGATACCATGGATGATAAGGAGCCTTATCCCAAAATATCCCTGCATCAGCAAAAATAGAAAAAGAAATATTAAGTCTATTTTCAAAAAGTCTTTTATCAGCAACGAGCTCTGTTGATGATGAAACCATAGCATCGGCTCCTCNCTGACTAGAGTTAACAAATCCTCTTATATTGCCTTCTCCTGGCATATGATAATGATTGAACAAATCAAAACTTCCATAGAATTGATCCACTAAGTAATTCTTCCTAAGTAGNTCATTGGAACTGTTTCCCTCAANATTNTANCCCTCTTGACCNGGTATTTNTANTTGGTCGTTCGACCATATTTTCCCAGCAATCAAACGCTGAAAAATTCGAACCCCATATATTTTTTTTGATTTAAAAGTGCTCAAAGCTGTAAGTCGATGAAANTTCCATGTTGAATAACCTCCCANNGTTGAGGCAGCATTAAGGTTTAAATCAACTGNACCTNNACTNGAGCTCCAATCCAAATACCCTANAGCAAGTNTTCCNTTAGGATTATATCCAAGANTAATCGCTCGCAATGAATCATAATTAGGCTGNACATAGAANCCTCCTGAAAATGTNTGAGTAGATGTTCTTCCATAGACTCNATTCCATTTTTTTTCGATTTCTAGACCATATTCNTCNACACCTGGTTTNTTAAATCCCCAAAAATAAAATTTTGTCCTGGGNAAATAATGCACNGCNTGCNTCCAACCATTTNTNTGCCAATATANNTTCTTNGNATTTGAGGATGGATAGAAATAAAANTTTGTGTTNTCGTAATGTCCATATGATTTATTTATTTTTAATCCAGGTGAAAAATCAGAGGTTTTATAATCATAATAGAAAGCCGGCATCCACCTGTAAACAACTGCATCTCTAGGTTTATAATTCAATCCTGGCCAATCAAAAATGAACCTCCTGTCCATTTTTGTTGAATTATTTCTATAATCTAAGTCCATTAATTGAACATCGGGATCTAAAGTAATTGCCTTTGGTTTTTTTTTGGAAGAGTATTTTAGCGTGTCTTCAAATCTCCACAGATGCCGGTCCCACCATTGACGATCAGTGCTCCCATCTTCATACTCCGTTTCAACTAACAAAGGCATAAATCTCAAACCTTTATTTTTTATCACAAGTTCAATATCCCATGCATTATTATTTTTTACTTTCTTGAATGATGAAATTTCATAATCAAGATGCCTAGTGGTATGAAGCCAAGGGTCAAAAAACCAATCAAGTTCTTCTCCAACATGTTCTTCAATTGCGTCAATAATTTTATCTTCATCAATATGTTTTAGTTTCCACTTTTTATACAAATGTTGTATTGAAGAGTAAAATAAAGAATCTCCTAAAACATATCTCAGCTCATTTAACATTAGCGAAGGCTTCCCATATGCATTCCTGCTATACGATATAGCATTTTTATACAAATGCGAAGGCCTGCTAATATTCTCATCATAACCGCTAATCATATATCGAATAGCACTCCATTGATCAGAATGTAAATCGTTTTTTAGAGGCCAATACTTTTTGGGAAACGTCTCATATCCCTCGTAAAGGTCAATGTCAAAACCATGCTCTCCATAACGATTCATCATATAATCTCTCGTTTGATTTGTAGTAAAACCCTCATCGATCCATGCTTCATCAACTTCATTGTTGGCTAAAATACCATAAAACCATATGTGCCCATATTCATGTACTATTAAACTTTCACTATCTCTTCCATTCATCACGAGCATAGGATATTCCATTCCTCCATTTTTCACTCTATCTGTTGTAGTAATTTGAGGGTAAGGATAATCTCCAAATTTTTCTTCCAACCAANACAATGCATTGATTGANCTTTCTAANACTACCTTTGTCCAATCATGNCCTCGATTTTTATCGTANAATACGTGAACCTTTGTCTCGCCATCCAAGCTGATTCCTCCCTCATACAGAAAGTCCTTGGAAGCAACCCAGGCAAAATCATGTACGTTTTCAGCAAAAAAGGAAACTTCTCTTCTTAAGTCTTCACTTGATTCTATATATGTTGAATCACTTATATCAAGCCAAACACTATATTCAATAGAGGTGTCTACAGAAACAGATTCCCAACCTGGGTCTCCCTTTGTGACTACCCCACTTGCTGCAATTATGAAATCAAACGGGAGATCAAAATCAACTTTAAAATCTCCAAATTCACCATAGAATTCTCCCTCAGCATGAAAGACATTAGGGTGCCATCCCTGTTCATCATAAACAACTAATTTTGGATACCACTGTGCCATATTATACTGCCCTTCAAAAAACCCAGCTCGCTCAACCATATCACCTACATGGTGTGTCCAATCTAAGTCAATCCTTACAGTTTCTCCTGGACCTATTTTTTTAAAGAACTTCGCCTTAAGAATCGTGTCATCAATTTCAAACATTTCAAGAATGGGTATTTTATGAATCCAAGAAGATCCATTTTTAGGCATTGCAACAGAAAATTCATGAATGTCGATTTTACTTGTAAATCCATCCAAACGATTTTTAAAATATTTCGCTCTAGATTCTCTACCAGAATTTCCTATATACTCCCTATACTTAACAGAACCTACTTGAAAAGCATTTGGGTATAAATGCATATATATCCTATCAAGAGAGTCTGGAGAATTGTTCGTGTATTTAATAGTGGATTTACCTGTGATCTGTCTAATGGAATCATGTAGAACAATATCCATATCATAGTCAACTTTCTGCTGCCAATAACTATCAATAGGATCCGAAAAAAGCTTAGCTGTTACTAAACCAAATAAAATTATTTTACGATATGAAATAAGTTTTTTTATAGCAAGCAATGATATATGTAATGTAGAATTAGAGAAACTTTTTCAAGTCGTTGTAGAAAATTGCTTCGGACCTAGGGCCAACATATCTTTTTTGGATTACACCTCCTCTATCTATAATAAAAGTAGTTGGAATCCCTGTGATTCTTTTTCCAGTTGCCTGCCCATAAAGAGCTGTAACTGTCTGCGTCTCATTTCCTTTAATATCAGTTAATAATTTATAATTAATTCCCCATTTATCTGCGAAGGCTTTAATATTTTCAGGAGGACCAGAAGTTAGAGTTACCCCTACGATTTCTAATCCATCTTTTTTGTGTTTTTTCATCAAATTTATAAAATCAGGTATTTCTTTTCTGCAGGGACCACACCATGTACCCCAAAAGTTAAGAAGAACAACCTTACCTCTCATTTGATCAAGAGTAACCGTATTGCCTTCCAGGTCAGCTAAACTAAAGTCAGGCGCAAATAACTCACTACTTTTATCTTGTTTATTTTTTCCATTTTTAGTCAGTGTTTTATTCTTCTGCTGGGCAGTACTATTATCACATCCAATTAAACTCATTATAAAAACTAGCCCAATAAGAAAAAGAATTTCCACCTTGGTGATTTGCTTTAAGATCATATTATTTTTCATTGTAATCCCTTTTTGAAAATTTATTAGCTCCCTTTTCAAGAAACTGAGAGAAACCTTTTGGAATATATCCGCCAGTATCTGCAAGTGTAGACTCATCAAAAGGATCTAAAATTACATAATATGGCTGGGTTGCCTGATTATAGCGTTCAAATTGCATTTTAGAATACACCTCACTGAGCGAATCTTTTTTATCTACATAAAGGCGTGCCAGAACCATTTTATCTAATTGCTCTTTAACTTCATTTTGAGGAAATACTCTACGCTCCATTACACGACAATTTGCACAATAAACGCCAGTAAAATCAATGAATAAAGGTTTTTTAGTTCTATATGCTTCTTCTAAGGCCTCATCATACTGATCAACAAACCATCCCTCCTCTCGAGCAATTTCATCTTCCGTTGGTGGGGGTGGAACAAGAGCCTCAATAAACTCATCCATTAGCCTAGGCATCCCATCGTAATGGTAAGTGGGCGGATGAACTACAGACATAGTTATAGGATAAAGAAAAAATAAAGTAAAAAGTACACCAACGATTCTTCCTCTGCCTAGACGGAAAGGCTTTACATTGCTAGATGATCCAATACTAAATAATCCAGCTAAATAACCGATGAGAGCTGTACCTATTATAATAAAAATAATTAAGACTACATTTCTAGGAAGAAGCCCTATACTCCATTCAAGATCCGGTACCCATAAAAATTTAACAGCTGCTGCTATCTCAATAAATCCAAAACTAATCTTTAAAGTTTCCATCCAAGAACCAGAATTTGGAATCTTATCTAATGCTTTTGGAAAAAATGACAACGCAACAAATGGAGCAGCAAACACCAAACCATAAACAATCATACCATATAAACTAGTAAGCATACCTCCTGCTGTTCCCGTTGCCGCAACAACTAGAAGAGTTCCAACTACAGGTACCGTACAGCTAAAACTTGTAATCGAAAATGCAACACCAAGTAAAAATGCTCCCAAGTATGCACTTTTCGAGGACTGTCCAGCTTGATCAGTTTTATTTACCAACTTACCAGCGATATTAACGTTAATAATTCCGAACATCCACAAAGCAAAAAATATAAAAAGTATGCCTAGACCTAGGTTTAAAAATGGGTCAGTTGCAATAAAGTTCCCAATATTTGCATATCTAGATTTTGCAGCAATATCTGTTACTCCCCAAGAAAGAATACTCACTCCTAAACCGATTGCCACAAAAGTACCAGCAATTCCCAGGCCATAAAAAGAGGCTATTGTAAATCTACTAACATTTTTTTCTTCAGACATCTTGCCAAAGAATGAAATAATGATAGGGATCATTGGATAGACGCATGGCATAATCCAGCTTATGATAGCACCTCCAAATGCAAGAATAAGAATACCCAATAACGAATTATCAATTTGACTATTATTATTGCCTGATTGATTATTTAATAAAGCAAAAGAAGTTCTATCTGAACGAGCAGATCCCTCCTCAACTTCAACATATACAACATCATTCTTAACTTTAGGAGGATAGCATAATCTTTCATTACAAACCATGTAATAAATTTCAATATTGATCGGATACTTTCCTGGCTGTAAATCTCTTTTCAGCCGAGAAAATAAACTAAATTTTGTGTCTCCCTCATGATAATAAGTTTCCGAATCAAATCCGGGGTCAAATACATACTTGGGTTCAGGCTCGATAATTGGACCAATTGATCCTATAACATCTCCAGATATAGATATTTCAGTTGGTAGTGGACCTTCTGTAATTTTATGAACAGAATAAATATGCCATTTATCTTCCATAGATGCTAATATCTCAATATTAATTACTTCTCCAGCTCTAGCGATAGATCCAATATTTGAAGAAAAACTCACAGGATTGCTCTGAGATAAAATCACATTAAATAAAGTAGATACTAAAAATATGAATCGCATTTTTTTTAAAAGTTTGTTACCATTTATTTTAGAATAAAAACAAGTACAAATGTATCAATGTAGAAAATTTAATTTTTTTTCTTTATGCTCTTTATTAATTCATTCATAATTCTTTCAGCAGATTTCCTTCCTTGAATTAATAAATCTTCGCAAGCATCAAAGTCTGACCATTCCTTTCCTAAAGTATCTGGTTTGATAACAAAATCTGCTTGAAGGGACAATAGACTCTTTAATCGATTAGAAGTAATAATGTTTGCGCGTTTCGTAATTGATTTTGCATTACTAGAATCTAAATCATTTAACTTATACTGACCAATATCAATCACTATTGTAAAATTACACTCATTTTTTATTACTGTTATAGGAACTGGCATACCTACTCCACCATCTGATATAACTTTATTCTTTTTAATTATGGGAGAAAAAATACCAGGTATAGAACAACTTTGCACCAATGGTCCAACAAGATCTCCTTTATCATAAACTACATCCTCTCCAGTGTTTAAATTGGTGGCAACAACCTTTAAAGGTATTTTTAATTCACTAAAATTATTAATAGGCAGCAGAGTCTTTATAGCTTCTTCTAATTCTAACGTATCCACCATAGAGTTCTTGTGAAGGTTATGTATAGCAGTATAATGATCTAGTATTTTTTTTTTAAACGAATTTGCAAAAGATCTAGATTTATAATTTTTAGATGCTTTTTTATTTTTAGATATAAAATCACTTCTTGACCACAACTTTCTAAAACTATCTTCAATCCAAAAAGGGTCTTCTGAATATGCATACATAGCTGCGATTACGGAACCTGCACTAACACCAGAGACCAAATCCACTTTAATACCTGCTTCTCTTATTTTTTGAAGTGCTCCAATATGTGCAGCACCTCTAGCACCTCCACCGCCTAAGGCTATCCCAAGCGGTAACTTTTTTTCATTTTTCTCTTTGCTCAATTCTTACGCTCATTTCAACTCTTCGATTTGGATTATCTCTTGCATCTCTTGGAAGATTAATTATTTGATCTATGATTTCATCTCCTTCAACAACTTGACCAAAGACTGTATACTTTCCATTTAAATGCGGTACATTTGCGGCACAAATAAAGAATTGGCTTCCCCCACTATTAGGATCATTTGAACGGGCCATAGATAATATACCTCGACTATGTTTTATGTTGTTGAACTCAGCTGGGATGCTCCATGTTTTTGAATCTTCTTCAATTCCTATACCGTAATATTTTGCTGCGTGACCACCAGTTCCATAACTAGCTTTATTTTCACCTTTAGTATTTGGGTCCCCGCCTTGAATCATAAATCCAGGAATTACTCTATGAAAGATAGTCCCATTATAAAAACCATTACTAGCATGAGTTTTGAAACTTTCTACATGCTTTGGAGCAGCACCCTCAAAAAACTGTATAGTCATATCTCCATATGATGTAGAAATAATAGCATAATCTTCTTTAGAGACATCCGGTATTGTTTTATTGCTGATACTTTCTTCTGATTTATTTAATTGATTTGTATTTTTCAACGTGTCTTCCTTTTTTGTTTCACTACAACCCGTAAAAAGAAAACTAGATACGAATAATAGATTAATTATATTTTTTTTCATGAGTACCTACTCCCTGGTTTTTGTATTGGAATTGCATCAAGCTCATCAGGAATTTCATCCTCATGATAACTTTCTGCCTTTAATTTTATAATTGAATATTGATTATTATGCAATTGAGCGCCTCCATTGCTACGGTCAACTAGAACGCCAATACCTAATGTTTTGGCATTGGCTTTTTCAACTAAATTCATTACTTCTTTTACTGATCCACCAGTAGTTATAACATCCTCTACTATAAGTACCTTTTCACCACTAGATAAATTAAAACCTCTTCTAATCACCATAGTACCATTCTTCCTTTCAGAAAAAATCGTGCGACAGCCAAGTTGTGTACCTACTTCTGTTCCTAAAACAATACCTCCAATTGCAGGCGAAATAATGACGTCTGGTTTTTGACCTTCAAATTCATCTGCAATCATTAATGAAAAGGCCGTAAGATATTCAGGATATTGTAAAACCTTTGCACACTGAAAATATTTACTGCTATGTTTACCAGAGCTTAAAATAAAATGTCCCTCTAGTAGAGCACCTGTATCCTTAAAGATATTTAAAATATGATTTTTTTCAGTCATTTATTCATTGCCTCATGCATTTGAGCAAGAAAATTAGAAGAAGCATCCTTTATTGATTTTGGACTCATATCGCCAGTAAAACTAATACTTCTAGATATATTTATAAGACTAATTCCATTATTATTCCCAATTTTCATACAAATATTTAAATCGCCTCCTTGAGCACCTACTCCTGGAATCAAAATAGGCATTCCTGGAGCAATTGATCTAATGTTTTTTAAATCTTTAGGCGCGGTAGCACCTACTACAAGACCAATATTGTTATTATGGTTTAGATCTTTTGCCATCTGCACAACCCTTTCATAAATAGGAATACCATTTTCTTTTATATTTTGAAGAGTGGCCGCTGAAGGATTAGATGTTTTTGCTAAAAGGAATACGCCTTTTTCTTTATTTTCCAAAAAGGAATCTACACTATCACTGCCCATATATGGATTAATTGTGACACAATCAAAGCCAAAGTGTTCAAAAATACTATATGCATATTGTTTAGCAGTATTTCCAATGTCACCTCTTTTAGCATCTGCAATTTTAATGTGATTATCTCCAATATATTCAACAGTCTCTTCCAACCAGGAAAAACCCCTTGCCCCCCACCTTTCAAAAAATGCAAAATTGGGCTTGTAAGCAACCGCATAATCCTTTGTAGAATCTATAACTCTAAAAGTATGGCTCTTCAAGTCATCAAATTTATCTGATCCAAGTGATTCAGGACTCATATCAAGCCCCACGCAAAGCCATGAATTTCTTTCTTGGACCCGGGATTTAAGAATTGAATTAAAAGAATTCATGATAGTAAAATTTAATGAAATGATTTACTATACAACAATTTCAAATGAATAAATATTCATTAATATTTTATCTCTCATTTGCCTAAACTTAGTATGTGGAAGACAGTTATTTTCATCAAAGCCCTGTTTCAATATCAAAGGCCATTGCAAGTAGTGGCCCCTTTCAGATAGAGCTTATGAAATATGTAGGCACAGATGATTACGTAAAATTAATTTATATTTCTGAATCTTTGGTTAAAGAATATGGTAAAGCAGCAAAGCTAACGCCAAATACAATTCAAACATATTTTAATCGAGAAGGGACTCTTCCTTTTATCGCAAGACATCAAAATCAAATTATTGGCTATATTATTGGCATACCACTTGAGATTTTAAGTCGGGAGCCTTGGGCAAGATTAGATATTTATTTTGGACAGAAAAACACTATTTATACCTACGCATTTGTTATAGAAAAAGAATTCAAAGCTAATGGATATGCTAAAATGTTAATTTTAAAAAATATTAGAATATTTCAGAAAATGATCC
>NZHK01000029.1 GCA_002691285.1 Fidelibacterota bacterium | reverse complement strand
ACTTATAAGACATATCAACTGGGAGTTCAAGTACAACTGGACCTGATCTTTGAGTCAAAGCATCATGCCATAGTGCATCCAAAGTAGATGGAAAATCTGATGCATTTTTAATCGTTGAATATGATTTAACAATAGCAAATTTTGATACGACGCACATTGATTTTGATATTTCATCCATTGAGTTATCTAATGTGGATGCTGCGATGGATATACTTTGGGATGATATGGAAAATTATTTTGCTATTTTTTCGGATGCTGATGGACTTTGGTCTGTGGGAGACTCNGCAATGGCTTCATCTACTTATTTAAATTATGATGTTCCAGANAATGGTGGGCAGTTTGGATTTTATAATGATGACGCTGCAGGNGATCTTCCAGAGGATCCTGCAAGCCCAATGTTAGTTTCGTATGATTTCAACATTAGTGGAAATTATCCTCCATTTTTATTNTTTGATTTGTTTTTTCCAAACCCCAGCGGTCCTTGCGAGGATGGAGGTACCTATGCNGATGATTTTCTTGTGCATGTTTCTACCGATCAAGGAGGAACATGGACATTAATTGACAGTACTCTTTCTACTGGATATGATTGGTTTTCTTATATGATTAATCTCCATCCTTATTTGAATGGATCCACTCAATTTAGAGTAGGGTTACAATATACAGATTGCGGTGGGAACTGGGGATATGGGGTTGCAGTTGACAATATTAGAATAAAAGAGGGTGATGACTTCACATGGCTCACTGTATCTCCTTANAGCGGTACTACAGATCTTGGTGGTAATGCTCACGATTCAATTAATGTTAAGATTGGTATGTATGGTGTTTATGATGGTTTTTCTNTAGAAGATGAATTGTTGGTGGATGGAGTATCTCGTTTATCTGTTCCTGATGAATATAATATTACAGTACAATTGGCGGTTGGTGCGCAGGTTTCACTTGATGAACCAAAAGTAACTCCTTTTGAATTTGCTTTGCATCAAAACTATCCAAACCCCTTTAATCCTGAGACNAANATACAGTTTGATGTTGCAGAGAAGTCTCACGTCAGAGTTGAAATATTTAATTTAGTGGGTCAAAAGGTAGCTACTCTTGCAAACAGTACTATGGAGGTTGGTAAGTATACAATTACCTGGGGAGGTTTGAATGATAAAGGCGCTCCTTTACCATCAGGAATGTATTTCTATGAGATGAATANCTCTAGTTATCACGCTATCAAAAAGTTGGTTCTTGTAAAATAAGTAATTTTTCATTAATCAAAACAATATTGGGTTCAGATTGAAAAATCAGAAANCATATATTTTCTTTTTCGGAGTACTGTTATGCTTNAACGCTATTTGGGGTGGTACTACTGGAAAATTATCTGGCAGGGTTACNAACAAAGAAACAGGAGAACCCCTAATCGGAGCTAATGTTATGATTGAGGGAACTGTTCTTGGTGCGGCTACTGATATTGATGGTAATTATTTTATTTTACAGATTCCTCCAGGGACTTATACGGTTAGATTTACTATGATAGGGTATCAAACGGTGGTAATGAATGATGTTCGGTTAAGAGTCGATCTTACAACTACTTTAGATGGAAGGCTTAGTGAGAGCGCAGTTGGTTTAGAGGAAGTAATTGTTCAGGCAGAGAGACCGATGATTCAGACAGACGTTACGTATTCCCAAGCAAATATTAGCAGCGAAGAGGTGGATATGTTGCCGGTTGAGGAATTTGAGGATGTATTAGCTCTTCAAGCAGGAGTTGTTTCAACAGGNGGTGAAATACATGTTCGTGGTGGTCGAGGTGGAGAAATATCATACATGGTTGATGGCATTACTGTTACAGATCCCTATAATTCTGGAATGGCAGTTGAAATTGAAAACAATGCTATTCAGGAGCTACAATTTATTAGCGGAACATTTAATGCTGAGTATGGTCAGGCGATGTCGGGTATTGTAAATATCGTAACTAAGGATGGGGACTTTTCTAAATATTCAGGAAGTCTAAGTGGAAGTTTTGGTGATTATTATATTTCATCTAATAGAGTTTCTTTTTCTAATTCTTCCTATCCTCTTTTCCCTCAGGTNGATAATCTTAATTTGGATAATATAACAGATTTAAAGGGTAATTTTGAAGGTCCAATCGTACCTGNTGTCTTATCTTTTTTTGTTTCTGCAAGAAAAAATGTAAATAACGGATATTTATTTGGAGAGCAAATTTTTTATCCAAATTCGTATCTATGGTCCGATGCTCAAAACATGTTTCGCATAGATTCAGCTGTTGGCCTTGGAAACGATGATTTTCTTCTTCAAGATAGTCTCTGGTCTCCTACTGATTACCAGGATAGTCTTTTTGTGTATATAGATTCTCTAAGAAATAATGATCAGTTCGATTGGGTTTCTATGAATACAAGTGATCAACTGACTTATCAGGCTAAACTTAGTTGGAGAGTCACACCCACCATCAAATTTGGATACAACAGGATGTTCAGTAATACAAAATCACAAGATTATTCCCATGGTTATAGATGGAACCCAAATGGTAGACCATTTTCATTTAATACCCGTACTGGTGATATTATCAGAACAGATATCTCAATAAATCAGTCTACATTTGCAAATATCATGTTTTCAAATGCCGTAAATCACTACAGAACACACTTGAGTAGTGATCCGGATTTTTATAAAGTAATTGAAAATTTATCATTTGATGATAGCTTTTGGGGATTTGATACTTTAGATCCATCATCAGCGTCAGACTATAATACAGATCCCCGTATTTTTGATTATGCTACTGGAAATAATTACGAGGTTGGTGGTAATTATATGGACATATACAATCGTAAGTCCATTGTAAGAACTATTAAAGGTGAATTGACAAGCCAATACAATAGGTCACATCAGTTTAAGGTAGGAGCTGAGTACAGAACCACGGACATTACCTATAATAATATAACCGTTTTACAATCAAACTATACTGATGATGTACCAGTTATTAGAGCGCCTGAGAATAATGAAATACATAATTCATTTCAATCAATGGACAACCCTTTTACAGGAGATCCTCTTAAAGGCAGGCACCCTATAGAATTCTCTGCATACCTTCAGGATAAAATAGAAAAAGATGATATGGTGGTTAATCTTGGTGTACGGTATGATTATTTTAATTCTCAATTTTGGGTTCTCAATGATTTTAGAGATCCCAATTATTTGTCTCCGGTCATACCTATAAATAGGTGGCATGATACAAATGGTGATGGTGAGATAACTGAAGATGAAATGGATTTTGAGAATTTGAAAACCACAGATGAGAGATTGGAAGCCAATGCATCTGGCGATCCGTGGTATGAAAAAGCAACTCCTAAAACACAACTTAGTCCAAGGTTTGCTTTAGCCTTTCCGATAACGGACAAGGGATATTTACATTTTTCGTATGGTCATTTCTTTCAAAATCCCAGTTTTAGTTTTATATATAATAATCCAGAATTTGAAGTTCCTGCTGCTTCAGGAGTCAACTCTACTATGGGAAATGCAAATATGGAACCCCAACGTACTACACAATATGAAGTGGGATTCTCTCAGCAAATTGGTAGAGATATTGGAATTGAATTAACTGGATATTATAAAGATATTCGTAATCTTAACTCCACAGAAATAAAAAATTCTTTTATTGCAGGTGACAGNTATGGAGTTTATGTAAATAAAGATCATGCTAATTCTAAAGGTATCACCATGGCTCTTTCAAAGCGATCAAGGCAAAGTTTTTCAGGAAACTTAGATTATACATATTCAATTTCTGAGGGAAATGCATCTGATCCAACAGCAGCATTCTATGATGAACAATCAGACATAGAGCCAGAGAAAATGCTTGTTCCTCTTGACTGGGACCAGCGCCATACAATCAATGGAACAGCGACCTATCACCCTATAAAATCGTCAGGCGTTAGTATTATTTTTAGTTATGGAAGTGGTTTCCCTTACACAACAACAAATACGCAAGGGCAAAGAACATCATTTGAGAATAATGGAAGAAAGCCAGCTACATATAACGTTGATTTACGCGGGTTTTTCAATTTTACTTTATCCAAATCTTTACAATTAACTGCTCATATTAACGTTTATAATTTGTTTGACATACGCAATGAACTCACTGTCTACGGGGATACAGGTCGATCTTCATATTCTTTAACACCAACTTATACTCCTCAGTTTAGTGGGCCAGGACTTAATTCTTTAGATGAATATTTAATTGTTCCAACTTACTTTTCTGCTCCAAGACAAATCAAATTAGGTTTTTCAATATCTTTTCAATAAATGAAATATTATTCACATATATTATTAAACCTCTTTTTTTTATCGATCATANTTTCAGCTGATTTTCCAGATAAAGCTCAATTGTTGAGAAAAAACTCTGTTGCAAAAACAATTGGAAGAGAAGACAGGAAAGATGGTGTCCATTCAGGAAACCGAGTTTTAACAAGAATTTATAACCATGGTGCAATTGGTGATTTGAGTAGTTCTTTTTCTGGAGTCTATCCAATTGGGTCTGGACATGCATATATTTTTGAGTTTTCACCTATTATTGCTGCAAGCGTGGTTGATGCTAACGGCTTTAGAAAACATATTATTTCTGATGGAACCATAGGTTTAACAGACAATTCACCTGAGGGAACTCCATGGGGATTTGAGCCATTATCTGGATATGCAAACCCAAATCAAGAAAACCTTGCGATGAGTGACAATGAAAACTCATGGCCAGATTCATGGCCAAACAGACCATCAGATTGGGATGGTGAGTGGAATGGTCAGTACGGTAAATATGTTCGAGCAGATCAGGAATCATATTTTGTTGTAGATGATTACTATAATAGTGAATTTGAATTTTGGCCTGATGAAAATGACATTCCACAAGATACAACAGCAGCTCCAGATAATCATCGTCGAGGTTTAGGAATACAGCTTGATGTAAGAGGGTACCAGTGGAATCATCCTGCAGCAGAAGACATACTGATTGTTACATACTGGATTACAAATGTAGGCACTAGTGTTTTAGATAGTGTTGTNTTTGGAATGTATGGTGATGCGGATGTAGGTGGACCATCAAGTTTTAGTGATGACGATGCTTGGTTTGATACAGAAAATGATATGGTTTTTCAATGGGATCATGATAATTGGAGTACATCTTATGGCGGATTTAAACCTGCATATTTTGGATGGAGTTTTCTAGAGTCACCTGGAAATCCAAATGATGGTATCGATAATGATGAAGATGGTATGATTGATGAGAGTCAGTTTGATGGCATTGACAATGATGGGGATTGGGATCCCGAAGTTGATGACATTGGATCAGATGGACTGGCTGAATTCCATTTAAATTATACTGGACCAGATGAAGATGGTACTGAGGGAAATGGGATTCCTGATTTGGGTGAACCAAATTTTGAAATTACAGATAATGATGAATCTGATCAGATTGGTCTTACTAGTTTTTATTCTGCTCCTTATCCAAGTGTTTATCCCTCAAATGACGAGGTTATGTGGAGTCAGCTTACGCCTGGAATATTTCAGGTACCTGAGCAGAATGTAGATCAGACTTTTTTATATGGTTCTGGATACATATCCCTTCAGCCAGGAGAAAAGAAAAAATTTGCTATTGCAATGGTGTATGGTGAAAACATGGCAGATATTTTAAGGAATACCAACACCATGCAAAATATTTATGATAATGATTATAGTTTTGCAAAACCACCTTTAAAACCTACAATGACTGCTGTGCCAGGAGATAATAAAGTAACNCTATATTGGAATGCTTTATCTGAAAAGTCTATGGATCCAATTTATGGTAGAGATTTTGAGGGGTATCGTGTNTATAGAAGTACGGACGCTGGNTTTATTGATGCATATACAATAACGGATGCNTACGGAAATATTACATTTAAAGAGCCTCTTGCAATCTTTGATNTAGAAAATGGTTTGATGGGTCCGCATCCTATTGGCTATAATGGTGTACAATTTGATATGGGTGAGGATAAAGGTCTTCAGTATATATATGTAGATTCCAATAATGTGATTAATGGTCAGAAGTATTACTATGCTATTACAGCTTATGATAAAGGGTATGATCTTGATTTTTTTGAAAATGGTTATACACCGAGTGATAACCTTCAGCCCATAGCGCCTTCAGAATGCTCTGTGACTTTAGATTTAGACTATAAAGGTAATGTCGTCAGCCTGAGTGAAAACGCTGCTGTTGTTACACCTAATCCGCCGGTGTTGGGCTATGTCCCCCCAAATACAGTTTCGGAGGGTGAGCAATTTATTCAACATATATCTGGATATGGTTCAGGACAAATCACAGTGGAGGTTATAGATCCATTTGCTATTGTTGATTCAAAAGAATATCAGATTGTATTTGATACATTGGAAACGTCCGAGGATCTAGCATTTAGTATTAGAAATCAAGAATTAATACTGGAAACTTTAACAATCAATAGTGATAGTAGCGCAATTGCTACCTACGATAATTTAGATGCTAAAATAAGAATTAACTCAACCATAGTAAATGATAGTACCNTGTATGATACTATTCATCCTATCTCTGTCACAAATGTGGAGGGGACAATAGCCTANGTTCATGGGGTTGACTATGAATTATTTTCTGAAATGGGNATGTTTATNATCAAGAACCCAGAACTTATCTCTGCAGGGGAGGTAGCAGTTAGNTACCGTTATTTTCATCTTGACCATTTGGAAACAATCAATGGTGAAACTGATAANCCTATTTTTGATGGTATGCGTGTTATTGTCAAAGATAAACCTTANGATTTAAATGAAGATTCTACNAGATGGTCTGTAGGTGATTGTAATTACGGTCTTATTGCAATGAATGTTTCTAGGTTTTATCCTGCAGATTTTGAAATACAATTTGAAGGAAATATAGGCGACTCTGTTAATGTGGATCCAAATGGAAAGGATGTACCATTTAGGATAAAAAATATAACACACAATGATGAGCCACCGTTTCGAATTTCAGATTTTAATCAAGATGGGGACTGGGATCCCGATGAATCCATTTCTATTCGACCATATGGAGCTATCGCTGATGGACCGCTAATTACAATACGTTTCAGTCAAGATTCTTTAGAAATAGCAGACACTACTATTTATGATACTCTCATAACTTCTACGGATACTATTTATACAGACACAACGTTGTATGATACCACATTTTTGGAGGTTATTGACCCTGAAATTGGTGATATTTTTCATATTGAGATAGATAGACCATTTTCTATGTCAGATGTATATAGTTTTACCACCGTACCTTCTAGTGTTGATGCATTGCAAGCCACTAGTCAGCTTGATGACATAGCGGTTGTTCCAAATCCATACATTGTTGCTGCATCTTGGGAGCCAAGGCATCAATATGAATCTGGAAGAGGACCTAGGAAAATAGACTTTATCAATCTCCCTAGTGTTTGCACAATTAAAATTTTTACCCTTTCAGGATATTTGGTAAACACATTGCATCATGATGATGTTTTTGAGAATGGTACAGAGTCTTGGAATATGTTATCAAGTGATAATTTGGATATAGCNTATGGAGTNTATNTATACCATATTGATGCTCCAGGTATTGGAGAACGCACAGGGAAATTTGCGGTAATTAAATGAAGATATATATATCCACTATATTTTTAATTATTATTANTTCTCTTATAAATGCTCAGAGCAATGTGGCAACTACTTCTGCTGCATTTTTAGAGATAGGTCCTGGGGCAAGGTCCATTGGTATGGGCAGTGCATTTGTATCTGTAGCGGATGATGCAAGTTCCATTTATTGGAATCCTGCTGGTATTGTAAATATAAATAAACCAGAGGTTCAATCCTTCTATTCACCCTGGCTTGTAGAGACACAGTTTTACTANAATACTGCTGTTGTCCCAATGGGTACTTACGGNAGTATTGGANTATCTTTTACTGCTCTTACAATGGACGAGATGATGGTTCGTACTGTACAAGANCCTGAGCCTGATGANTATGGCCAAAAATTTGATGCTGGGAATATTTCTATGGGTATNNCNTATGCAAAAAGATTAACAGATAGNTTTTCATTTGGGTTNCAAACAAAATTTATACAGGAATCNATATGGCAGATGAAAGCNCAGGGTTATGCTGTGGATATAGGAACNATGTTTGTNACCAAAAGTAATTTAAATATTGGNATGAGTATTTCNAATTTTGGTGGGAAGCTAGGTATGCAAGGAGTGAACACNTTAGTTGANATTGATATAGATGAAACNATTTATGGAAATAANGACAGNATAGATGGAAGCTTGGGAACTAGTCAATGGCCACTTCCTNTNTTGTTTAGATTNGGTNTNAGTAAATCATTTGTCCTTTCTCCATTAATGGAATGTTTGATTGCGGTTGATGCGATACATCCCAATAATAACCCTGAATATTTAAATGTAGGCCTTGAATATAAAATAATGGATATGTTANNTTTACGNTTAGGTAAATCTCATAGCTTGTATGATTTAGATTCTTCAGGAAAAACTGTTGGACCAGAGCATGGNTTATCCTTTGGAACAGGTATAAAATATCAAATTCCAAGAGGTCCCTTACTGAATATTGACTATGTTTTTTCTGATTTTGGGGTCTTTAATAATATACAAGGTTATTCAATTAGTCTAAATTTTTAGAATTTGACAATAAAGTTAAATGTTTCTATTACTTAATTTTTGACCAATGTATAAAAAGAAAAATAAACCAAAAATACAATTTTATATACTTGATAGGGTATTTTTTCATTTTTTTTGCACTTTGGTTTGTTTTTATTTTACGATTCAGCCTGTTAAAGCTTGTAAACTTTGGGCTGTTTCCAGCAAGGCTAGTACTTTTACAACATTATCATTAAGTGAGTTACAAGAAATAGAAATTCAATTAACTTCTTTTTTTCATCAGTCAGCAACAATGATGGATGGATGGTCCTTATTAAGCTACAGTGAAATAAATATGGACTCTCTTCATTTTATACAAAGATCCAATACTCCAGCCAGCCAGGATTCGACATTATATTGGTCTAGTGTGGAAACAATATTGAATGATTCAACTAGTAGTGTTGCTTTAGGTCACCTAAGAATGGCAAGTTCTGGTGCAAACTCCATCCCCAATCCTCATCCTTGGATATTTTATATGAATGGAAAATCTTTTAGTCTTATTCATAATGGTACGGTTAACAAAAATATTTTATATAATTTAATTACCGATGATGGTAATGATATTTCATGGCTAGAATCTAACCCTCCTCAAACTTTTGGTGGGGGAGACTGGAGAGATAATGGGTGGGGAAATGTTATTGATTCTGAGCTTATTTTATTGTTTGTGATGCAGCATTATAATTTAAACGGAGGTGATTTTGTATCTGGCCTACAATCTTCATTGTCCAGACTCGTAAACGCGGGGGTTTCAGCAAGTCAATTAAATTTAATTTTTTCAGATGGAGAGAATCTATATGCCTTTGGTGGAAGCGAAAGACTTTTTTTTACGGAATCTGAGGATCATTTTTCTATCATGACTACTCCTAGTCAGTCCAATAACCTTTATTGGGATGGCATTGAAAATCAAGAATTATTGAAATTCTCTGGCATCGAATATGTTCGTTACCCAAATTTTGTATCCGTAGAATCCGATGAAGAAATTATTTTACATCCTGATTATTTTTCAATGGGAGCAGCATATCCAAATCCATTTAATGGTAGTGTAAGTTTTGCTGTGAATAGTACTAAATCTGGTCCTGTCCAAGTTTCTATATTTTCTATCCATGGTAAATTAGTTAATCAATTTAAGTCTTCAGTTATTAAAAATAGTAGCAAGGTAATTAGATGGATACCAGAGAGTACTGTTTCAACTGGAACATATTTTGTTTCNGTTAATTCNAATCAATTTAANCAAAGTCAAAAGATTTTATTTATTAAATAGAANAATTATNCNTANTTTANNAGGCTTTATCCTNATTNAAAATAACCAATTATAGTTGTGGGGGTNACTANTTGGCTAAANCNAAAAAAGAAACNAAANAAGATCTTNAGAAANAAGTNAAGTCTGAAGTAGCTGCNCTTGATANNGAAAATAAACCAGNAGNAGCTCCNAANAAGAAAGGACGTCCAAGCAANGTNTCNAGTGGNAGTATNAGTATGTATCTNGCTGANATTGGTAGATACAATCCTCTTNCTCCNGATCGTGAAGTTGAGCTNGCNATNAGAATTCAAAAAGGNGANGAGAGNGCCATGAAAGAATTGGTTGAAGCNAATCTNCGATTTGTTGTNTCTGTTGCAAAAAAATANCAGGGGAANGGTNTATCNNTNGCAGATATTATTAATGAAGGNAATATGGGNNTNATNAANGCTGCTAAAAGATTTGACCATACTAGAGGNTTNAAATTTATATCNTATGCTGTTTGGTGGATCAGNCAGTCNATACTTCAAGCACTTGCTGAACAATCTAGATTAATTCGCCTACCTNTNAATCGNGTAGGTACNATAACNAAAATAACNAGAGCAGCNGAGAAANTGGANGCAGAAGTNGAGAGACANCCAAAAGGNGANGANATTGGTGCTCAGCTNGAAATGAGTGGAGATGAAGTACTNATGGCTATGCAGTACTCNCGNAGNCANAGTTCACTNAANTCTCCATTNCANGAAGGTGANAANAGTAGTCTNTTNGATATCATTGAAGACTCTGAAGCNGAAGANCCNGAAGCTAANATTATGATGGAGTCTATGAGTGAGGAAGTNAATGGAGCGCTTGATACNCTNTCAGANCGNGAAAGGATTGTNCTTGAAATGTANTTTGGGATNAATAGAGACAGCGCAATGACATTGAATGAAATTGGTGAAGAGTTTGATTTAACTCGTGAAAGAGTTCGGCAGATCAAAGAAAAAGCTATTCAGCGTTTACGCCATAGATCAAGAAGTAAAAATCTTCTCAGATACTTAGGGTAAAATTACTGTTTATTTTAAAAAGGGGCTTACATGCCCCTTTTTTTTTAAAATAGTTTTTGGAAAAAAGGAAAAATGAGAATAAATACATATCATGCCATTTAGGATCATCTTATCTAAGATTGTTTTTTTAGCCTTTGGATTAAGATTTATTTTTGCTCAGGTTGATGTAATAGGAGATCGAACTTTTCTTTTTATACAAAACAATAATGAAATTAACTTGCCATTTTTTTCCAACCAAAGTTTGGATACTCCTAATTACAGTGTTCAAAAAGCAGTAATTGTTATTCATGGTGCAAATAGAAATGCGGATGATTACTATAATTCTATTTACAATAATGCATCTGATTTAGGTGTCCTTTCCGAGACAATTATTATTGCCCCTCAATTCTTAATTACAGCAGATCTTAATCATTGGCAGCCTAGTACTGAATTTGCATTTTGGTCAGGTACAACCCCTTGGTCGAGTGGTGGTTTGTCTAACTTTACTAATGAACATCCAAGAGATTATGAGATTAGTTCATATACAATTATGGATTCACTCATAGCTCATCTACTCACCATTTATCCAAATATACAAGATATTGCATTAGCAGGTAACTCAGCAGGAGGACAATTTGTAAATAGATACGCTGCTGGATCAGATCAGGATGCCGAGGGGAAAATACGATATATTGTATCTGCGCCGTCGAGCTATGTGTATATGGATGAGTATCGGTATCGTGAATATCTTTTTCCTATTAATTGGGAATTACCAGAAAATTGTGTAGGATATAATGACTATAAATATGGTTTAGATGATTTGAATGACTACATGAGCATGATGGGTATAGATTCAATTCGGGAGCGATACTCTAGGCGTAAAATTCAGTATTTGATTGGTTCTATCGATACTGGAGGAACCCAGGATTGTGAGTCAATGACACAGGGTAGTAATCGTTTAGAGAGGTCAATTATCTATTATAATTATTTGCAATATTTCTATGGAAGTCAAATTGTTGATAATCAACAAATTGCTTTGATTTCAGGGATTGGACATGACCACAACGGAATATTTAGCTCATCTTGTGGTAGGAATGCTATTTTTAATATCGGTGATTGTGAGCAGTATGATAACTTAATATATCCATCTTCAAATTTTTCTTCGAATAATATTTTTGGTGAATATCCCCATACTGTGAATTTTATTAATGAATCTGTGGCTGGAACACACCCTCTTTACTCTTTCCTATGGAATATAAATGATAGTTTAATCTATTTTGATGGAAATCTGGGTTATACTTTTTCTTATCCAGGTCTATTTGATGTAAGTCTGATTGCTTTTGACCAGGTAGGCTTTAGTGATACTTCTGTTCATCAATCATTAGTACATATTGATACATTGTATGGAGATATTGACTGGGATACTGAAGTCACAGATAGTGATGCAAGTTTAGTGTTAAGTCATATTGTAGGCGATGAATTACTGAGTCCTCTCCAACAGGCGACTGGTGACGCAAGCAACAGCGCTAGTCTTTCGGCTTTTGATGCTAGTCTTATTTTACAATTTATCTCAGGGATTATTGATGGTATACCGATTCATGATTCTGATTCATTTATTGCAAATGGGGATTTACAATCTCCTGAAATATTGGGTGAAGTAGGTGATATAGTCACTATTCCAATTTCCATAGAAAATTCAAATAATCTGCACAGCTTTACCATATCCTTTACCTATAATAACGTGCAATTAGAATCGGGATCGGTCTATTTAGGTACAATTTCTGATTATGGTTTTTTGGTTGAATCTTCGGTATCGGATTCGGGTTCAATTATAGTAACAGGCGCTAGCCCAACATCTATGGATGGAGATTTTGATTTATTCACTATGTATTTTATCCCAACGGAATTTGAGAACGGACAATTAGAGATTGAGTGCAACCAAATAATGCTAAATGAAGTAACGCAGGAACAGAGTTTTAGCATAATCATTAGCAATCAATTGCAGGTAGGAGATGACATAATACCAGGCCGTATTAGTTTGGGAAACAATTTTCCGAATCCGTTTAATAGTAACACCTCAATTAATGTTTATAGCGATACTAATAAAGATGTATTTTTATACTTAAATGATATAAATGGTAGATTAGTTAAAGTGTTACTTGATACTGAAAAATCAAAAGGTTTGAAAACAATACACTGGAGTGGGACAAACGATTTAGGTATAAAGGTGCAATCAGGTATTTATTTTTATACTTTAGAAACAGAAGGATTCAAAGAAACAAAAAAGATGATTCTTTTAAAATAAGAAAATTTTTTAATATATTATTTGTACCAATTCTTATCTAAAAACGGAAATAAAATGAAATTAAAAAAATATTTTTTCAATCTATTTTTCTTACTCTCTTGTTCTTTTGGTCAAATTGTTGACGTATTTATTAGCGACTGGTATATAGGATGGAGAGGAGATGGTGTGTACAATAATTTAGTTGAAATATACAATCCTAAAGAAGACACCGTAAATCTCGCGGATTATCTTTTTAGAAGAACGCAGAATGGTTCAAGTTGGCTATCAACGGATCCCGATCATTTTATGCGCGTTGCTGGAATCATTCCACCTGGAGAAACATTCGCTTTTACTAGGGCTGCTGCGGATCCTACGGTAGTAGAGTGTGCCAATCGTACCTATGATGGGGGGGAGCCTGCTGGATACGTAGATCCAGATGCTTTTATGAAGCACAATGGGAACGATGCTTTTGGCGTATTCTATATTGGTGGTTTAGGTGATGATACCACTGCATGGATTGAAAATGGAACCCTTCTAGATGCTGTAGGTAATATTGATGATGGATCTTATTGGGATGTATCGGGAACACCAGAGGCTACTAGATATCATATTCTTCAAAGAAAGTTCGATGTTTGCGGTGGAAATTCAGGAAATTGGAATTCTTCCCGTGGTTGTGTAGATGAGAGTTGCTCTGAGACTAGTTATGCTTTGAGTGAGTGGGAAGTAATCAACTGTGCGAATGCAGACCCCAATGGGTCCAACTATCCAGAGCCTGAGACACAAGATGCAGCAGCGGATATGCAGGTGGTATGTGGGGGGCATCAGTATCTCTGCCTGGATGCACCCAATAGTCCTCCTGGTGAATTTGCGCTTGAATCTCCGGTTACCAACTCTCTTTTAAATGTGAACAGTAATAATGTTAGTGAAAGCCTGAATGTGAGCTGGTCTGAATCCTATGATTCTGATGGACACGATTTGCATTATACTTTCGTGCTATATACAACTTTCCCAATCCAGGATACACTTTTATCATCAAGTACTGTAAATGAATTGGGTCTATCAATAAGTTACCAGGATATATATGATCTTTTAGGCCCGAATAATTCTGTAAACTGTTATTGGGATGTCTTTGTGACGGATCTGTATGATACTACGGGAACCAACAACGGACCCTACTTTTTACAGCTAACATCGGATTCTGAGGGAGGACTCAATCAGCCACCTACGGCATTTAATTTAGAGTCTCCATCTGACTACAGCTTGTTTTATGTAAATCCAAACAACCTGGACAACACTGGCTTAGTTCAATGGGAAGAATCTTTAGATCCAGATGGAAATAATATTACCTATTATTATATTGTCAGTTATTCACCCAATATGAGCGAGAGTATTGGAAATCCTTGGGAAATTCAAGAAAATTCTTTCTTAGCATCAGGAGAAGGAGTATACGACTACTTAATTGATANTANCCTAACTGAACAANTATATTATTGGGATATNATAGCNAGNGATGGTCTNTTCGAACAAANTTCGAGCAATGGTCCNTTTATGGCTTATTGGGTTTTNGGTGAAAATCCNGNAGAGAACGAAGAGACCTACGCATGATNTATTTATTAGNGACTGGTANATAGGGTANAGAAGTAGTCCNACNTANAANGCNGCNGTNGAANTNTANAANCCAAAAGAAGAACCTNTTGACCTNTCTAATTANATCNTNCGCAGGACTCANAANGGNAGTCATTGGATGGANTCNAGNTGGATTAGATTAGATGGCATACTNCCTCCAAATTCTACGTATGTTTTAACACGCGCTGCTTCTGACTTNGCTCTTCAAAATTGTGCAGATATGGTGGANCCTGATGAATTTTTAAAGCATAATGGTGACGATGGNTTTAAAATTACCCATATNGGGTATTTACCGGAATCTTTANCNGAAGATACGACTGCCTGGATGAAAATGGGTCTAACATTGGACGCNATTGGTTATGCNGATAANGATCCAGGATCTGCGTGGGACGTTAGTGGANTNNCGGANGCNACNCGNTANTATATTNTATCNAGNAANATGGATGTTTGTGGCGGAAATGGAGGAGATTGGAACNCNTCNAGAGGATGTGTGAANGCTTCTTGNGANTCTACAAGNTCNGAACTAGGGGAGTGGTCACCNATNGCATGTGCNCTTAGTCCNTCTCCNGGTGATATGCCTGAGGGTTCCGATGCATCCACNGANGCGCTTATTTTTTGTGGAAATCACAACTANTTTTGCTCTTCGGTNTCNGTTNNNGATGANATTCTNCCTCAAAAAGTGAAGCTAGAGCAGAACTATCCCAATCCATTCAATCCAAAAACAGAAATATCTTTTACCATGTCGATGCAAGACCGTGCAATCCTAAGTATCTATAATATTAAAGGACAAAAAGTTGCCACTATCATGGACAGTCATATGAAGCCAGGAAAGCATACCCTCACATGGTCGGGAAAGGATTCAATGGGCAGGGAGGTTTCATCAGGGATGTATTTCTATAAACTAACGGTAGGTAAAATCAATTATCAGAAAAAATTGATTCTATTACGATAGTAGCGCGGTTCATATTAAATTATTAAAGATGCTTTCGCTACGATTAGAAATTACACTCATATGCTTTTTTATTATCAATGGCTGTAAGGATCCTATACAAGTTACGGATGTAAGTGGAGACCAAAGTAATTTTGTGGAATATCCATGTCTTTCGTCTGAAGATGATTGCATAAATATTATAGAGATCGATGGAGGGAATTTTCAGTTTTATTCTTCTTTTCATATTGACTCTTCTGTATCAGCAATTAAAGGTGCAATTATTACTATTCACGGACACAGTAGAAATGCAAATGATTATTTTAATAAAATGATATCTATTGTAAGTGGGCAAGGCTTAAAGGATGAAATAATGATTATATCTCCTAAGTTTATTACACTACACGAACAATCTACAGATACTGATTGGTATTGGAATACAACTTCCTGGAAATGGGGGTTACAATCTTATACTTCAAATGGAAATAACGTTAGTACTTTTGAACTTATGGATTCTCTACTTTCTAGATTGAGTAACAAAGACTTATTTCCTCAGCTTACGGATATTCTAGTCACTGGTCATTCGTCCGGTGCTGCTTTTGTACATATGTATTCTTCAACTAAGCAAAATAATATGTATAGCAATCTGAATCTTCATTTTTCTGTGGTAAATAATCAGTATTTTCTTCATCCAGATTCGACAAGGTTGCTTCCAAATGGATCCTTATCAGTAATTGAGAATTGTAATGTTTACAATAATTGGCCGTATGGACTTGATGTTTTAAGTCCTTACATGGACATGGTTGGGAAGGAAAATTCTAAAAATAANTTTNTTTCNAATAAGGTNGATTATTTTATTGCTGAGNTNGATACNGAAACAGGAGATATTACATCTGGATGCCAGTATGAATTTCTAGGAAATAACAGGTANGAAAAAAATATGAATTATATGGAATATATGAATGTGGTANACCCAGATAATCAACATGGGTTTACAACAATTCCAGGACTNGGGCACACCACAAATACATATAGCTCTGCTACATTTATTGAATATATAGGTTCTATTTTTTAAAAGAATNTATGAAGTTATTTTTTTACAAANTTNTNATTTTTNTNCCNATGTNCCTNTTNGCTANNGATATAATCAATATATCTGGGAAGGTAGTTAGTGAATCGGGAGAAGAGCTGATAGGTGCTAATGTAAGTATAGTAGGAGGGTCTTCTGGTACCGCTACAGATGCGAGNGGTAATTACCGATTTGATTTGATGAAAAGGGAAGTTGAAAATCCTTTTTTCTTGAANGCNTCCTACATAGGGTATCAGAGTTTGGTAGATACTATTCAGTTTGAAAGAATACANGAAAACAGTTTGGAAATTAACTTTTCTCTTCCTGCTGATGTAATGAGNTTGGAGTCTGTGGTAGTAACAGGTTTCGGTATACAACAAGAAACTAAAAAATTAGGTGTATCTATTGAGACAGTAAGAAAAGAGCAGGTTGAAGACTCACCAGAGGTCAGTCTTGTTTCTGCNTTAAGAGGNAATGTCCCTGGTTTAGAGGTTCGTAAAACAAGTGGGGATGCTGGAACCAATGCTTTTTTTAGAATACGAGGTACNGGAACGATATCAGGAGGACATGAGCCTCTTGTCATTGTGGATGGCAGTCCTGTAAGTACTAGAACACTTGACTCTGGAGGTAGNGAAACAAGTGAAAGAGGACATCCAGAGTCNTCAAGCAGGATGGCAGANATTAATATGGATGATATTGAATCGATTGAAGTCCTAAAAGGTGCTGCAGCTTCTGCTATTTATGGTTCAAGAGCATCNAATGGTGTCATANTAATTACAACAAAATCAGGAACNACGGGNAAAACAAGAATCACNTACAAAGCCAACTATGGAATTAGTGGTATGAACAAAATATATCCCCTCCAACAGTATTTTGGACAGGGTGATGGAGGAGATTTTGTGGGAGGAAACTCCTATTCTTGGGGCAAAATATTAAATGTAAGTGGTGCNCCATGGTATGATTCNAGTCAGNAAAAAGATGAAGTATATGATCATGTTGAAGATATNACTGAAATNGGAAACAACTATGAACANACCGTATCGGCTTTAGGGGGNAATGANAAGACAACTTTCTATTTCTCTATGAGCGAGAATTATGANAGAGCTCACTGGCAGACATTCAGTGAATATAAAAAAACGGTTAGTACGGTATTTGGACATCAGCCAACAAGAAATACTCCCTCAGATTTTTTANGAAGNACTTTTCGTNTAAAAGGTAGTCACTTGCTGACAGATAGAATTACTTTAACAGGTAGTATGTCTTATGCNAAAGTNGAAGGAAACCAAGTGATAAGAGCNCATAGTACAGATGGATTAGCAAANGGGTTGCTTAGCACCCCTCCTGATTTCAATNTAAGGCCATATTTAGAGCCAACTACNCAGTTCCACAGAAGTTCAACAGACCCNTANCCAGATACTAGAGATGGTAGTCATAAATGGAACAATCCCTATTGGGTGTTATATGAATTAGCTCAGACNCAGTCNGTAGAAAGAGCNTATGGGAATATAAAGTTGCGATATGATNTAAATAATTGGCTTAGTNTAAACTATATTCTNGGGACTGACTTTTCTCTAGATCAAAGAAATGATATTATGCCAATTGGTACCTACCGAATTGGTGGAGTAGGCAGGTATATTCACGAAGATATATTGGATCAAGAATGGGACTCTAANTTAACCTTCTCTTTTGACCTTAATAAGCTATACAATGTGCCAATTAAGCTAGTGGCAGGTCACAATTTGAATAGTAGATCTCTGAAAAGATTTGAAACCACTGGCGAGGAGCAGGTCCTTCCTAATTATTACCAGATAGAAAACTATTCTTCTGTGACNGCAGACCAATATATTTCCCTTGTTCATCTGGAGTCCTATTTTGTCCAAGGGACTATGGATTTATTTGACCAACTTTATNTTACAAGCGCAGTTCGAAATGATGGCTCTTCAACATTTGGTCCAGCGGATAGAAGACATAATTTNTTTAAGTTAAGCTCTGCATGGGAATTTTCAAAATTCTATGCTCCTGACTTTATTAATTTTGGAAAATTAAGACTAGCATATGGGCAAGCAGGAGAAGAGCCAAGGGTCTACGCCATCTTTGCTGGATATACATCACCATCTCTTTTTTCCGTGGGAGAGAAAGCATCTTTAGGACTTAACTATAACGGTGTTACGGGATATAGATCCGATGATGAGGTCAGTAATTTTCGAATTAGGCCTGAAAGAAGAAATGAATATGAGGGCGGTGCAGACCTTTCACTTTTTAATGGAAGGATGGGTATATCTACAACTTTTTACAATGCTATCAGCACAGATATCATCTATGATATTGATGTAATTCCTTCTACTGGTGCGGATGAAATGACAGCAAATGGAGCCTCTATTCAAAACAACGGACTTGAATTGACCTTTGACTACAGAGTTATGGATAGGAAAAAAATTAAATGGGAAACGAAATTCATCTATGCTTCCAATCAAAATACTGTTTTAGAGATGAACGGAGTGGATGCGGATATGGCAAAAACTATGGATCCGAATTTAGTACCTAGTCAAGGAATAGCAAAATTCAGTGAAGTCTCTCCTGGACATGAGTACGCTGAGTTTAAGGTCCTTTCTTGGGCTCGGTTTGGTCATGGACTTGCTGTTGATCATGATCTCGATATCAATACTCCTGATGTTGCTATAGATACACTTGGAGATTATAATTGGGAAAAGAACGATGTCTACGTTGGTAAAAACGGTTTACCAATTATGTATTCGGAAAAAATCTGGTCGGGTTATGCACCCAATCCAGACTGGACTGGAAGCTTCTACAATGATATCAAAATAGGGAAAAAAGTAAAGTTAAGTTGTTTGATTGATATCAGTATGGGGGGACATATTGCAAACTATACAAAAAATTCTTTGTATGAATGGGGTACCCATGCTGATACAGATAAAAGATACCACCCCGACTTTGATAATCCTGATTGGTTTGGATATGAGGAAGGTGTGACTACAGATTGGGGCAAGGGAACGTTTCAAGAGCTTATTAATCATGGTCATAAGGCCATAGGCCCAGGGCAAGACACTATTATCACATTTTCTCAAAATTTATACGAGAATTATATGGGACGAAATACGGATGTCATCAATAATATCGAAGACGCTAGTTACATGAAACTAAGGGAAATTGCACTTAGTTATAATTTTGGTACAGTAAAAATTGGATATCTTGGTGACCCAAACATAACTATTAGAATTAGTGCTCANGATTTGAAGACATGGACAAACTACAGTGGTTGGGACCCAGAAACNAATATGTATCAGGATAGGATATCTGGGGAAGATTATTTTAATCAGCCTCAGACCTGGAGAGCAAATATGGCAATTCAATTTAATTGGTAATTATAATGAAAAATATAAAAATAGGTTTCTTTTCCCTACTGGTTATTTGTTTTAGTTGTGAAGATTTCTTGTCGGGACCACTTTTNGATCAAAATCCCAACGAGGTGGACGATGTTTCTATTGTTTCACCAGAGGCTTTATTAGTAGGATCTCAGGTAACCATCTATGGCATAATGGAAGGGTATTTAAATAGAGCAGTNTCTATGGTAATGCAGCANATGTCGGGCCTTCAAACAGATTATTATAGAGATTANAATTGCGATCCGATCGATATCAATACGAACGGACGTTGGACTGCAATGTATGGCACNGGTGGTCTTATTGATCTNACCACNACACAGGAGGTTGCTGATGAGCAGGAGAAATATGTACTTCTAGCTATTTCTCAAATGTGGGAGGCACTTCTTTTTTCAACTGCAGCTGATTTATGGGGGGATATTCCTTATTCGCANGCTGCAAANCCAGAGTTCGCAGAGCCTAAGTTTGATTCCCAGCAAGAAGTNCACATGGCTGTCCTTGATCTAATTGATNATGCAATTGCAAATTTTNGCGAAGGTCAAGTCTTCTCGCTTCCTACAGAGTATGACTTNACNTTNGGTGCGGATNNNGATANGTGGATAGCAGCCGCTCATACCNTNAAGAGTCGTATCTATCTCAATTGGGCAGAGGTGAATAATGATTACTACCAGATGGCTTTAGATGAGGCAGAAATGGGAATTTTAGATCCATCAGGAGCCAGTGATTGGACTGCTCTNCATGGCGCTGCTATTGCTGAGAGGAGCGTTTGGTTTCANTTTACTCTATCGAATACAGACTATATGGGAGCAGGAAAATTGCTTGTGGACATGCTTGAAAGAGANAATGACAGTCGTCTNAATATTTATTTTTTAGGTAGCGGTACTCAGGATATTGTCGGTGTTAGTCCTGGAGATTCTCTTCAGAATGCCTCTATGCTAAATATTACNGGTCACTATGGAATGCAGTGGGAGCCNGAATTTGTGAGNTGGTACGAGAACAGTTTTATACAGGCTGAGTGTCATTATAAACTTGGAAACGAGGGGCTTGCATTNGCTAAATTAAATGAGACTNTGGATGGTATTGAGCAAAGGTGGCAGGGNCTTGGTTTTTCCANTGCCTCTATACCTAGATATAGCGACCTATCAGGGGAAGANCTTTTCGCAGCTATCATGAATGAAAAATACAAAGCTCTTTTCTTAAATATGCAGTCTTGGAGTGATTGGAGAAGGACTGGCTATCCTAATTTTATTGATTCNGAAAATAATAGCACAGAGTGNGGNGGTGCNAGTGNGGGAAATGGAGTTCCTAGAAGNTTACTCTACCCTGAAAAAGAAAAGGCATCTAACCCAAATTGNCCNACAAGATGANGNNATCTATGATCGNTTAGAAAATGATCCTAACTAGANTTTTTTTNCTNNTTTTTATATTTTTTTCNTGNAGTTCNTCCNATGAAAAAACNATNGNTCAAGTAGANCCACCTTGGGGATANGTNTTTACANAATGGNANGGANCTCCGATTGATGTGATAACCTATATCCCTCCAAATGCTACTTCTAGCACACCTATCCTNATAGTAATCCCAGGAGCATCAAGAGATGCTCAGAGGTTTCACGCTTCTTGGCTNGATCTTGCAAAAAAAAATCATTTTTCTGTTATCACNNTTGGAGCAAAAAAGAGTTTTTTCCCAGATGAGTATTCCTACAATGCTGGAGGTGTAATAACTGAGAATGGAGATTTGGTAGATGACAGNAAATGGCTTTTTANTNNANTNGAACCCATTTTTAATGATTTTAAAAAACGATATGGATTTCTATCAGAGAAATTTTATTTGTTTGGCCATTCCGCTGGAGGAGGTTTTGTCCACAGGTATTTACTTTTTAAAAAGGAAGCACCTGTACTCAAAGCTGTTGCTGCGAATCCAGCTTTTGTTACTCTACCGGATAAAAACACTCTTTATCCTTTTGGACTAAAAGGAATACCAAATTCTGATAAAAATATAAAGTCTTGGATGAATAAGGATATGGCTATTCTGCTTGGAGAGGATGATCTTGGACCTAGGACTAAACCCTTGAGCAATGGACAAATGGCAAGAGCTCAGGGACCAAACTGTCTTGAAAGAGGAAAACTGCTTTATAGTACAACAAAAATAAAAGCACAAGAATTAGGCTTTGATTTTAACTGGGAGCTCATAACTGTTCCCGAGGTAGGGCATGATAATTATAAACTTGCTCCATTTGCTTCTATCTATCTTTTTGGAGATAAGGAAGAAAAATGAATAGAAAACAGATGATAGGTTTTGGTTTAGGATTATCTGCATTTCTTTTTCTCATTTCAATCGAGCCTCCACATGATATGAATCCACTGGCTATGAGGGCCGCAGCTGTTTCCATCATGATGGCTATTTTTTGGGTAACAGAAGCTATCTCAATCTTTGCGACCTCATTTTTACCTGTTGTGTTGTTTCCGCTTTTAGGAGTGCTGGACTCAAAACAGATTGCGGCGAGCTATGGTCACCATATTGTTCTGCTAATATTGGGTGCTTTTTTTGTTGCAAAAGCAATTGAAACGAATAACCTTCATAAACGAATTGCTCTTGCAACGATAAAATCCATTGGAACCAGTCGGCCAAAGGTTATGTTAAGTTTTATGATAGCAACGGGTTTTTTATCCATGTGGACATCGAATAATTCTACTACATTAATGATGTTGCCCATAGGGTTAGCCATTATTGCTAGAGAAAAGGAATTAGGTGCAGATACCAAACGTTTTGCTCCTGCTTTAATGCTCGCCATTGCTTATTCGGCTAGTATAGGCGGCACAGGCACATTGGTTGGTACTCCTCCAAATTTAGTTTTTGTAAGTACAGCTCAAGAGCTTCTTCCTAACTCACCAGATATTCTTTTTACTGATTGGTTAAAAATTGGGATTCCGTTTGTCGTACTTTTTTTACCGGTCGCGTGGTTATACATTGTGAAGTTTTTTAATGTGTCGGGTGATTTGCAGGGTAGTAGTAATGTTATTCAAAAAGAATATGTTGCGCTTGGAAACATGTCGATAGCGGAGAGAAAGGTACTTGTAGTTGTCATCTTATATGCTCTGGGTTTCATCTTCAGGGACAATTGGTCCACATTTTTGGGTGTAAGCGGATTTGTAAAAGACTCCACTGTAGCATTTTTTGCTGCAATAGCTTTATTTAGTCTATCGAGCGGTCGTAAGAATAAAGAAGGTGGAGTAGAAAGATTATTAGAGTGGAAAGATGCGCAGGATATTCCTTGGGCGATTGGAATGCTTATTGGAGGAGGGTTAGCTATCGCTTCTGCATTCAAATCCTCTGGTTTAGTCGAATGGATTGGAAAAAATCTTATATTAAATGACATCCCCATATCCTTAATTGTTATTGCGGTTGTAGCTGCTATGGTGTTTTTAACAGAAATCAATTCTAATACCGCTACGACTGCTGTGTTTCTTCCTGTTTTAGCTGGTGTCTCGGAAGCTGGAAATTTCCATCCTTTTCTTTTGATGGTACCTGCAACCATAGCCGCTTCTTGTGCTTTTATGCTTCCTTCTGGAACTGGACCCAATGCGAGTGTTTTGGCTAGTGGTCAGCTAACGATACCTCAAATGGCTAGAGCTGGCTTTGGATTAAATCTTATAGCTATATTTTTTATATTCATTTTATTCTATTTTATTTTATTTCCAATCATGAATATTGTTTAAAACACATTGGCTTTTGATTCAATTACAAGAGTCAACTTTAAAAATTAAAGTGTTTTCTATCACATTTCAAAAAAAAAACCAATATAACTCAAATAAACTCTTGTTGGGAAAAAAATAGGATGCTAGATTAATTATGCCTTGGTGATATACTTTATAAATTATATATCCAGTGCTATCCACATACCTACCTTAAAAAAATAAGTTTTATTAACTAACCTTGGAGGTTAACATGAGAAGAGTGTTACCGTTTCTTTTTATGGTGCTTTTTGCAAATTCCTTATTTGCTCAAACTAGTGAAGAAAAAAGCGCTAAATATGGTACCCGTCCCCTAGTGGACAATCCAGAGCCATATCTTTTTATTAATCCTGATTACACCCAAAGCTTTAGATCTACGGATGTTCTCATCACTATGGGTGGAGGAAGTTGGGTATCCGAAACTGAATGGAGTATTGTAGGAACTGCAGATGCAGATGGCGATGGAGTACTTGACGTTGTTGCTGCAGGTGCTGGTCAAGCCTATACAGGTGCAACAGCTATTTTTGCTTCCTTACCAGATGATACCTACACTGTATATATGGTGGACTCCTATGGAGACGGTTGGAACGGTAATGTATTGACTGTTACTGATAATACTAGCGGTTATGAATATTTTTCGGGCACTCTGAATGGTGTCGATGATGATGGTGCTTCAGGTACTGGAACTTTTGTTTTACCTCAGGTGGTAGACATTCCCGGTTGTACAGATGTCGCTGCATGTAATTTTGATGAATTTGCAACCGTGGATGATGCTAGTTGTTGTTTTGGTGATGATTGTAATGATATGGTTGTTGACGGTGGCTCCTGGCAGGGAGAAGTCAGCTGGACTGTGGTAGATGCTGCAGGAGTTGAAGTAGCTGCCGGTGGCGCTCCTTACGGGGATTTGCTGTGTCTAGACGATGGAACATACACGGTAAACGGTTTTGATTCATTTGGTGATGGTTGGAATGGTAACTATCTAACTGTATATGATAGTGAAGGTCATCTAGCTCTAAATTTTACTCTTACAAATGACGGTGTAACTGATGATGGTGCTACAGGTACTGCCACGTTTACACTT
Organism: Fidelibacterota bacterium; assembly: GCA_002691285.1. Taxonomy (GTDB): domain Bacteria; phylum Fidelibacterota; class Marinisomatia; order Marinisomatales; family UBA1611. The sequence continues at coordinate 19,789 of NZHK01000029.1, read as the reverse complement.
CCTTTAACTCCTCCAACTGCAAATGCTCTTGTATTAACTGGTGTTTTAGATCTTAATGTACCTGAAGGTGGATCCAGCGGTAAAGGTCTCCAATTTCAAGCTATGGATGATGTTGAGGACTTAAGTTGGTGGGGTGTTGAAGTGGCAAATAATGGCGGTGGATCTAGTGGAATTGAATATACATTTCCTGCTACATCTGTAGATTCAGGTGAAGTTGTATGGTTAGTTAGAAATGTAGCTGCTTACGCCAACTATTTTGGAGCAGATTTTGGTGCTGACGGCATTGTTTTGGATGCGTCCACTGCTATTAGTCAAAATGGTAATGATGCAATCCTTTTATATTTTAATGGTGTCCTTGTCGATATTTATGGTAATCCAGATGAAAATCCAGATGTTGCAGGTGATGCTGCAGGTTGCGCTGCCGATCCTTTGTGTTGGGATATGGAAGATTCTTGGGCTTTCCGAAATTGTAATACAGATGAATCACTACGTACCCCTTCCACAAATTTTGATCTAGCCACTGATTGGACTAAAGGCGATGTAAATTGCTCTGATGGATCAACAAACAATGATGATTCCTCATGCCCGTTCCCAGTAGATGAAGTATGTGATCCAGCATCTTATGGCTGTACGGATCCGCTTGCTTATGGTTATGATTCCAATGCAACCGATGACGATGGATCTTGCTACTATGATGGCGATAGTTGTCTAGTTGCACTTACAGCCGTTCTTGGTGAAAATCAAGCGGATGGTGATGATGAATTTTTTCAATACGTAGTAACAGCAAATTCTATGATAACTGTTTCGTCTCAGAATGCTACTGGAGATGCGCTTCCGGACACAGATCTTTCTCTTCATGATGGAGATTGTGCGAGCTTAGCCCTTCTTGTAGATACAGAAGGAAACCCAGCGGCTAATGATGATTGTTGTGGATATTATGGTCCTTCTACTGTTTCTGTTTATGCATACGCTGGTAGCGTAGTTACAATTAAGTGGACTAATTCTTGGAATCCAGGACCATTCACATTTACTGTGGAAGAGTCTGCTCCTCCAACTGCCCCTCAAAACCTAATGGCTATGGGTGGTGTTGAAGCGGCTTACTTAGAGTGGAATGCAATGATCGATCCTTTTGCGGGTACAAGAAATGGTGGTGAAAATCTAATCTATCCAAGTGCAGAGAGTCACCTAGTCGTTGAGCAGAGACAAGAATATCAAACTCGTAAGGCTGAAGAATTAAAAGCATTTATGATTGACACATATTCCGCTCCTCAACCTGTTTGGACAAATCCAAATACAAATAACACCAGAGATCTAGTTGATGTAACTATCTCATGTGATGGAGGTTCTTGGCAGAGCGAAGTATCTTGGACTTTAACCGATGCTGCAGGAGTTGTTGCCGCTAGTGGTGGTGCACCGCTTGCGCCTACTGTAGTCTCTCTTGAAGAAGGGTCTTATTTATTCCATGGTATGGATTCTTACGGAGATGGATGGAATGGCAATATATTCACAGCCTCTGTTACAGATGCAGATGGAAATGTTACTGTTCTTTTAGAATGGACTTTAGATTCAGGATTAGAGGGTTATGACGACTTCGTTCTTGGTGATGGCATGGAAATGGCTAACTTAGTTCCTTCCAACCTAGTATATGATCAAGCTGGAGATGTGCTTACAGTTGATATGACCAATAGTGGAAATGCATATGCTACCAATATGGCTTATGGTTGGTACCTGATGTTTGCCGCTACTAGTGATTGTCAAGGTAGTGCAGATGCTGCTTTTATGTATCCTCCTCTAGCTCCGGGTGAAACTGCTACCTACGGACTTTCTGCAATTGCTCCTTACATGGGTTTTGGTACTCATGATGTAGGTGTTATGGCTGACTGGATGTGTACGGTTGATGAGTCGGATGAAACTGATAATCTTGTTACGGGTACCATTACAATTGTAAATCCAATTGAAAATATCCGATTTCATGTTTACAGAGCAGGTGCAGATGCTGTTTTTTCTCAGGTTGCAACAGAATTAGAAGATGAAATGTATTTGGATTCTCCATTGGCCGCTGGAATGTATCATTATTACGTTACTCAAACATATGAAGGCGTAGAAAGTGATACTTCTAACAATGCTATGGTTTCTGTTTATGGTGCGGATGATTTTCCAGCTCCAACTGATCTTATGGTCGAAGGAAACGACTATGATGCAATGCTTGAATGGACTGCTCCAGACTTAAGTGCTTGGGAGCCTCCAGCAGTAATGCCGATTCTTCCAAGTAACGATGAAAAGATTGACGATCCTTCTACTTATATTAATTATAACCCAGCAGACTTCTCTTCACCTAGACAAGGTGGTGATACAGACGTAGATGCTACTGTAATTGATGCGCTTCCATATTTAATGATGGGTACTACTGTAGGTTATACAGATGACTATGATGAAGAATGTCCTTATACAGGAAGTACTTCACCAGACGTAGTATATAGCTTTACATCAACAGTAGATACCGCTATTACTGTAAATACATGTGGAGAAGGTAGTTTATATGATACGAAATTGTATGTTTATGAAGGTGCAATGGGAACTCTAGCTACAACTCTCACAGGCGATGTCGCATGTAATGATGACTTCTGTGAGAATAGTGTACAAAATTGGTTGAGTCTCATTGAAGGTGTTGTTATCAATGCGAATACCACCTATTACATTGTTGTAGATGGATATGGCGGTGAATCAGGTGATTATGAATTGAGCGTTGACGGTGTAGAACCACCACCACCACCACCAGCTGTTTCTGGATATGTTGTCCATAGAAATGGTGAAGATGTGGCGTTTGTAAGTGGTGCAGAAACTACATCCTACATGGATGAAGATCTTGAAGATCCAGAAAACCCAGGTACTTCAGTAACAGTTTCTTATCAAGTTGCTGCTTTCTATGAAGCTTTTGGTATGGAAGGAGCAAAAAGTAATGAAGCTTCTGTTACTCTACCTGTACTTAATTGTTATTCTCCTGGCGGCTTAGCTGCTGAGACTCAGTCTAACAATGTGCACCTTGCTTGGGAGCAGGTTCCTGGTCAAGGTGGTTGGTTTGGATGGTTTAATGGTGAGGCTGCTACTGGTATAGGAGCTGGTGTTTCTCCATTTGAAGTTGCTGCTTTATTTCCTCCTGAAGAACTGGAGGACATGGATGGTATGGTAATGGATATGGTATCATTTTTGCCCTGGGACCTTGCAGAAAGCTTTAAGGTTTTAGTTTACGATCCAGTAAGTGGATTACCAGTTGACTCTACGGAGCTAATTGATGGAGCATCTTTACCTCTAGGAGAATGGCACGATGTTATGTTGCCTAATCCTGTAGTTATTGATGCATCTCAGTCTCTAATGTTTGGATATCGTGTTATCGGTCTCGAGGGGGCATTCCCTGCAGGTGCTGATAGTGGTCCAGCTGTTCAAGGCTATGGAGATCTGATCAAAGGATTTGGAGTTGATTGGGGAAGTATGGCATATGCTTACGCACTTGATTACAACTGGGGGCTTGAAGGCCACGCAACTTTCGGAATGGGAAGAAGTATTTCTGATATGACCCCTGGACAGGTTTCTCTATCAATAGGAAATGGTAATGATTTAGCTGCTCGTGAATTAGCTGAACCAACTGTATTGAATAGACCTGCTGATAGATCCTTGCTTGGATTTAATGTTCATAGAGATGACCACCATGTAGGTACGACAGGTCCTGGTGAACTTATGTTCTTAGATGACTGGGTTCCTTGGGGTGAGTACACCTATCACGTAACCGCTCTATACGATCATGGAGTGGAGGGTGCTTGCAGTGAGTCAGAGCCCTCTTCTGTTGAAGTTAGCTTGAATAATGCATCTCCAGGTCAGGTAATGCTTCAAACTCCAGCAGATGGATCTACTTTTGAAGTAACTGTAGATGAGAATGGTGAGCCTAACAATTTGGATACTGAAGTTCAGTTTTTCTGGACTCAGGCAAATGATCCTGATAATGACGTAGTTCATTACCATGTTCATGCTTTAGGGCATATGGAAGGAGACACTTTGATGGAAGTTGAGGCTCCAGTAATGGCTCAGCCTAATCCTAGTTTTGAAGATGGGCTTGATACATATACTATATCTGCTGGAACAAATTCATCTTTAGAAGAAGAAGGAAATGATATTTATGGTGGAACATCTGGAGTAGATACATTAACTGTTTTTGATGGGGAATATGCATTAAAAGTATGGGGCCAATATTCTGGAACTTATCCAAATGAATCGGTCATATATCAGAGCCATCTACTTGGTGATTTGGGTCTGGAAGCAGGAGATGCTGTTGCTGTTGAAGGACATATAATGTCTCCTGGACCTGACTATGTTGGTCAAGGAAACAATAGTGCCTATCTATTCCTATCTTTCTGGGATGAACAAGGGAATTGGCTGTCTAGTGATCTTTCTGCCCTCATGGATAAAACAATGCCGGCAGATGAATGGCACCAGTTCTTTGCCTTGGGTGTTGCTCCTACTGGTGCTCATTCCATGAACGTAGGTGTAGCCTACTGGCAAGTTTCTGGAGATGATCATGGCGCAGTGTACTTTGATGATGTAAACGCATTTGTTCCTGTTACACAGTCTATCATGCGTGTCAGCTATGAAGACATGGTAATGGAGGCTATGGAAGACAGTGTACATCATATGACAGTTGATTGGAATGTGATGGCCATGGATGTTTGGGATGCAACCCCATCCAGTAATGGTCCTTTCCAGTTTACAATGGACTTATCTTCTGCATTTGAAGAACTTGGTATAGATGGGGATTTAATACCGGATGTGTTTGCATTGCATAATAACTATCCGAACCCATTCAATCCAGTAACGAATATCACGTATGATATTCCTGAAATGGCAAATGTGAGTCTTGAGATCTATAACGTTATGGGTCAAAAAGTTAGAACGTTGGTTGCAGGATCTCATGAACCAGGTCGTTATAGAGTTCTTTGGAACGCTACCAATGATTTTGGTGAAGGTCTTTCTTCAGGTATGTATATCTATAAGATTCAAGCTGGTGATTTCGTAAGCGTTAAGAAACTTATCTTAATGAAGTAAACCAGTCGTAATCTAACGATGAAGTATAAGGGGCCCGTATTTGCGGGCCCCTTTTTTTATATCATCCATATTCTAGTTTCAATTAAATTAATATTCACCTTTTAAAAAAATTGAGAAAATTATGAAGTATGTTCTTTTTGCTTTTCTTACCTTGATATATGCGGCAGATAATAATGCACCCTCAAATAGAACAAGAGACCGACAGGTTGATGTGGAGCATATCAAGATTGATGTTTCTGTTGATCTTAAAACGCAATCCGTATATGGACATGTTGTCCATACCCTAAGTCCTCTACAAAGCCAATTGGAATCTTTTTCTTTGGATGCAGAGGATATGGTAATTCGTAGAGTAAGAATAGGAGAAGAAAATGTTGAGTTCCATCATACGGGAGGGAAAGTACATATTTTGTTGCCCCGGTCCATAGGATGGTATGACACAATAGATGTTCGTTTGGATTATAGTGCTAATCCAAAATTAGGAACATTCTTTTTTAAGCCTGATGAAACATACCCAGATCAGCCATGGCAGGCATGGACCCAAGGCGAGGAAGAGGACAACCATCATTGGGTGCCTCTTTATGATTATCCCAATGACAGGTCAACATTCGAAACGATATTAACAGTAGATCAAAAATTCAAGGCTGTTTCCAATGGTGAGCTTGTTTCACTAAAAAAAAATAAGAATGGTACTCATACATGGCACTGGAGAGAAAATTATCCAATGGTAGCATATTTAATTTCTTTTGTTGTTGGTGAATATGAAAAGGTAGAAGACTCTTACAAAAATATTCCTGTTAATTATTGGGTTTATAAAGAAAATAAGAAAGAAACCAATCGTTCTTTTGGGCTTACAAAAGATATGATGCGAGTCTTTAATGAGTTAACTGGAATACCCTATCCATATGAAAAGTATGATCAAATCATTGTGGATGAGTTTATGTTTGGTGGTATGGAAAATATAACTCTGACCCATAATACAGATCGTACCATGTACGATGAAAATGCTGCACCAGATGTAAGCAGTGAAGGGCTTGTGGCTCATGAGCTTGCACATCAGTGGTATGGGAATATGCTTACTACCAAAAATTGGGAAAATATTTGGCTTAATGAGGGGTTTGCAACTTACTTATCCAGGTTATACCGTCATGAAAAGTTTGGACATGACGAGGGAGAGTATATAAGGTATGGTGAGATGAGAAGTTACTTTGGATCCAATAAAAGATGGGAAAGGCCGACGGTGCACGATAAATATTATGTACCTATGGATTTATTTGATGGGCATGTGTATGCTAAAGGGAGTCTTATTCTTTCCATGATGGAAGATGTGTTAGGTAAAGATGCTTTTTGGAAAGCAGTTCAGCACTATACAAAAGAAAATCAATACAAGTGTGTGGAGACTCAGGATTTAAAAAAATCTATTGAATATGTAACTGGTCAAAATTTGGATTGGTTTTTTAAACAATGGTTGTATGAAGCTGGATACCCAAAGTATGATGTCAAATGGAATTACACTCAGAGAAATAAATCGGTTAAAATAAAAATAGAACAAGTACAGAATGGGAATCTGTTTAAGATGCCTGTTAAAATAAAAATAGATAAAGAGGATCACATAATTTGGGTTGAGGATAGGGAAGTCGTTTTTGAAATTCCAGCCCTGAAAAGACCTGAATTGGTAATTTTTAATTCTGGATTGATGATTCCATCTGAATTAACATTTCACAAATCCATTTCAGAGTGGGTGCTACAGCTAGAAACAGCTCCTCATATCTTAGATAGAATAGCAGCGATTAATGTGCTTAAAGAAAAAAAAGGACGTAGGGTAGTAGAATTAGCATTACTTAAAGCATTAGAATCTGATCCATTTTGGGGAGTGCGAAGGGAGGCAGTTTATGCGTTGGCTGCTCACAAATCAAAAAAATATGCCGATGAACTAATGTCTTTATCAAAAGGGCAGGATAATAGAGTCCGGAGAGCTATTTGGTTTGCTTTAAGAAATTATAAAGAAGATGAGCAAGTGAGTGCATTTCTTCAAGAAATTATTGAAAATGATAAAAAGTACTATAGCGTTAGTGATGCCTTTAGATCTCTTGCAATTGTGGATTCATCTGCAGCGAAGAAAAAAGTAGATAATCTACTTAATAGGGATTCCCATACGGATGTAATCCGCAAGGCTGCTATTTCATATTATGGAACGGTAATAAATGATGAAAATTACAAAAAACTAAAAAAGCTATCTATCTATGGTGGAACAACTTGGGATGCTAGACCTGAAGCTATAAATCAACTTGGAAAATATGCTAAGTACAAGCCGGAGACTATAGATTTATTCATTGAATTTCTAAATGATAACACGAGAAGTGTACGTCGAAATGCTGTCAGGCAAATTGGTAGATATGGTGAGAAAAAACATTTAGATGCGCTTGAGGAATTGCTTGCAGAAGATCCAATATTAGAAAGAAATATTCGGTATGCTAAAAAGAGTATTTTAAAACCATCAAATAAATTAAAAAATGATCAAGAAAAAGAAATTGAGGAATTAACTAAAAAACTAGATAATATTCGAAAACTAGTAAATTAATGGGCTATAATTGGTCTGTATGGCTTCTACCAACAGCTGAAGATAATAAAATATTTACAGAGTATATTACATTGTACTCTAAACTATATGGCTCTGATTGTTTTTTCCCACATGTCACTCTTTTTGGTAGAATGAATGTAAATCCTAAGCTATTTTACTCATTTTTTAATAAAGTCAGATCAGAGTCTGAAATTGATAATGTACAAACTTTGAAAATTAAAATTGGTGATCCCCCATGGAAGAGGATGTATATTCAACTATCTTTACATAAAAATCTTATAGAATTACAAAAAAAGATATATAAAAAATTTAAGAAATATCGTAACTATGAATTTGATCCGCATGTTAGTTTAGCTTATGGAAATTTTACCCCAGATAAAAAGGATATTAGCTTAATTTCACACCAAGAAATGATTAGTTTTTCATCTATAGCTATTGTAAATACACCTAATGAAATTAAAAATTGGAACATAATCCAAAAATTTGATTCCATATAAGGAACCTTATGAAAAACCCTTGTTTAGTAATTATTGATGTGCAGGAAAAACTATTTCCTGTGATGAAGGACCGCCAAACTTTGTTGAAAAATTTGATTATTTTGATAAAAGGTTTTCAGTTATTTAAACTGCCAGTGATAATTACAGAGCAGGTTCCAGAAAAGTTAGGCAATACAATTGAGGAGATAGCTTCTTTATTTGATACAGTAGACCCTGTTGTTAAATCGTCCTTCTCTTGTCTAGGNGAGTCCAAATTTTTANAAAGACTAGAAGTAACAAATGCGGATGAGATCATTCTAGCAGGTATTGAAAGCCATGTATGTGTTTATCAAACTTCACATGATTTANTGAAAAANAGTAAACATGTTGAGGTTGTGGTAGATAGTATNTCNTCTAGAAATATAAATAACCATAANACTGCTATCGNNAGAATGAAAATGGAAGGTGTATCTCTTACTTCTGTTGAAATGCTTCTTTTTNTTCTACAAAAAAGTGCTACTGGAGAAACCTTCAGAAAATTAGTAAAATTGGTTAAATAAAAATGAAAGGAATTGATATGAAAAATAGAATATTTATTTTGGCAATATTTTTTTCAGTTCTTATGATTGGATGTAATAATGCCTCTGAGGAAATGGTTATTAACACTCCAACTATACAATGTGGAATGTGTCAAAAAATAATTGAAGTTGGTTTGGCAAAGGTTGATGGGGTATCTAACCCAAGAGTTGATTTAAAAACAAAAAAGACAATTCTCCTTCATGATCCTGAAAAAACAAATAAGAAATCAATTGAAAAAATAGTATCTGAATTAGGGTATCAGGCAAATAACTTAAAAGCAAACCCAGACTCTTATGCTGATTTACCAGCCTGTTGTAAAATTGGTGGAATGGATAAGATGTAGNCTGAGAATATTTGAATAAAAATGCTTTCAAAAATGGTTAAAATGTGTAATTTTTCTTATTATATCTAGAATATGACTTCATGAAATTGTTAAAGTTATTAATATTATCTATTTTCTTAACGGGAGGATTTCCCCTTTCTGATTTAACATCTTTGCAGGCTGAATCGTCAGAACAGCAGAAGAAAAAGAGGAAAAAGAAGAAAAAGTCTAGTAAAAAATCATCTTCAAAGAAAAAGAAAAAGAAAAAGAAAAAATCATCTTCAAAGAAAAAGAAAAAGAAAAAGAAAAAGAAAACAAGTGAAAATACTGGTTTAGAAGAGAGTGGTTCTACGGCGGAATCTATAGAATCTCCAAGTACTTCCAATAAGTCTAAACGTTCGAATTCAGCCGCTTATGCTGATGAATTATTTACTTTAACAGGGGAATTACAATCATCAAATAAGGAATTAGCTAGGGCTACTAGATATTTTAATGAACAAGATATTAAGCCAAAATCCGTTTCAATGGATAATAAACCCTTTTTTACAACAGATGACTTTGAGAAAGAATCTAGGTTGAACCCTGATAATATATATATCCAAAGACAATTGGGTTTACACTATGAATCAAAGGGAGATTACGATTCAGCGAAGGAAGTATATTTAAGGGAAGTAAGTAAAAACCCTGAAAACCCAGACTCACATTATTTTCTTGGATCTCTTTATGCTAATCTTGGTGAAATGCAAAAAGCAAAATTTTCATTTGAAGAAGCTCTATATCTAAACCCCAATCATGGAGCTACCATTGAAGCCATCTCCATGTTTATGGGTTCTCAAGAAGAAAAAGATCTTAGTAATGATTTACTGATGTATTCGTCAAAAAAGGCACCAGATGGTCCAGCAAAACATATCGCCAGTATTCGAGAAGCAATGGCAGGAAATAATTATATCGAGGCACTTAATTTATCTGAAGAAGCATCGGAGAAGTATCCAGAACAAAATAGTTTTGTTCAACTTGTTGGTGAAAATCAACTAAAGTTAGGTAGAGTTGAAGAAGCAAAGAGATCCTTTCAAAGGGCAATTAAATTAGATCCTAAAGAGGTGAAGCCTCATGTCTCCCTTGCTGATCTATATTTTGAGCAGGGGAAATACGTTTATGCAGCATTATCTTACAGTGACGCTGTTTACATAGATCCTGACAATAGTGATTACAGGTACATGCAGGGATTAAGCTACTTTAATGCTCAGGAGTGGGGTCGGACGGCTTCTTCTTGGGAAGATTTATTGAATTATAGACCAAATGATCCCATGGTTAAATCATTGTTACCTCAAGCATATTACATCATGGCAGTGGAATTTAATCGTGTTGGGAATCCATCTATGGGACGCCAAGCATTTAAAAACGCATTATCTGTGAATAATAATCATTCTTCATGGCTTCCTGGAGCGATGGCTGTTCTTGGGAAATATTATCGTCAAAANAATATGTATAATGAATCTCTTGTCGCATACCAAGAAGTGCTTGAGTTAACTCCTAATAATGCAGATGCTTATCGAGGAATGGGTATTACATATTGGGAAATGGATGAAAAACAACTTGCGCGCGCTTCTTGGGAACGAAGCCTNGAGATAAAACCTGATAATAATGAATCTAAAGGGTGGCTTATACTGTCTTCTCAAGGATCTTAGATTCTAATNTTCAATCTTTAATCATTTTAAAATCCTGATGCTCCGGTTTATTTCTTATNGTATCTTAATTTTTGCAACTNCAAAAGGCCAAGCATACTATGTGGGGGATTCTTTAGTTCAGGAAGGAGTTCATGCTTTTTATAATTATGATTTTGATAAATCAGTTGAGATATTAGATCAAGCAAAGAAAAAATACCCGGATCATCCAGGTGTCCATCTTATTTGGGCAGCCTCAAGGTGGGTAAGGTCTCAGGCNAATGATCCAGTTGAAGAGACTTATCGAGTTTTAGAGGCAGATTTAAGAGAAATAAAACCGATATATGAAGAACTAGTACTGAAATATCCAAATGATCCAAATTATAAGTTATATCAAGGTTCTTCTATTGGTTTATCTGCAAGGGTAAGTTTGGGCAGAAAAGAGTGGTTAAATACNTTGTTTCATTCTCATAAAGGATTTTCAATCATAAAAGGAATAGCTAGCGAATCTAACCACATTGTTGATTTACAGTTGCCNATAGGTATTGTTGAATATTATGCTGGCATTAGCAATGTAATTTTACGTTGGACAATTGATATGCTGGGATTTGAACCTTCAGTAGAATCAGGACTAGAAAAAATAATGAAGGCTGCAAATGAGGGAAAATGGTCCTGGATTGAGGCAAAAGCAATATTATGTAATTTATATCTTTGGGTAGAAGATGACCCAATGCTTTCCTTACCACATGCTAGGGAGCTAGCTTATAATTTTCCAGAAAATTATTGGTTTAATCTTNTATATTTGGAATCACTTATTCGAACAAATATGTTTGATGATTCTTATAAAATTATTGAAAAAATGGAAAATCTATTATCAAATCTAACCGATCGGCAGNAAGAATGGTATGAGCCNTATCTCTCTTACGAAATAGCATTATTATATTTTCAAAAAAAAGAATATAAGGAATCNTTAAAAAATGTAAAAAGTACAATAAGAGATTATGCTGGGGAATTGGATGTTATCCTCGGAAATGCTTATCTGCTTGAAGGCATGGTATATGATAANCTAAGCAAACGGGAAAAAGCTCAAAAAAGTTATCGTAAATGTATTGAATTAAAAAATTTTTCCATTGCAATGAAAAAAGCTGAAAAATATTTAGAAAGATCATATTCTGAAATCTAATGGAAATTTATTGCCCGAGCTTAACAACTTATCAAAGATTAAATACTAGATGTGTTAATGTTGGTGATGTAGGGGTAGGAGGAAATAATCCAATCCGTATACAATCTATGACAACGACAAATACAATGGATACCGAAAATACAATTTCTCAGTCAATTAGAATGATTGAAGCAGGGTGCGAAATTGTTAGGATCACTGCTCCAAGCATAAAAGAAGCAGAAAACTTAAAGAATATTAAAAAGGGTATTCGAAAGAGAGGTTACAAAACTCCTCTTGTTGCAGATATTCATTTCACTCCAAATGCCGCAAAAATAGCGGCAAAAATTGTTGAAAAAGTTAGAATCAACCCAGGTAACTATGCGGACAGAAAAAATTTTAAGACTTATGAGTACACTGATAAGGCATATATTAATGAGTTGGAACGAATTAGAGACCGATTTATACCATTAGTAAGGATATGCAAAGAAAATGGTACTTCAATGAGGATAGGTACAAATCATGGTTCTCTATCAGATCGTATAATGAGTCGTTATGGAGATTCACCATTGGGAATGGTGGAATCAGCAATGGAATTTATACGAATAGCAGAAGATGAAGGATATAATGATATTATTTTATCCATGAAATCAAGTAACACTCAAGTCATGGTACAAGCATATCGATTGCTAGTTAAAAAGATGAATGAAGAGCAGATGAATTACCCGCTTCATCTTGGGGTTACCGAAGCTGGAGAGGCTGAGGATGGTAGAATAAAATCAGCGGTCGGGATAGGTACACTTCTTGAAGATGGTTTAGGTGATACCATAAGAGTTTCCTTAACTGAAGAACCTGAAAGAGAAATACCAGTAGCAAAAATATTAGTTAATCGAAAGAACCTGACGGAAAATTATGGAAATAAAATCAAAACAATTGATTCGCTTCCTTATGATCCTTTTTTTTATAAAAGAAGGAAAACAAATTCAATCATAAATATTGGTTATAAAAAAGTTCCGAGGGTAATTGGGAACCTCTCATCAAAACAATTGATATGTCAGAACGATTTAGCTTCCTTTGGATATATATACGCTCCTAATGAGGATAAATGGCATATATCAGAACAGGCAATTGATTATCTTTACTTAGGGAAAAAAAGTATAGATTTTGAAATACCTGGAAGACTAAGAATCATATCTGATTATAAAAATGTAACCAGTGATTTTTCAGGCCTAACTCTCTTCAAAGTAAATCAAATTGATTTTATTCCCAATAATGAAATCACATTTCTTTCTTGTAAAGATTCAGATAATATTTTTGAAAAAATAAAATTATTACCAAAGTGTATAATTGTTTTAGAGACCAATAACGAATGTGCTTATTCTTCATTAAGACAATTTTTCATTAAATGCATGGAACAGAAAATTTTAAATCCAATTATAATTAAAAGGGAATACAATACCTTATCAGTTGATGATACATTAATTTATGCTGCAACTGATATAGGTGCACTTCAAATAGATGGATTTGGAGATGGGGTTTGGATTGATACATTACATAGCAATTCTTTTTCTAATGAAATCTCTTTTGGAATTTTACAGGCAAGTAGGACCAGAATATCAAAAACAGAGTATATTTCATGCCCTTCTTGTGGAAGAACATTATTTGACCTTCAAGAAACTACAGAAAAGATTAGATCTAAGACAGATCATCTAAAAGGGATAAAAATTGGGATTATGGGTTGTATAGTGAATGGGCCTGGTGAAATGGCTGATGCAGACTATGGTTATGTTGGTACTGGCCCAGGGTTAATTTCTTTATACAAAGGACAAAACGTAGTGAAAAAAAATATTAATGCTGAAAATGCTGTTGCAGCTTTAATAAAGTTGATTCAAAAACATGGAGATTGGCAAGAACCAAATAATGTTTAGCATTGTTCCTCTGTGCTGCGCTATTGTATTATTCACATGATCAAATAAGCAAAGTTGATTAAAAAGAGCACCTTATGAGAAAAATTTTAATTATTTTTTTACTTTCCATGGTTTTTGGGCAGGTTGGACAAAACAATCTATCTCCAGTAGTAACTTATTGGAAAACTCTCACGCAGGAAGAAAAAGAAATTTTTTTATTTTCCTATTTGACTATGGTGTATGAAACACATACTGAATTAAAAAATTCAGAAGGGTTTGGAGGAATCACAGACTGGTATTATAATAATCGAGCTGAAATGGTTTATGGAGTCTTCGATCAGCTAGAAGTGGTTAGAATATCTGAGATAGTAAAATGGATAAATGAATTTTATTCACATGGAGAGTATGCGAATCGTCCTTTTATTGAGGCATTAGAATTTGCATATAGATTTGCTGAAGCATCCGGAACGAATATCTGGGAGAAATATGAAAATCTTCAGTTTGATAAAATAAAACCTGGAAGAAATTAGTGTGGGCTTTTTGTCAACCTAAAAAGAACCAGCTATTAAATAATTTTTTACAAGTAACATTCATCTTGGTGAATGTGATTTTCAGTCAAAAAAAAACAGATCAGAACTTAATATGTAGTCAAACCAAATCTTCTTCTCAAGTATTTTCCGAGACTTCTACTTTAACTGAGGATCAAGGAAAAATTGATATAACTTATTATAAAATAGATTTTGAAATCGATTTTAACAATGAACAAATATTAGGTTCAGTTATAGCAAATGGTTTTGTAGGTCTGGATGAGCCAGACTATATAGAATTTGATTTTTCTGATGAAATGATTGTTGATTCAGTCTGGTTGAATAATGAGAGTACTAGTTTTGATCATATTGATGATAGAATAAAAGTTCTAGCGCCCGCATCAATTCCTGGAGGTTATAACTTTAGTTGCCAAATTTTTTATCATGGGAGTCCTCCAACATCGGGTTTTGGATCTTATAATTTTGATATGCATAATAATATTGATCATGTTTGGACACTATCCGAACCATATGGTGCTAGAGATTGGTGGCCATGTAAAGATGATCCTTCCGATAAAGCAGATTCATTAGATATAATTGTGACGGTTCCCTCTGAGCAAATAGTCGTTTCCAATGGTCTATTAGTAAATGAGCAAGATATTCCTAATGGGAAAAAAATGTATCATTGGTCAGAGCGTTACCCTATTTGTACCTACCTTGTTTCAATCGCTACTTATCCATACACTATTTGGACTGATACATATATTGGCCTAAATGGAGATACGTTGCCACTTGAATACTATGTATATCCTGATCATTATGAATTGGTGTATGATAATTATTTACTAACCAATGATATGATGGAAGTATTTGCTGATAAATTTGGTGAATATCCTTTTATGGGTGAAAAATATGGACATGTCGAATTTGGTCGTGGAGGAGGGATGGAACATCAAACCATTTCCAGTATGGGTGGACATAGTGAATGGCTTATTGCACATGAACTTGGACATCAATGGTGGGGTGACTTAGTAACTTGTTCAAGTTTTCATCATATTTGGCTTAATGAAGGCTTCGCTAGATTTTCTGAGGCAATATGGGATGAGGCCTCCCGCGGGTTTGAGGCCTATAAATCCTATTGGCAGAATCATTCTTATTTTGGACCTGGAACAATTTATGTTGAGGAGCCTCAGACAGCTGCACAGATTTTTAATGGCAATTTAACTTATAATAAGGCGGGGTGGGTTGTTCATATGTTACGAGGTGTCATGGGCGATAGTCTATTTTTTGAATCTTTGAAATCGTATGGATACAATGATTCTTTAGCATATTCTGATGTAACTACAGAAGACTTTAAGAATGTATGTGAGGATATATCTGGCTTGAATCTTTCTAATTTTTTTGAGCAATGGATATATAATGAATACTATCCACAATATGGATTATTATGGGATATAAATGAGGTAGGTGAATTGATTATTACTATTCATCAACTACAAAATTGGCAATATTTTGAAATGCCAATTGATATAAAAGTGGTGTTGACCAATGAATCGCTATTTTTTAGGGTAAATAATCAATTTCAAACTGAAGAATATAACCTTGGTTCTATAAATAGTATTCCACTCTCTGTCCAGTTAGATCCTGATGGCTGGATCTTAAAAGAAATCCAGTATTTAAATAATGATAATATTGTACCTGAGTTAAGTAATATTTTAATTTACCCAGCATATCCCAACCCATTTAATCCTGAAGTTACATTTAAATATTTTTTGCCTACAAGATTTGGAGAAATTCAATCTGAAATTCATATTTATGATCTACAGGGAAAATTAATTGATAAAATTGGTACAGGTAAATCTAAACCTGGAATAAATAATGTTTCCTGGAAAGCGAATGCTCCTTCAGGAACATACTTTATTCAAATGAACGCAAATAATAATATTTATTCTCAAAAAGTACAGATGGTGAAATAGTTGGGAAAAATAAAAATCTTAAATCTTAGATTACTGGGTAAACATGGTGTTTATGATTTTGAAAAGAAAAAAGAGGGTGTTTTTGAACTTGATATTTATATGGATCTAAATTTAAAAAATGCATTATTATCAGATGATTTAAATGACTCGGTTGATTATAGTAAAGTAGTAGATTTAGTAAAGAAAATCTTTTCTGAGAGTGATTGTAACTTGATTGAATATGTAGCAGGTAGAATATGTGAGGGAATACTCGAAAAATATCCTATTCAAAAAGTGGTTATTAAAATTCGAAAGCCCCACGCTCCAATTGTTGCAGATCTAGATACAGTTGAAGTTGAAATTGAGCGAATAAGTAAATGAAAAATGAAGTGGTGTTTTTATCCTTAGGGTCCAACCTAGGTGACCGTGAATCTAATTTAGCTCAAGCAACAATTGCTTTATCAATAAACTATCAAATTTCAGATATAGTTAGTTCATCTTATTATGAATCTGAACCTTTATATAATATAGATCAGCCTTTTTTTTTGAATTCTATTTTACAATTTTCAACGACACTAAAACCTTTCGATGTCTTAGATATAACACAAAAGGTTGAGAAAATGTTGGGAAGGTCTAAAACAAAGAAAAAAAATCAACCAAGAATAATAGACATTGACATCCTTTTTCATGGTGATGCTGTGTTAGAAACTGAAGAACTAATTATTCCACATCCAATGATTTCATTACGAAAATTTGTGTTATTACCTTTTGTAGAGTTAGCTCCTGAGTTTAATATACCACACACAAATTTGAAGATAAATGATTTACTTGAGAATTGCCCGGACAATTCATATGTAAAGAAATATCAAATAAATAGCCAAGCATGAGAAAATTATTTTATATAGCTGTAGAAGGCCCAATTGGAGTAGGAAAAACAAGTCTTGCTAACCTGATATCCAAAGAATTGGGTGCTCGATTAGTTCTTGAACAATTTGAGGAAAATCCGTTCTTACCAGAATTTTATAAAGATCCTGAACGTTATTCTTTTCAAACTCAATTATTTTTTTTACTTCAGAGGTATCGACAGCAACAAGAACTTAAACAAGTTGATATGTTTCAGAATTTATTAATAACAGACTATTTATTTGTAAAAGATAGATTGTTTGCTTCTCTAAATTTAAATGAAAAAGAAATGCTACTATATGATACCGTAGCAAACTTGCTAGAAAAAAATATAATTCGACCAGATCTTGTAATCTATTTGCAAGCTGATACAGATACTTTAATGAATAATATTTCTAGAAGAGGAAGAGAGATGGAAGAGAATATTAGTAAGGATTATATTGATGCGCTTGGTCAAGTATATACAGAATATTTTTTTCGTTATCAGGACAGTCCTCTTGTAATCATCAACACTAGCAATATTGACTTTGTTCATAATAAAAATGACCTGAAAGAAATAATTAACTTTATAAGAAAACCGGTTTCTGGAACCAAATTTTTTAATCCTGTCACAGATTTAAAATGATTAAGATATTGCTTTTTAGTTTGTTTATTTATTTTGGGTTAAAAATAAGTGGCCCACTTATCAAACTCTTCCGATTTCAGCAAACAATTAAAAAGAAAGATGATAGGGCTAATTTTCATAAAAAATTATCAAAAATGGATATTCAAGATGCTGAATTTGAAGAAAATTAAATTTTTCAATTTTCTTATTTCTCATCAACAATTTAAAAACAGTTTTGATTGGGCTATCTTGATTCTTCGTGTTATTCCATCATTCTATATGTTTTATTATCATGGATTGAAAAAAATTAGCAATGCGGCATCTTGGGAATGGCTTGGCAAAGCTGCAATGTCAGTAGTAGGAATTGAATTTGGATTTATATTTTTTGGTTTTTTAGCTGCTTTGAGTGAAGGTGTATTGGTTTGGTTGGTTTTTTTTGGAATCTTTACTCGACTTTCATCTTTATTCATCATATTAACAATGTTTTTTGCTAGTGCTTATCATTTGGCTGATGGAGAAAGTGCAGAATCAGCATTAATATATCTTACTATATATTTAGTTATCCTTATTCTTGGCCCTGGAAAGTATAGCTTTGATGAAAAATTACTCTCAACAAAACAGCTGGAAACTTAAAATTAAATGAAATTATTTTTTAGTTTCGTATTTATTTCATCATTGTGGGGACAATTTGAAACAGCATATTATGGATTTGGTTTGGATATTGGGTCAAGCGGATCAGGTTTTTTTTTGAATGGACAGATCCCTCACATTTCAAAAAAACTTTCCATAAATGCTGAGTTAAGGTTTTACGATATCAAAGACCCAAATGAATCATTGGTCTATGATCCATACTATGGGACTACAAGAACAATTGGCGGGATTAGTCTTATAATGTTACCAATTTTTTTCGGAGGTAATTATTATCCATTTGTAGATAAAATACAAAATAATTTTTCTCCCTTTGTAGCATTAAGAGGCGGAGGCATTTTCACATTAAATGGAGCTGAAGAAGGTTCTTTTAAAGAAAGATGGAAAAAGATTGATAATCAATTCACATTAGGAGGATTTTCCGGTATAGGCGTTGAATTTAAAATGTATGGGCGAACTACAGTTACCCCTATGGTAGGATACGAAATGCTTCCATTAAAATATAAAGCTGATGGTAAAATTGATTATTCAGGTATGCTAATCCACATAGCATTTAATCGAAAATTCGCATCATGAAAATTCCTGAAAAAGCTTTTTATATAAACCCAAGCAATATACAAAACAAAATATTTTCCCTATGTGAAAAGGAATCCTACCATGCTGCAAAAGTATTAAGGTTAAAGCTAGGAGATACAATTGTTTTGGTGGATGGAAAAAGTCAAGGCTATTTTGGTTTAATTGAAGAAATAAAATCAAAAGTAATAACCGGAAGCATAAAAAAAACTTTAAAAAATTTTGGTGAAAATCAAAATATCATTAACATTTCACCTGGATTATTAAAAAAAAATAGATTTGAAATTTTATTAGAGAAAGCAACTGAGCTAGGAGTTAAAGAAATTCATCCTATCATCATGGAAAGATCAGTTAAAACATCAATTAATATAGATCGCTGTAATAAAATTTTAATTTCAGCAGCAAAACAATCTCGGCGCAGTTTTTTCCCGATCCTTCACCAACCAAAAGATTTGCAGACATTATTAAATAGTAATGAAGGTTTTAAATATTATGCATGCCATCTTAATGCAGATTTTACTCTTTTTAGTTATAAAAGTGCTCTTAGATATCCTTCTAATGTAATTATTGGTCCAGAAGGAGGGTTCTCTAAAACAGAAATAAATATAATGAAAAATAAAAGGGTGTCGTTTTTTCATCTTGGAAATCGACGACTCAGGGCAGAAACGGCAGCTATCTCTTCAATAACATTGTTTAATGAATTAGGAATTTGAAATGAGAGATTGTTTTTTTTGCAAGATTGCGAAAAAAGAAATATCAACTGATCTTATTTATGAAAATAAAAATATCGTTGCATTTCG
>NZHK01000028.1 GCA_002691285.1 Fidelibacterota bacterium | reverse complement strand
GTACATCTGTACTAAATGGACTCCAAATATCTCCTTTCCCATCAATAATTGGGATGGAAGGCTTTTGAAAATTTTTTGGGGAAATCAAATTAAAAGCTTTTTCGGAAATTGACTTAAGTAGAGGGGTGTGAAAAGCAGCATGATAAGGNAATTGAAATGGATANTGTTCTTTTTTNGGNANTTTTTTTAACAAAAAATCTAAAGATNTTTGCTCACCTCCTATTACTACATACCCACCNAAGTCTATTGAAATATANCAGCCNGCGTTTTTTACTTGNGAAANNATATTAGTTTTTTTTTCTTTATTNCCAATCCAANNATCATCTACTACTGGGTANATAATTTGNCCTCCAATAATTTGGTTTNTCATCATTGAACCCATNGTATGAATAAGCTCATANCCTTGTTTGATTGATAATACATTNCCCAATACAAGTGTAGTNTACCAACCCATTGAGTTNCCAATNATTGAAACNACCTCNTANTTTTTCTGATCAATAAATGAAAAATCAGATANGCTACAAGCAAAAATCAANGTTGATGCATTTTCTCCAGCCATATGAATTTTAGATTGGAAAGGTTTTAAATCAAGGTAAGACAAACTTGGTAGNCCCTCGTTTTCTCTTTTTTTATCCATCCANCTAATTTGATCTGTTCTANACTTTCCATATTTAGCTAAATANCCTGAAGTCTCTCNNGTATAAGTACCCCTTCCTGGGCATACAACAATTATTCTTTTTTTATCCATTTATCAANTCTATAGCNTTCTGGANAATTGATTTTTTGCTTGGTAATGTAGACGTTGCTGANACTCCTAAAGGTATGAAACTATCCTTAGCAGCATGTAANTCAATTTTAGATTTTCCATTAAGCACACTTAACAGTTTTGNTAAAATACCTTCGCCNTGGCATCCTGTCTTACGACATTCATCTACTATAAGAACATTTTTACATTTTTTTATNTTGCTTANAAGTCCTNCATAATTAATCGGAGCGAGCCATCGTAAATCAATTANCTTTATCTTCTTCCTTNTTTTTTTCTCAATTTCTTTCTTTGCTTGCAAGGATAGATATAAACCATTTCCATACGTGATAATAGTTAGGACTTCACTTTTACCGTACACAGCGAATTCACCTAAAGGGATTTCACTTTCCAATTCTGGATAGGTACATAACCATTCTCCGTCTTTNGNTTTATGAAGATCTTTCGNCATATACAATGCAATAGGTTCTACNAATACGATTACNCGTCCATTTTTGTAAGCTTCTTTTACTGATGNTCTAAGCATTTTTACGGCATCAGCTCCATTTGAAGGAACGGCAAGAATNATTCCTGGAATATCTCGNAANACTGTTAACGAATTATCATTATGNAAATGTCCNCCAAATCCCTTTTGATATGCTAACCCGGGTACTCTNAACACCATTGGATTCGTAAANTGTCCNTTGGAAAAAAAAGGAAGAGTAGCTGCCTCCCCACGTAGNTGATCNTCTGCGTTATGCAAATATGCTAAAAATTGTATCTCAGGAATCGGAATAAATCCATTGTGAGCAAAACCTATCCCAAAGCCAATNATAGANGTTTCATCCAAAGGNCTATTAAACACTCTNCTCTCTCCGAATTGCTTATATAAATCTGCTGTNATATGNTAAACACCTCCTTTTTGTGCTACATCTTCGCCNAAAATAAGTGTATTAGAATACTGAAGTAGAAGGTCCGATAAAGAATAATTTAATAGCTTACCCATATGNTGGGGGATTTTCANNCTTTCAAATTCTTTACCNAAAATATTTTTTCGTGATTTAGAATTNGGNATAGATGGTACGTTATTTCGTTTATTTTTATTCGCTACAATTGCACTCATTACATCTTCAGGCTTAAGTAAGGATGGTCTNAAAACTGCTGANTTAAAAACACAACTTATTTGCNCTCTANTTTGTTCATATAAAGATAANATTTCAGAAGATGTTAAACATTTTTTTTCCATCATAATTCTTGCGGAGTGAAGTAATGGNTCATCTGATTCTATCCTTTCAATCTCACTAAGCGATTTATAACCAACTTCAATATCTGATCCTGCATGNCCCATAAGTCTGATTGTTTTCATATGAANAAAGATAGGGCNTCTTTGTTTCCTACAAATTTTTTCGGCTTCTTTTGCTTTTTTTNCNAAGTCCANAAGATGCAAACCATCTGCTTGAATGTATTTGATGCCAGTTTTATTAGAAAAATTTTCCTTTATCCAACCTTCTTGAGTGGGAACAGATATACCTGTCCCATTATCTTCACATAAAAAAATAATAGGAACATGACCNCCCAAATTNTTTATCCATGAAGCAGTATTAAAAGCTGATAACGCGGAGGCATGATTTGCACTAGCATCNCCAAANCTGCATATAACTATACTATTTTTCTCTAAATTTCTTTCTTTAATTTCAAGATCNTTAGCNCTATCNATNGAAAAAGCNGTNCCTACAGCTTTTGGTAAATGACTTGCAATNGTNCTTGTTTGAGGNGGAATATTTAGCTTTTTACTNCCTATAACTTTATGNCNACCTCCGCTNATNGGNTCTTCTGATGAAGCCATAAAAGATAAGTGCNGTATCANANAANGGNGTNAGACCNGANACTTGTTTAGATCTNTGAAGAAAAAATGGNGTACTNCGNTAATGAAGAAATGCCATATCAGTNTANGGAAAAACATNNCCAAAAACNGCATTACCTTCATGNCCAGAACTACCTATAGTATAATAACACTTACCTTGATCCTTAAGCAATCTGGCTTTTAAATCCATATGNCGGCTAGCTATCTGAGATTCAAAAATTGATATTAAANCTATNTTAGAAATATATTGATCNGAGTTTAATGAATCGATTTTTNNTTCAGGAAGNCTTCCTTCTNTAACCCGTTTTGT
Source organism: Fidelibacterota bacterium (assembly GCA_002691285.1). Taxonomy (GTDB): domain Bacteria; phylum Fidelibacterota; class Marinisomatia; order Marinisomatales; family UBA1611. Next base: position 13,199 of record NZHK01000028.1, on the reverse strand, counting down.
AAAATTNAAATCTACAACTTCTGCCCTATTAAATAATGACATAGCAAAGCTATTTCAANAAAATCATATTAATTCTTTAAAGAATGNAGTTTATCCTTAAACTCACGTAATTCACGAACATTGCCTGATTCAATTTCACCAGAATCCCATTTCAATTTAAAGTCTTCTTCTGAGTCTAGACCACCCTGTTTTTTATACAAAGGATATATTTCGCTTTCACTTCTAGGCTTATTGATATGAAGAGTTGCAGTGATTTGGTATGCAATATCCTCTAGGATATCTTCAATAACTCTATTAGGTAGTTGTTTTTCAAGGATATTTTGTTCAATTCTGGAAAACCTTAATCCACTCACCGCATAATCTTGATATGCTTCCCAGGCAAAAGGAGCAACAGCCTTTACTGATTTAGCCATAGCATCAGAAAAAACACGAATCTCATATTGAGCATGACTATCCGATCTTAAACCTATAAAATGTAATAAATTATGAAGGTCATTTTTCCAATACCATTCAGTGTATAAATTTACTGGCAAAATTGCCCTAGCCAGCTCTCTAGCAACTCCTGCATTATTTAATTCTGAATAAATCTCAAAACTTCTATCGGATACCTCTTTAAAGTAATCTTGTACTTTGGCCTTCAAATCTTCGGAAACAGTACCCATTCTCCCTTGTTTATTAAGAGAGCTTTGAAATTGGATATGCTCAGGATTAGGAACATAAAATTCATCTCTTGCTTCTGAATAACGAAGTGAATATTCATTAATATTTGCGGTACGATGTCTTACCCACTGCCTAGCAACAAAAATTGGCATTTTACAATGATATTTAAATTCAACCATTTCAAAAGGAGTTGTGTGTCTGTGCCTCATAAGATATCTAATAAGACCTCTATCTTGTGATACCTTACTTGTACCCTTACCATAACTAACTCTTGCTGCTTGTACGATGGCGTCATCTCCACCCATTGAGTCAACAAGACGAACAAAACCTTTATCTAAACATTGTATTGCATCTTCTGGTATTTTCGACATTTTTATCCCTATTCGATTTTTTGGTAGACCATAACTCCATCCCTAACAGGTAATAAGAGCGGAGATAATTTATCATTATTTCTAATTAATTCAGCAGTTTCTCTTAAGGCAATTGATTCTTTATCAGAAGGATCTATTACTTTACCGCTCCATAACATATTATCTAATACACCNANTCCNCCTNTTTTTAATAAATNTAAGGTTATTTTNTAATAGTTTGGATAATTGACTTTATCTGCATCAATAAAAACTAGATCNAAAGTTAAGTGTTTCATTTTTTCCAACGANTGAAGTGCAGGACCCTTATGAACTGAAATCTTATNACCNCTTTCTGATTTTTTAAACCATTCNCTAGCAGTATTAANATGTTTNNCCATTAATTCACANGTATGGATTTTNCCATTTTCAGGNAAANCCTCTGCCATTTTNAGAGCACTATANCCAGTNAACATNCCNATTTCCAATATATTTACAGCNCCACTAATTCTAATAATTGTTTGTAATAGCCCNCCNACTAAGGAACCTGATAACATTTGAGGAAGTTCTTCAGANCTCCATGTAGATTCAGTNAAATCNCTTAACAANGGAGAATCTTTAAGTGAGAAATCCTTACANTANTTTTCAATNTCTNCTAGAGAAAAATTCATAAAGCCTTTAAAACAGAAAATGTTTTTTCAACGGCATTAATCTCTCCTGCAATCAGTCCAGGTGTGATAAGAGTGTTTTCTTGATTATATCTTCTCTGTTTACCAAATAAATCAATCAACTTACCGCCTGCTTCATTTACGATACAATTTCCAGCACATATGTCCCATTCATTTTTAGGCCTTAAAGAAGCAAATATATCTGCCTTCCCAGCAGCAGTAAGACCTAACTTATATGCAACTGAACCAATTGGCTTGAGTTCTTTAAAGGTATCAATATGCGGATCCCAAAGTCCTTTTTTTGTCTCAGAACGACTATTTAATATTATCATACTGCTTAAATTTTCTTTTGAGGAGCAGGTGATATTTTTATTATTTAATTTTGCACCATTTCCTNCAGAGGCTTCAAATAATTCAGCAGTTACAGGATTATACAAAACACCGATAATTGGAATTCCATTTTCTACAAGAGCAATGCTCACTACAAAATGTGGTACTCCTTCAATGAATTCTTTAGTCCCGTCTAGTGGATCAACAACCCAAACTCTTTCATTTCTAAGCCTATTTTTCGAATCTACTGTTTCTTCAGATAACCAACCGTATTCTGGAAAAGATTGGACTAAAATCTCTTTTATTCTATTATCGGATGCGTGATCCGCAGTTGTTACAGGGTTATGATATCCTTTATCTCTTATTTCATAATCTGCTTTATAAAAACTTAAAATCAAATTTCCTGCTTCTAATGCAGCTTCTTTCGCTACTTTTATTTCTTTGTTCATGTCATTATTTTTAATTGATAATTATTTCATCAGAAAAAATCCAGGAAGGTCCACCTGAACCAGGATGATATTCTGGACACTCATTTATATTTGTCGCTTTAACTTTAATATATCTTGTTTTGATATTTTTTGGATTAACACCATAAGTGAAAATATCTTGAACAAAGCTAAAGTCATTTTTTGGATATGCTTCATATATTAACTCAAAATTCTCACCATCTATGGAATGTTCAATTTCAATCTTTTTTGGTAAAAATATCCAAAAAACCTGACTCTGCAAAAAACGAGTTTTCACTTCATTAATAGTAGTTAATTTACCCAGATCAATTGTTGCAATTAAATCTTTTGCTTCAAATCCTTGCCAGGATAAATCTTTATAATTTATAGTCCCACCAAAACCATTGATAAGAGATTTAGTACTTTCACCTGGGTACTTTTTATCGGCTTTATTTAAAAGGAAAATATCTTTCCCAACTGCGGAATGAAGTATCTCTACTGCAGTTGGAGCATATCCACAAATTGTTTCATACGCTTCACTGCCTATCCTATTCGTTATTTTATCCCCTAAAATCGAACGTGCTTCTTCGCCTAATTGCTCTAATTCTTGTACTATTTTAGGGTACTTTGCTACAACATTTTCTTTTTCTCCAATGTCCTGTACAAGATTATATAGCTCTAAACCTGATTTTCCTCTTCCATACGGGCCAGGAAAAAGATTTTTCCCCGGCTCGACATTTTCATAAGAGCGATACGTATGTGGAAAGACTAATTTCCATTCATTTTTTCGAACTGCAATTAATTTTTCGGCATAATAGTAATATAAGTGATCTCTAGGATTAGCACCTGGTTTTTTCTCCAAGATAGGAAGAAGGCTAACTCCATCTATTTTTGAAGTGAAGTTATTTGCACCAATTATTTCTGCAATAGTTGGTAATATGTCAATAGTCGCAGCTATATTAGAAGAGACTCTATTTGCTTCTATTCGGTTAGGCCATCGCATAATACAAGGAACTCTCGCTCCGCCTTCCCACATGGTACCTTTCCCCTCTCGTAAAGGTCCAGCAGAACCTCCCCATTCACCAAAGTTTAACCAAGGGCCATTATCACTAGCAAATATGACCAAGGTATTATCATCTATTTTGTTTGCTTTTAGCGATGCAAGTATTTCACCTACAGACCAATCAATTTCCATAATAACATCACCATAAAGTCCTAACTCGCTCTTTCCTTTAAATTTATCGGATACTGCGATAGGCTGATGTGGCATAGGATGGGGGATATAAAGAAAAAATGGTTTATCATTATTCTTATTTATAAAGTCAACAGCTCTTTCTGTTATTTTAGTTGTAAGTTGAGATTGATCTTCAAAATCTTTTATATCAAATGATGGGCTATTACCCTCCCAAAAAGACATAGTAGGATAATAACTTTTCTTTGTTGATTGAATTGGTTTACCATCATAACCAACTGGCCACATATCATTTGAACAAATCAATCCTGCATATTCATCAAATCCATTTTGTAGAGGTAAATATTCATCTCTATGTCCTAAATGCCATTTCCCAAAAATCGCGTTAGTATAATCGTAAGACTTTAAAAGTTTAGCTATCGTTTGAATCTTAGGATCAAGCCCACCAACTTCCCACGGACTCAAAGCTCCTTGTATTCCAACCCGCTCTGCATAACTACCAGTCATCAAAGAAGCCCTAGAAGCACTACATACAGCCTGCGAAACATAAAAATCTGTAAACAGTAATCCTTCCTTTGCCATAGAATCAATATGGGGAGTTTCAAACTTAGTTGCTCCGTAGCATCCTAGGTCTCCATAACCCTGATCATCTGTAAAAATGATTATAATATTAGGATTTTTATTTGCTTCTCCACATCCANATAAAAATATTAAAGAAAAAACTATAACTAAAGTTTTNGAATTCATTTTTGGAATTNTACTAATCAATACTNCTTTCTAATTTTTTAAAAATAATTANTTTTTCCCTNGCTTTTCTAGGCTTTATAGATTCTTTAGGAAACTCCTCACTTTCAAGCATCCATCTATCTTTAAAAAGAGATTTAACTTCCTCAACTGTTGTCCCATAAGGNGGGCCACCATCATTTATATCTTTNTCTAATGGGAACCATAATCCAATTAATTTCCCATTTGTNTTCAGCATTCGATAAACTAGTTTTTCGTATTCTTTTCTTTTATTTGGNTGAATTGCACAAAAGCAAGTCTGTTCTATAACATAATCAAAGTTATTATCATATTGAATAGCCAAAGAAAAAATATCTTTTTCTAGAACATTAATTGTTACGTTATTTTTCTTTGCTAGGCTTTTTAAGNANGTTNCNGCTGTAGGAGCAAANTCTACTGCTGTTACATCAAAATTATTTTTTGCAAACATCACAGCATCATAACCCCTTCCACAGCCTATAATACAAATCTTTTTAGGCTTTATNATTGANGATATCTTTACAAATACAGGNGTNGGANCACCGAGATCCCAACCNGCATCATCATTTTTATATATATTTTCCCAAAACTTAGGATTATCTTCATTATTCATCATAATATGTAAAAATTATGACTAAGATTCATACATTTTTACATACTTAGCAACATCAAACTTTGATTTACATCCATTATAATTCATATATCTAATTTTTCCATACACAGGTCTTTCAAACCATGCTCTATCATGTACACCACCTATACTCCAAGCAATNCCAGTATATCCATTGGGATCTCTACCATCTAATTGATATTTATCATTTAAATCAATAGCTATCTGTTGTGCAATTTCAGGAGAAGGACTCCACTCCATTATTTTTTTTGCCCAATACATNCTCATATAGCCATGCATCTTNCCTNTTGTCATCATNTGAATNTGGGCAGCNTTCCATAAAGAATCATGAGTTTTGGCTTCCTCAAATTGCCCTTTTGGATATANATAATCTCTCTCATCATTGCGATGTTCATCTAATGTTTTTTGAGCCCAAGGGTGNAANCCTTCAAAATAATCATAGTTTTTTTCAAATTCACAAAAATTATCTGCCAATTCTTTTCTAATTAAAACCTGCTCTATAAATGCATCTTTATCGCNTTGAGGTAGTTTAAATTTNTTTATTTCAAGTATAGCTCTTTGTGATGACAAGTGACCGTAGTGAAAGTAAGGACTTAAATTNCTCAATGCATTCTTCGTAGGATCATTTCTATTTAAATCATAATTTTTAAATAATTCATTCAATGATCTCAATCTTTTATTCGCAAAAAATTCTCCAGGTTTTATCCAATTTACCGGCTGTACAGATAAATCTATTTTAAGACCTGCCATAACTTTCGTATATGAAAATTTATTTTTTTTCTTTTCTCCAAAAGGATGATAGCAGATTTTTGGGTATTCTGTTAAATATTCATTTACATTCCTAAGTATTTTTTTTCTTAAGGTATGTGCGGCAAATTCTTTTTTATCTGATGATTTCCAAACAGGAATTACATTGTGTGCATCAACCTGGAAAAATGGAACCTGTATTTTTTCCAATACTCTTCGAATTCTATTTTTATATATTTTTAGCGGTGAAAAATCAGCAACTAGGGTACCTATCTTTTTTGATTCAATAAATTCTGGTATGACTTGATTTGCCTTACCTTTCAATAAAAAGAACCGGATATTATTTTCTTCTAANCTTTTTGCTGTTTGTTCCAGTCCTTTAAACAAAAAATCATAGTGTCTAACATTAGATTCTTTATATTCTCCTACATATTGAAAACATACATAAAGTGGTACCTGATGTTTAAGAGCTATAAACTGAGAAGAAATAAGGGCCCAATTATCCTCAAATCTTTTATCCCTTTGCATCCAGTACAAAACACCTTTGCCAGCAAAGGAACCTGATCGTAACGTTTTTACTCTATTTGGATGAATCTTCAAAGAAAGGAGACTTGAGTCTTGAAGAAGGACTAAATAATTTTCTCTAAATCGAAATATTTGTTAAAAGTATTGCTTATTTGACCTGAAACATCTGGCAAAAAGTGAATTCCAGAACCACCAAAGATAACTTTTACTTTTAATTTATCAGCTAAAGCGACTATATCTTTTACCTGTGAGGCTGTTTTTGANAGATTATCTTTAACTGTGGCCATGCAACATTGCATATCACAGAGATAAAAGAGTAGAAGATCTACATTTTTCTTATTAATTATGTCCTGAAGACTTCCTAATTCTGCATGAGATCCTGTATTGAGGACATTATACCCTGAATGTCGTAAGATTATCTCTGACATAACTACGCCTAAATCCGGTAAATTATCCTCAAAATTAACGCAAAGAGCGGTTTTACCATTAAAAGAACCGTTCGGTTTATTTTGATTTAAGGATTCAACTGACCGAGTTATTAATTTCCTACTTATAAAAGCTTCTACATGAGAAATATACTTTTGTCTGAGTGCGTTTTCAACAATCATAGAACCAGGCTCTATAATTTCATCACAAATTGTTGAAGCAACAATACCCTTCATATANGCACCATTAACAATATTATTAACAGTAACCTCGTTAGACTCAAGACTTGCATCTGCTAAGACTTTTGCTAATTCTTCATAATCATTTTTGTTAATTAACTCATAAATAGTTTTATGCTCAAGTTTTTCTAATCCTAAACCTAAGTTTTTATCAGAATTTTTGTTGTTTTTGTAATAGTCCCTAACATGTTGCATAGTAAATTTTCTATGCCCGCCAGCTGTTTTTGAACAACCTATTGTACCGTTTTCAGTCCACCGTTTAAGGGTGGAAATATTAATTCCTAAAATCTCGGCAACATCATTTGAGGTTAAAAATCTCATATTTTAATATACACAATTTATGGTTTAAATAAAAATATAAATTGAGCGTTATGATCCTTATTTCTTCACGCTACCCACTAATTTGAAGTCTTAATTTTTTGTACTCATTCTTCATTTCACTAGTTTTTTTATCATAGAGCCTTACCATCATAGCCATTCTTGGATTTTTTAAAAAAAAGGACCTTTCATCTTTAATAAATTCCCAATATAAGGCATCCCATATTTTAGACCAATTTCCTTTTTTATAATCACTCATTTTTAGGATGTAATTACTTCCACTTATGTATGGCTTTGTAGACATTAGTCCTCCATCAGCAAATTGACTCATACCATAAACGTTAGGAACCATAACCCAATCATATGCATCAATATAGAACTCCATAAACCATTTATAAACATAGTCTGGATCGATTCGTAGTAAGAAAAAAATATTCCCCATTATCATTAGACGTTCAATATGATGAGCATAAGCATTTTTTCTTGATTTTTTGATTACAAAGTCGACGGGATCTATTCCTGTTGCACCTTCATAGAAAGACATTGGAATTTTATTTCTAAATCTCCAAAAATTTACTGTTCTTTGCTTTACTCCGGTCTCTTGATAGATACCTCTTATAAACTCTCTCCAACCAATAATTTGACGAATAAAACCTTCAAGCGAATTAATTGGTGTTGCTTTTTCTTGTGATTTTTCTATCACAAGTTCTATAACTTTTTTTGGATTGATAAGACCAATATTCAAATATGGTGTTAAAACGGAGTGAAATAAATTTGAATTAATTTTTGGTATTGCATCTTCATAAGGGCCAAAAAATTGAAGCTTGTTATCTAAAAAATTTTCAAATGAGTCTAAGGCATGTTCGTGACTACAAGGGAAATTAAAGTCTCGCGTATTTCCTAAATTATTTGAGAAATAAGTTTCTACCTTATTTACGGATTTTGTAAGTATATCATTTTCAAAGTCGATTTCAAATTCATCTGGCAACGAGATATTCTTGGGTAACTTTTTCCTATTCTGCTCATCGAAACTCCATTTCCCACCCGTTGGTTGATTATTAGAATCCAATAAAATATTATATCTTTTCCTCTGCTTTTTATAGAAATTTGCCATAAGGTAAAACTTTTTATTTGCAAAATCATCCTTTACATCTGTACTATTTAGAAAAAAATTTGGGCTATCGTAAATTGTGATCTTTGCTCCAGTTTTTTTGGATGCAGCTTTAATTCTTATATTTAATTCATAATCAATAATCTCAGCAATATGAATTTTTGATATTTCATGATCTTTTATCAAGGTTGTAGTATAATCACTTTCTAAAAGTTCGGTATGTTGGATTTTTCTTACCTTGTATCCTCTTTTATCTAATCTCCTAGCGAAATAAGACATGGACATATAGTGTAGTAAAATCTTCTTTTTATTGTAATTGAAAAAATATTTTTTATCTCCGAAAAATAATGGATCTTCAATGAGAAAAACGGTTCTATTTCTTGCTATAGCCGGATGTGGATCAAAGAGCTGGTTGGGATAAATAAAAGTAGCTTCCATGTAAGATTAATTATTCTTATTTAACCTGCATCTTTGACCGCAGTACTTCACCTCTTCCCAACACTTTGACCATTTCTTCCTCCATTTGAATGGACGATTGCAGGTCACACAATTTTTTTCTGGAAGAAAAGATTTTTTCAATTAAGACTTATATTAAAAAAGGTCTAGAATCTCTTTTCCATTAGGGTTTACCCCGCTTTTGAAAAAATGTGTTAGTTCACCACTCTCGTTGATCACATACTTACAAAAATTCCATGAGGGAAGTGAACTATTCCAACCATTTAGATTTGGATCTGATAGCCATTGATATATGCCGCTAATTGGTTCTGACTTTATCTTTTGCTTTTCAGCTAAAGTGAAAGTTACACCATAATTGAGTTTGCAAAAGTTTTGTATTTCACTAGCTGAGCCTGGTTCTTGCCTACCAAAATCATTACATGGAATACCAATTATTTCTAACTCATCCCCATGCGTTTCATACAGCTCTTGTAGATCTGCATATTGATCAGTATAACCACATTTAGAAGCCACATTCACCAACAAAACCTTCTTTCCTTTGAAAGATTGTAAATCAATTTCATCGCCATTTATATCATTTAGTTGTAAATCATAAAAAGACTTCATAGAGCTAGTATATCCTCCTGCATTAAGTATGCTATTTGAAAAAAGAATCGTTGCCATAATCAATTGAATAGGCAACGATACAAGTAAATTAAATGATAGCTTTAAATCTGAATTTCTCATTAAAGGTTAGCTATGGCCTAAATATTCCGGAAAATCAATGTTTAAATCTTTAGGTCTTCTATTTAATCTAGAATTCATTTTTTCAACGTATGCATTGTTTGACTTTTCATCTACCATCTTTAAATAATCATTTACATAATGATTAATTTCATTGCTGGTGATCAGAAGCTTGCTCATCAAATGCATAGGGCGAGTGTTCTGTAATTCTTTATTAGATTGATCTANAGAGATTCTTCTAAAAATATATTCGCCNATGTTTTTTGCACTTTTTGTCCAGTTTGTTTCTTTAAACTCAACNGGNGCGAATCTATTTTTTCTTAGTGCTGGTTTTTTCATNNTATTACCTTTTATTTAGTTGATGATANGCCACCGTCAANAATGAAATTTTGNCCGGTAACCCAGTCATTNTCTGGATTGATTAAAAATTTTATAATATTNCTAATTTGNTTAGGTTNCCCAATTTTATCTAAAGCTAGCATTTTGACACTTGCTTTTAATATAATGGGNTTTTCAGTNATTTTCTTTGCAAGTGGNGTATCTACAAGNCCTGGNGANACAGTATTNACCCTTANATTTTTTCTNGANTATGTTTTTGCTGCTGTCTTTGCAAGACCTTCCACACCAGNNTTNGCNCTAGANATTANTTCATGATTGGATAANCCNATNCTNGCAGCAGCNGTTGACATNANTACTATTGAACAATCTTTTAATAANTTNCCAGCTGAACGAATAACACCNAAAGAAGATTTAAGGTTAATNTNTATTGTTTCGTAAAATTCTTCTTCAGTACATAGGTGCGCCGGCTTCAAAATTAGATTACCAGGCAAACAGACTATGGCNTCAACACTTCCAAATTTCTCTAACCCCTTCTTTATAAAATTCTCAACCTCTATAAATTTAGAAGCATCAAGTGAGACGGATTCAAAATTTGTGTCTGGCTTTTTATTATGGTACGCGACTAAAATACTGTTCGAGTCATCATTTGAAAGATCTTTAAGTAGTTGGGATCCAATGCCTCCAGCTCCACCTATAATCAGAATATTCATTTAGAATCCTTAATAAGAGCTTGAAATATTTTGTTATTGGATGAAGATATTCCACCGCTAATTTTCCAACCTTGTTGCATTAACTCATTAACTTTTAAAACAAAGTCCCTAGCGTCTTCTTCAAAAGAAGATATGACAGCATAATCTTTTTCAATAAAAATATCTACACTACTCATGATGTACCTTTATCAATTTTTTCAATCACATTTAAATCAGGATCTTTTTCATAAACATAATTAATTCCATCTCTGTGTGTCTTTTTACCATCAAGGTTTGCTACTTCTTCATCTATAATAGCAAAGTGTGGTGGATGTTGACCCGGTGTTACTAGAGCAATTTGAATATTGTCAAACTTTAGTAATGCCCAAGTCTCATCCTGATGTTTAATTTTGCATTTGAAGTTGTTTGAATACCACTTAACGGAATCAGAAATATTTTTTGATTCGATAGCAATATGATCAACATGAGTCAAATTCATGATGGGTCAATTACCTCAGAATTATGATAATATTTATTTTTTATTCTTTGTGCACAGCTGGGACAAGTACCTTTTTCTTTTCCGTACCTAGGAAAATTATGGTAATATTTATAATCAATAGTTTGATTGAAAATCATTACCTCCCAAACAACTTTACATACAGGACATGCCCTAAGATCATTATCTGCTTTTTTAGCATCAAAGTTATTGGGCACTCTCTCCTTTCTTTCATTGAAATGTTTGAGATCAGTTCCTTTTGAAACGGCTTCTAATATTGAAGACATAACTAACTCCTTTTATATTCACAGGTAATATTATAAAAGGAGTAGTGTAGCTGTCAAGTATTTTTTGAGCGTTATGAGCGTTATTAAAAATATTAATTAATAGTATGAAACAGGTTTTAGCACCATTGAGTAAATAGTTTGAAAGCCTTTAATAATTTCTAAAGTTAAATTATTTTCTTCATATGTCAACGTTCCAGTATAAATGTCAGGAAGTTTTATTTTAGGATTAGCCCTGTCAACTTTCCATGTGAAACTATTTTTTTCCCCATTCCATGAAAAATCTTGATCCCATTTTATGTTACCAATTAACTGATTTTTCTGAACTAACTTATATGGCTTAGGAGTCAGGTATGGTTTATTTTTCGTTTCTGTAATGTAAGGTCCTGGATTGACTGAAGAGGTATCTTCAAATGTCGTCACGAATAACCTGATATAGCCTGACCAGTCCTGAAACCAAACTTCACGCTTGGGGCTTCCTTCAGAAATCCATTTGTTATTTGTTAAAGATGGCCCTTTATTCGATTTAGAAAACCCTATTGAAAACATAAGTGTAATGAAAATAAAATTAAACTTCATTCTTGTTACTCCTTGTAGTTGATGTCCACAGTCTTCCTTCGAGCAAATTAAACCAAATTTTGTATGTAACTTTTCTGATAACAATTGGAAATAACATCAAAGGATAGACAAAAAATTTCTTAAAAATATTTTTTTCTTCAAGATAGATTTGATCAATTATCAAAGCACCTGATTCATGAGGCTTGACAATATGCCGATGCCTCCAGCTTTTTAACCCAAAAGGAAGAACCAATCCTTTATCTTCAAAGGATAAATTATTTCGATCTAACTTATAATTTTCATGGACCACAGACATTTTTCTCCATCCGAAAAACCAAAATAAAAAGGAGGCTTCTTTATTATTGTCAATGCCTTTCCAACTAACAATTTTGACCGGCTGGCCTAAAATTAAAAATTCAATAAATTCGTTTGAATGAAAACAACGTACTACATCTATTGGATTAACATTCTTTATAAATGTTTTTTGTGTGAAAGGCATAATATTAATTTTAAAAAAATTACCAGATCTACTTATATGTTACTTTAATTATATTATAAGATCTGAAGAAGAATAAAGACACTTATAGACAGCATCGCTACCGAAGCGATATATCTCCTAAAATTACTCTTTAATCTCAAGTGTGTTACTACAGCACCAAGCATTAGAACACTAATACCTAAGGCTCCAATCTTAACAACTTCTTGATTAGAAAACTGTAACATCGTAGCGAATGATAATTTTAAGATGCCAACAAGATCACGTACCCATGATGGAAGATTATATTCAACAAACTCTTTTTTGATATTATCATACCTAACAACCCACACAAAAAAAATTGCTACGCTTGATATAATTTTTAAAGCTTCTACGATATTGACTAAATTAAAATCCATTGATTGTCTAATGTAACTATTTAAATCTATTATTCAAAAAATTAAACTACAACCTATTTTTGACCTTTTTGAACGTTTTGAGCGTTTTATTTATTTGATAGATATTAAAATTTCATTTTTCCGAAATGGAGGTAAAGCCCAAGGACTATTATACTGAGCCACCAAAAATACATCTTTAGCAGTATATCGCTTTTTTCTTAAAAATTCTTCAAGCTCCTTTTTATAATACTCAGTTCTTGTTTTTGTTGCCCAACCACCGAATTTTACCACTGCAGTTTTTCCTAGATTATGAGTCTCTATTTTAACTTGATTATCATTAGGAGTGGGTAATGATGATAAAGTATGTTTTTTGGGCATA